>CALGHA010000151.1 GCA_937915835.1 uncultured Fretibacterium sp. | reverse complement strand
GGGTGGGAGCAGACGGTCGGGCTTAAACTCTTCAGCTTGTAATCCCGCAAAATTCCGAGTATGACGCACAACAATTCCAGATTTCAGCAAAAATTTTATCGTCTCAATATCATTCGCAACTTTAATCAAAAAATAATTTACGTCCGAACTCATCACGTCAAATCCCAAGTCTCTAATCGCGTTCATGAATTTCGGCGTATTCTCACGGTAAAAATTTCTTGTCCTCATGCAAAAATCTTCGTTGAGTAAAAATTGTGAAGCTAATTCTTGCGCAATCGCATTAACGCTCCAAGTCGGCATAAAGTTCTTCAAGGCTGAAATTATTTGCTCATTCGCGATGACGTAGCCTATTCTAACGCCGCTTAAGTGAAAAATTTTTGTGAGTGAACGCAGGATTATCACGTTGTCAAAATCGCATAATCTTTCAGGCTCAATCTCACGCAGAAAGTCTATATATGCCTCGTCAACGATAAATATTTTGTCGGGAAATGAGCTTATAACTTCGGCGAGCTTTATGAATTTCCCCGTCGGATTATTCGGGTTCGTGATGATTATATTCTGAAATTGGCCGATGTCTTCGAGTGTGAAAATGTCATGAGCATTCTTAAACGCCCGCTTGTATTCTGAGTAATTCGGCTGAAGAATAGCTGTGTCATTCTCAAATAATCTTGCGAGCAAAAATATCGCCTGATTAATCCCGTTCGTGAATAAAATTCTTTGCTGAGAAATTCCCTCTCGTTCAGAAATAATTTGCTTGAGCCTTGAACATTCTATATCCGGATAACTTGACGCTAATTTTTCAAGATTAATATTCACTTTCGGCCACTTGAGAACGTTAACATTCGTGCTGAAGTCAATAATTCTATCAGGCATCGGAATATTGAAAGCGTGATAAAGATTTTCGGGGTTAGCTCCGTGAATTATATTTTGCATGAAAGAGATATTATCACAAACGCGAAGAGTGAACACGAGACATCAAGCAATTTCCATGCTCGCGTAACGTCAACAATTTCCGGCTCTCTTCCATCAAGATTAATCGACGGACGAGGCTCAAAATTCCCATAATAAAACGCTCCTCCTCCTAATCTCACGTCAAGAACTCCGGCAAATGCGCTTTCTCCGTGTGCACTGTTCGGACTTTTATGCTTCAATCTGTCATTCAGAAAAACTTTCATAGCTCGTTTCACATTACAGCCTGTTAATGCTCCGGCCAAGATTATAATTATTCCGCCAAGTCGAGCCGGTAAAAAGTTCAGAATGTCATCAAGCCTCGCGCTCGCTGTTCCGAACTCATGAAAAGTTTCATAGCCTATCATTGAGTCAAGAGTGCTTGCCGCCTTAAAAATCCAGACGCATAAAGCCATTCCATAAGAAGCGTTTATGAATTGGCCTATTATCGCAAAAAACATCACGGAAAATACGCCGTCAACTGAATTTTCAGCTATGGTCTCAATTAATGCTCTCAAAATTTCGGTCTCATTGAGATTTTGAGTGTCCCGGCCAACTACGAACGATAAATATTTTCGGGCTTCGGGTAAATTCTTTCGCATTAAGGCCTCAACAACTTTCGCAGTCTCATCCTTCAAGTCCCGCCAGGCCAGCGCAGAATAAAGCAAGTAAACTTGAACGAGAAAATTGCAGTCTGAGATGTATAGAATTATGAAGACTAAAAGCCCCGTTGTCGTAAGCGTCATTATGCAGACAGCGAGGCCCTGAATGAATGAATGAGTATCAGTGAGAAAAATTTTGCGCCAGAAGTCTATAATTTTCCCGATTAAGATTACAGGATGAGGAAAATTTTTCGGGTCTCCTAACGCCTGGTCAAGAAGAATTGCAACAAGGAAGATTTGCGCGTTCAAAATTTAATCTTGGCTGCCAGTTCTTCCCTTGTAAAGCTCAACCGTGATAACCTGCCCTTCATCATCACCATCTTCGCGGCGTTCAGTGATTGATAACGTCAAATCTTTATCAGCAAGCTCAAACGAAAGTATGCTAATCTCCGGATCCTCAAAAGGAGTTTCTCGCATTGTAGGAGTTCCGAGCTTCTTTCGTAAGTCTGACTGATACATGCCGATTAAGTCAGTTCCGAAAAATTGTTTGCAAATGCCGCCGTCAGACGTTTGGAAGTAAACATCCTCGACGCTCTTTTTGCCCTTTACAACTCGAAATTCGCCGTCATCAGCAGTGTACGTAATCGTTCCGTCATCGTTGTCCCTGCTCCAGTCTCCAGGCTTTGACATGATTTTATTGCGGGCCTTCACGTAATTCTTGTAAAGGTTCGAGGCTGATTTACTTTTTCCGCCCATCTTTAAGCGTATTCCGTTCTGAGGAAGCCAGCCGGTTTTGCCGTTGACGCTTACTTTGTACCAGAGGTAATTATCATCATCTCGAACAGCGCTAGGAACACTGAGCCACTTTGCAGGCATCTTGACGGTCGAATATTCAGAATATCTATCAGCCTTCTCATAAAGCCGTAATGAACTCTCAAGAGGCCAGGCCCATTGACCTTTTGACGGAGGAACAGGAGCCGCAAATGACACTGAAGCTAACGCAATGACTAGGACGAATGCAAACGCTAAAACTTTTCTTAACATTATTAAAACCTCCTGGAGTAAAATTTACACGTCTAAACAGCTTCCGCCGATAAACTCACGAATTACGGAATTGTTAGGGATACCGTCATTGTTCAAAGCCGGCACGAAACGCAAGATATTCAACAGTCTCAATGCCTCGCTAAAGACGCTGGAGTTCTCATCAACCGTGTGTAATAACGGCTCAACATAAGGCTTCAACACTCCGAGTTCATAAGGCAGCGACGAGTTGAAAATTGCATTGGCCCGGCTTCGATAAGGGAATATGTATTTTTTCGCTCCCCTAATAACTTTTGGATAAACTTCAAGCGTAACCTGAGCTGATTTCCCGCGCGTCCTGTAATCACGGATTATTCGACGTAACAATCTATTATCGCCCGTGCTCGTTCTGTTATGAGGATCTATGCAAATTCCGGTCAATGGCGAAACGAAAACTCCGTAGCGTGAACTTTCCGGAAGCATCGCTAAAATATGGTCATTAAGGCCGTGAATACCTTCCATGATTAGAACGTCAGAAGGCTTGAGCTTGATAATTTTGCCCGGTTCTTTCTTGCCAGTGATGAAATTATATACAGGAGTAATGACTTCTTCACCCGCTAAAATTCTCGTCAAGTTGTCCTCGAGCAAATCCAAATCTAAAGCGTCAAGTCGTTCATAATCGTATTCGCCCGTCTCATCTTTGGGGCTGTCCTCGCGTTCTTTAAAATAATTATCCAACGGAAGAGTTACAGGAGTTTTTCCGCAGACCATTAACTGCACTTTCAAGCGTTCCGAGAATGTCGTCTTCCCTGAACCTGAAGGCCCGGCAATCGTTACAACTTTGACAGGTTTATCTGCAATATCTTCGGCGATGTTACCAAGTGATTGAGAGTGAAAGGCTTCGGCGATTAAGATTAACTCCTGAATTTTCCCTTCTGTAACTCTATGATGTAACTTGTTCAGATAATTCAAGTCCAAAACTTGCAGCCAATGAGCATAATCAAAGAAAACTTTTCCCATTGAAGGATCTAGCTTTAATTCCGGCAATTCTTCAGGAGCTTCAGGGTTCGGAAAACGCAACAAAACTCCCTGCTCGTATAAAATTAAGTCGAACATTCTCAAAGCTCCGGTTGAAGGCGCAAGAGGTCCTCCGCAAAAATATCCGTAACGTTCTCCGCATCGGTAAACTTCAACGGGATCTAGATTAGCTCTCACGAATAATTCAGCAATTTCATTCTCACCTTGACGCTGAAAAACTCTTCGGGCCTTGTCAATCGTCAAAATTTCGCGGACAATCGGCGTGTCTCGTTTAATAATTTCGAGCATCTCAGCTTTAACTTTGTCAACGTCGGCTTGAGTAAAATTCCCTTCTTCGAGTTCAAAATAATGACTGTCAGCAATTGAATGTTTCAAGCTAATCTTTTTCCCTAAAACTCTTGCACACGCGATAATCAACACAAATCCTAATGAACGTTTATAAATTCTCTGGCCCATCGGAGAAGTCGACGCAATAAACTCAACCGTAGCATCCTCGTCAACAATCCAGTCTAATGGGCGCGTATAATTATTCACGAACCACGCTATAACCCTTCGTTGAGGCATGTCGTGCTTCGTAATCATCTCGCTCATAACGTCATGGCCCGTAACAGGAGCTTCACCAGCAATGTAGCTCGCAATATACGTGTCTCGTTTTGTCGCGGCCGTCAATACACAAACTGTAAATGCCAAATATAACACTCTCCTAAATTTTTCATGCGTAATTTTTCGTGTAATTATAGCTTATCTCTTGAAGGCTTGACGTAATAATCCCCATTCCTCAAATTTCATCTTGAACGTAACGATTGAATACATTCCTGCGCTGAGTGCTATTACGCCCAAAATCCATGAGGCTCTAAGCACGAGACTTCCGGCGGGATTATACGGCCATAAAAATTTGTAAAGCATAATCGAAGCGTCAAGAACAGTAAGCGCAATGAAATAATCTCCTAAAACTTTTGACGTAATTATTTTCAGGGGACGGCCAATTTTCCGACGAACATAATATAATCCCAACATTCCCGACAAAGTAAAAGCAATTCCCGGAGCAAGAGCTAAACCGTTATAGCCCATTGGATAAACTAGAATTAACGAGAATATTGCCGTCGATAAAACGCTGAAACTCGTAACCTTGAAGGCTTCTTTCGGCATTGACAACGCATAAAGCGCGCGCATAATAACTGTTGAACAAGCCATTCCGGGAAGTCCAAGCATGCTGAAAGCTAAAGTTGAAGAAGTTGCTGACCATGCCCAAGCTCCGAATTGACCGCGAACAAAGACAATATGAACGAACTCACGCGATATCTCAATAACTCCGAGCGACGCAGGAATTACTACGAATAATGCAAATCTTACGGCCTGCCTCAATGTCATAATAAATTCATCGTCATCCTTTGCACGAGATAATTGCGGCAAAACTGCTTGGGAAATCGCGATTACGAATAATCCGAGCGGCAATTGCAAAATCCTGTTCGAATAGTTCAGGACGGAAATACTCCCTTCTTGCAAAAATGAACCTAACATTCGGCTGATTACCGGATTGACTTGATTTAGCGAGAGTCCGGCAGCATAAGGGATAAATAATTTCATAATGCGGCGTAAATCATTATCCTTCAAGTCCGGCTTAATCGGATAAAGAGGAGCTTTCATCTTGAAGCCCCAAAGCCATTGTGTCATAAAATGCGCAAATCCCCCGCTCAAAACTGAGAGAGCCAAGCCGTAAACTCCAAATTTTGCCGCAAAGAATGGAGCTGTGATTATGAATACAAGATTGCTGAAGGCCGGAGACAACGCAGGAATAAAGAACGAACCTAACGAGTTCAGCTCGCCCATCGTCAACGCCTCAAGCGAGATAAATATCAAGAACGGGAACATCCACCGAGTTAAACCGACAGCTAACGCGTGATTAGCTTCATCGAAACCAGGAGCCATAATGTGAACAAGCGCAGGAGCTCCCAAAATTCCAAGCCCGACGACAAAAAATGTGAGACATAATAACACCGTCATAGTTCCGCGAGCTAAAGCAATTGCCTTCTCCCGGCTCTTCGTTAACGTTTGCGAGAAAACTGGGACAAACGCCGCCGATAATGCTCCTTCAGCCAGTAACTGACGAGCAAGATTTGAAAGCGTGTAAGCTACGTTGAAAGCGTCCATCGATTTTGTAGCTCCGAAAAACGCAGCAACAAGAATTTCACGTGCAAGCCCAAGAATACGGCTCAATAACGTTCCGGCCATCATGAACACAGCATGACGTACCATTGAAGGATTAGATGAATTATTATTCTGCAAGATTGAAATCACCTCACAGGAATTATACTAATTTGTTGAAGCTAATGTGAATGTGTAAATAACTTTTGCTCCGGAACTCTCACACGCTGAAGCTAAAGCCCTCAATGTTGAACCCGTCGTGCAAATGTCATCAACAAGAGCAATTCTTAAGCCTGAAATATTTTGCGTAATTCTGAAATCGTCAGGAGTAATTTTTCGTCTCTCTTGTGCCGTCAATCCGACTTGCTTGGGAATTTCACGCGACCATTCGGCAGCTTCGAGAATTTTTACGCCCCAAATTTCGCTAATCCCTTTTGAAATCTCGTAAGTCTGGTTGTAATTTCTCTTGCTGTTAATGTGCAACGGAACTGGAATAATGTAATCAATTTCGGGCTTCGTTATGAATTTTGCGATTGCTCGGCCCGTCGGTTCACAGAGTTCTTTTTTGCCGAAAAACTTGAAATCCCAGACTAAAGCCTTCATCTCTTCGGTGTAAAGTCCAGCAGAATAAATTTCAAGTCCGCCGATAATTCGTTTAATTGGCTCAGGTGAGAATAATTTTGCTGTCTCCCGCTCGTCAAGCTCCCGTATCATTCCAAGTTCACCGAAAAGATACGCGCAAATCACGAAAGCTCCAGCCCTCTCACATTCCGAAGCAAGCTCAAGGATTTTATTCACGTCATCGCCGATAATCGAAACTCTCAAGCCCGAAACTTTATCACTCGTCAAAATCTTAATTCCCCAAATTTCGCACATTCCTTCAGCGAGTTCATGAAACTTTGAGTTGATTGGGATTAGGCAATCCGCTTCAGGCTCGCCGAATTTCTCAGCCGCAATTTTCCCGGAATTGGCATCAAAAGTTTTCAGGCCCTCAAGAATATTCATGCTCAGATTGCCAAGTTTGTGAGTGCCAAGTTTCAAGCCCGAACATACGAGAGCATACGCACACACGATGATTGCTCCGGATCTCTCACATTCTGAGGCCAATTCGAGCAATTTTTCACCGTCAGTGCAGACGTAATCCACTATCGCAACTTTTGAGCCTGAAAGTTTTTGCGTGAGATTAACGCTTTCAATCCCCCAATGTTCGGACATTCCTTTTGCGAGTTCTTGAGCTTGAGAGTTAACGGGAATTAGATAATCTGCTTCTGTCTCCTCGAAAAATTCAGCCATCTGTAAGCCCGCTTCAAATTGATTAAGCCCTTTGACTTCTTCCGGATTTATCATAGCCGAACGGACTTCAAGACTTCCGAACGTGTTTATGATTGGGACGAGCTCGAAATACGGCGGCAGTAAAACTTGTAATGTCGATTTATGCTTAGGCGTAAAAATTTCTGTCTTCGTCTCTTGTGTGAAAATTTCTACGGGTTTCACCGAAGCACAGACGTATGCACTCACAACTTCAGCGCCGTAATCCTCACATGCTCCGGCCAATTTCGAGAGTGTAGAGCCTGTTACGAAAATATCATTGACAATCAGAACTCGTGAACCTTTAACTTTCTCGTTAAGTACAAAACTTTTTCTATCGTCCGTAAATTTAGCGTCGTCAAAAACTTTTATTCCCCAAGATTGGCCGAGACCTTTCGCGATTTCTTGAGCCTTATTGAAACGTGAGGGAACAGGAATAATTAAGTCAATATCATCAGGACATGAGAATATTTCAGCCAACTTGAAGCCTGAAGCCCGATAAACCCGTTGTAATTCCTCGTCGTTTAGCGCGCTTAAGACTTCATGAAGTTCATCGTTGTAGAGTGAAATTGATTTTATCGTTAAATCGTCGAGCTTGAACGTGAAAACTTTCTCAGGAAAAATTGAGCTTAAACATTCATCGCAGATTTCCACGCCAGGACGACCGCAAACCGGACAATTTACCGGCCATAAAAGATGTAAGAAATATTCACATAAACGCTTAAATTTCATCACGAGCAATTCTCACGAGTTCATCACAGCGATTATTTCTCTCGTCGTCAGCATGCCCCTTGACCCAATGCCAGGAAACTTTATGAATTTTCGTGAGCTCAAGCAATCTTTCCCATAAGTCCCGGTTCAAAACGTCGCTTCCGGTTGAAGTCTTCCAGTTTTTGCGTTTCCAGTTCGACAGCCAGCGTTTGACGAAAGCATTTTGCAAGTATGAAGAATCCGTGTGTAAATCAACTTCGCAAGGTCTCTTCAGGGCTTCAAGAGCTTTAATCGCCGCCGTAAGTTCCATGCGATTATTCGTCGTCTCAGGTTCAGAGCCGTAAATCTCGCGGGTTGCGTCATGAGATGGTGAGTAAAGAACTGCCGCCCAGCCTCCGCGTCCGGGATTTGGTGAAGCTCCGCCGTCAGTGTAAATTATCACGTGAGATGTCATGATTATTCCTCAAAAATTAAATCAATCACAACCGGGCCTTCAGTATAAATATCTCCAGAGGCTATTGCGCTGATTATGACGGGATTAGTTATTGAGCTGAGTTCTTCGACGGCGTTAAAGAATGCTTCTCCCTCGAGAGTTCCGACGTTATTAGTCGCAGGGTCAGGCAAAATTCCATCGTTGACGGCCTTATTTCTCAAGTCGCGCAAAAAAGTATGCAGAAGTCCTTCGGCTGTAGTCTTCGTTTCTTCACGGTCATTCATGAAAAATTTTCTGTAAACCGGCTCGCCACTCCTGTAAGTTAAAATGCTCGTTCCTGTTTCCAATTTAATCACAATCCTTAAATTTTCACCGAACGCGTAATTTTCCCCTGATAATGCCCGGACGTATTGCCTTTCGTCAGAATTTGCAAGCTCATCAATTAACGCTTTTTCCGTCTCAGCGTCAAACTCAATCGGAATATCACGAAGCCGAGTAAATGCCTGGTCCGAAATTTTAGCGAGAACGTTCAATCTCACAGTTTGTTTAAGCGCGTCAAGTTCTTTCACAATTTCTTCACGGGACATTCCAGGCTCAAAAGCTCGTTGTCCAAGCAAGACATTAGCGTTCAAAGCGATTGATTCACTTCGGAGAGCCTTCAAGTCATGACGTATCTGCTGTAACTCCTCACGCATGATTAATAACGACGTTTCGAGTTCACGTTTTTCCTGTTCAAGAATAATTTTCTCGTTGCGCATCGTGTCAAGCTCAAACCCAGTAAGATCCAAACTCGCCGACGCTTCAGCTAATGAAACCCTCATCTGCGTAGTGTTCTCTTCGCTTTGTGTCAGCTGAAATTGCAAGTCATATAATTGCTGCTTCAACATCTTCATACCGAATAAAGCTGTACGGACATCCTGAGAGAAAGCAGACATTACCGCCAAAATTCCGATTGCGATAAATCCTCCCGTTAATGCCGTGATTAATCTGCTCGTATGCTTGGGACGAAGTTTGAAGACTGATAATCGCTTTTTGCCGTATTTTGAGCCTACAATGTCGCCGAGTACAGCAAGAGCCGCAGACCCCAAAATTAACGAGAATATTAACAGCCAGTTTGTCTCAGTGAAGAAATTTGACATTTTCAGCTCCTCATTTCTTTTTGCGAATTAACGGGGCCAATTCCGAGATTAACACAGCAATAAATATTAATGCACAACCTACTCCGGCTTTGAACGAAATTTTTTCACCGAGAAATATTATCCCGCTCGCAAGTCCGAAGACTGCTTCGAGGCTCATAATTATTGTCGCATGGCTTGGTTCGGCGTATTTCTGGGCGCAAATCTGGACGGCATAACATCCGAACGTGCAGAAAAAAATCATGAATAATAATCCCCATAATGTCGGGACGTTGATAATCTCCGTTCGTGTCTCGAAAATTAATGAGCTTATGAACGACAGAACGGCAAGCGTGAAAAATTCTACACAGCTCAAAGTCAACGGGTCGCTTCCCTGCGTGTAATGACTTATCGCTATAATCTGGACAGCAAAGAATACCGCGCATAACATCGTCAGAACGTCGCCAATGTTAATTTTTCCTGAGAGATTATCGCCAGCGAGTAAATACATTCCAGCAACGCAGATTACGGCCGCCGCAAGTGTGAACCATCCGGGAAATTTACGCTTGATTACCCATAAGAATAACGGAACAAGAATTACGTAAATTGACGTGATAAAAGCGTTTCGTCCGGAGTCAATGTAATTCAAGCCGAGCGTCTGAGTTGTTGCCGCTAAGAATAAAAGAACTCCGATTATTACGCCTCCTTTGAAGTCATTGCGGATGGATTTATTTATTCTCTTGTGAAAGACGACGTAAATCATCAAAGCTCCTGCAAGAAATCTCACGAACAAAAGCCAGCAAGTCGGGTAAACGCTCACTAAAATTTTCATGACCGGAAAACTTAATCCCCAGAATAATGCACAGTAAAATAATCCCAAGTCAGCAAGCATTATTTTTTCTCCCTATTTTATTTTTCTGGCTTCGAGATAATAGCGTTTCTCTTGAGCATGTCCCATTGAGAAAGTTTTTCTAGGAAGCACGCCGGACTCAGAGATTACACGGAAGAACTCACTTTTTGCCTTCTCGTCAAACGGGGGAAGTTCAAAGCCGACGCAATTCTCTTCGCTCGAAAGTTTCATTAATGCTTCCATGTCGTGAATGTAATCTATTTCGCAATGATACTCATCAATATATTCATCAAGAAATCTTTGCAGGACGATTAACGCCGAAGCTCCTTTTGATTTGTCGATGTAGATTGTTCCGTTTTTTCCGTGTGAATAATATTTTATCGGCCATGAATTTTTTGCACTCTTCACGCAAATTGTCCTCTGGAGTTCAGCGATAAATTTTTCGGTGTCAACGTTCTTGATAATCCTGTGAATTGGCTCAAACTTCAGTGCGCTGTCATGAATATTCTCAAGCTCAACCATTGCATAACGAGACGTGAAGCCCTCTTCGTAACAAGATTTAGCCGCCGCAAGTGAATGATTTCCGTCGCCAACCGCAAAAACTAGCGATAAATCCTTACTCTTGCGTTTTACGTATGAAGCAATCCGCATGTTCAAAGCTCGTGCGCTGTCGCCATGAATTAACCAGCCTTGAATTTTCCCGCCGCCGAACATTAAGTTGAAGCTGTAGAGTTTCTTCATTGAGTGTTTCGAGATTGTCAGAGGCTCAATAATTTCACGCTTCTCGTCATCACAGAGCAAGATTACATGAGAGAGTTCAAGCGCGGCATTCTCCCGAACAGCTTTACGCGGAGGAATTCTCTCTTTCACGGTCTCTTCGGTCGCGCGAATTTTCGACGTTGAGCCTTCCTTGTAATCATATTCCTCAATGTCAATCACTCCGACAATCCCACGTCTGGTTGAGCCGTCGAGTAATTCACGTTCTACATAAATAAACGAGTTCTTATATTCCGTGAAGATTTTTGCCTCGAGATAATAATTCATCATGGAATTTATTTGCGCAATTTTTTCCGAATTAGCTTCACTCAACAAGGCTTCCGGAAGAATTAAATTGTATGCTGAAGGTGAAAGGCCAGCGAAGTCCTTTACTTTTTCCCAGTAATCCGGCTCCGAAGTAAATTGATCGCAAGCTATTACGGCCCATTTTGATAAATCATCGAGATTGGGCAATAAGAAATTTGCTGATGTGAATATAATTCTGTCAATCCCTTCTGTTATGAATTATGAATTATGAATGTGAATAATTTTATGCGTGGGATAAAACCGCGTCAATGCTAACGAGAATTAACAGGTAAAATTTACGGGAAAAACATAATATAATTTATGCAAAAAGGAGACCCCCTAATGCCGAACTTCAGCACTAAAACGATTATCACAGCTTCCGGAGCCGTCTTACTCCTGATTGCCGGAGCAGTTACGATGTTTCTTATGCCCTCAGAGCCAAGCTCACGGCCTCAAACTAAACCCGTCATAGTCGAACAAACTCAGCCTGAACCTGAACCCGAAAAAGCCGAAATCCCCGCAAAAATCTGGTATGTCTACGTAACAGGAGCCGTAAAAAGTCCGGGAGTTTACAAACTTTCTGAGGACTCGCGAATTTTTCAGGCGATCGACGCTGCCGGAGGTTTCACGTCAAGGGCTGATGATACTTCGCTAAATCTCGCTGAACCTTTAGCCGATGGAGTTCATGTTCATGTTGCTACGAAAGGTGAGAGAAATAATAACCAGCAAAATAACTCAGTCAGAATTCCCGGAGTTCAGCAGAATAATTTTGTCGTCACTGCTCCGTCTGGAAATGGAAATCTTGTAGACATTAATAACGCGTCAGAAAGTGAGCTTCAACGATTAAACGGGATTGGGCCGGCACTAGCAAAACGAATTATAGATTATCGACAAACTCACGGAAATTTTACGCGTCCCGAAGATTTATTGAGAGTGTCAGGAATTGGCCAGGCTAAACTGAATAATATTCGCTCACAAATTCAAGTCGGCAACGGGATAAATTATTCGCAAAACTCTTCAATCGTTTCACCTCGTTCACAATCAACAGGAAATCTCATAGACATAAATCATGCGTCTGAAAATGAATTGCAGAGATTAAACGGGATTGGCCCGGCATTAGCAAAACGGATTGTTCAGTATCGTCAATCACACGGCGCTTTCTCGAAGCCTGAAGATTTGCTGAAAGTTTCGGGAATTGGCCAGGCTAAATTAAAAAATATGCGTTCACAAATCCAGATAAGATAATGAAAATTTTACAGCGTGCTCCAATGTTGGGAGTGTTTATCGCGTTAATCTCCGGCTTAGCTCTTTACGATAAGGCAGGTATTTTCGCGTTAATTTTCGGCGTTCCGTTAATTTTCATCGGCGTAATGTTCTGCTCGTACGAATATGATTATCCCGAACAATGGCGAGTTTTCCTGTTCACGCTAGCTTTTACCTTGTTATGCTCGTTTAGAGTTGGCTATGAAGTTTCGAGGCCGAATGTCTCACAAGAACAAGCGATTACAAACGAAAGCGGAACAATTACGAATTTGCGGCAATGGGGAAGAATTTACGTTGCTGAGATTGACACGGAAAATTACGGGAAATTAGCGGCAAAGTTGCAATTTGCTGAGATTATGCCGGGAACGAGAATAAAATTTGACGGAATTACTCAAACTTTCAACGTCTCAGGAAAATTCGACGAGGCTAAATTTTGGCGTGCTCAAGGCGTTAATTCCTGGCTGAAACTTTATGAATATCAAGAGTTGCCGGTTAAGTTCAGCTTTGCGAGATTGAGATACAGAATTTCCCGTTACGTCAGCATTCATATGCCCGAACGTACAGCCGCTTACATCAAAGCAATGTTAGGAGAACGAGATTACACGCTGAATATCTCTCATCGACGCTGGGGAACAAGTCATTTGCTCGCTGTTTCAGGCTTTCACGTCGGCTTAGTGATTTTGTGCATGAGCTTAATCTTCAGCAGAAATATTTTCGTGCTCTCGTTAATCATGTGGACGTATATTTTGTTGACTGGTTGCGCGACTAGTGCTTTGCGTGCGGGCTTAATGCTTCAAGTGGGATTATTCGCGCGAGTTATTAACCGGCCAATTTCAGGAATTAACACTGTGAGCGTTGCAGGAGTGAGCTTGTTGCTTTATTCTCCGTTTATGTTCTGGGATATCGGCTTCAGGCTCTCAGTTCTTGCCGCAATGTTGATATGCTCGCTTCCACGCAAAAAATTTTCGGTGTTCATATTCAGTCCGGCAATTTGGCTCGTAACTTTTCCTCAGGTCTCTTACTCTTTCAGAGAAACTCCAGTTGTCGGCGTTATTCTGAACTTGTTTGCTCCGTTGTATTTCTCGTTCGCGTTCATAATGGGCTTCGTGTCGTTAATCGTGAAAACTCTTCAGATGATTTATACTTGGGCCGTCGAAGGAGTTTTTATTCTGTTCGATAAGATTGCTAATTTCTTCGTCGGAATTTTCCCGGACTTCATCAGCTGGAATTACTTTCTCGCGTTTATCGGAGCTTCAACGCTGATATTCTTTGTCTGCCGTGAACTGAAATTCTCACTCTTAAGGACATTGATAATCATGATTGCCGGAAGTCTCGCGTCATTCGTGATATTCTTGTGAGTGTTAAAAAATCCCCCATGCTCTAAACAAGGGGGAAAATATATAATCTCATTTGCTCCGTTTCACTGCCTCTTTCATGATTACGTCGTGCGCTCCGCCTTCCATAAGTGTAACAGGTGATACGAGCGTCAATTTTGCCTTATCTCTAAGTTCGGCCAAGTTCAAAGCTCCGCAGTTACAGAAAGTTGATTTTATCTTGCTCAGAGTTTCATTGACATTCTCACGTAAACTGCCGGCATAAGGAACGTAGCTGTCAACTCCCTCTTCAAATGAAAGTTTCGCCTGAGAAGCATCGCCGCTGTCGTAACGCTGCCAGTTTCTTGCTCGTGAGCTTCCTTCGCCCCAATATTCCTTTACGTAATTCCCGTTGACCATTACGCGATTAGTCGGGCTTTCGTCGAAACGGGCAAAATATCGTCCAAGCATGCAGAAGTCCGCGCCCATTGCTAAAGCTAACGTTATGTGATAATCCATAGCAATACCGCCGTCAGAACAAATTGGAACGTAAATTCCTGTCTCAGCAAAATATTTGTCGCGAGCTTCAGCAACTTCAATTATTGATGTGGCTTGTCCTCGTCCAATTCCTTTTGCCTCACGAGTAATGCAGATTGAGCCGCCGCCAATTCCAATTTTCACAAAGTCAGCTCCAGCTTCTGCCAGAAATCTGAAACCGTCAGCATCTACAACATTTCCTCCGCCGACTTTCACGTTATCGCCGTAATTCTCACGTACCCATTTTAGCGTTCGCTTTTGCCATTCCGTAAAACCCTCTGAACTGTCAATGCAAAGTACATCAGCTCCGGCCTTCACGAGTGCAGGAACTCTTTGCTCATAATCCCTCGTGTTAATTCCTGCTCCTGTCATGAAACGTTTTTTTGCGTCGAGAAGTTCAAGCGGATTTTCCTTGTGCATGTCATAATCTTTTCTGAACACGAACGCTACCATATGTCCGTCATTATCAACAACAGGAAGCGCGTTTAGTTTATGTTCCCAGAGTAAATCATTAGCTTCACTCAGAGTTACGCCGTCTTTAGCCGAGATTACTTTATCAATTGGGGTCATAAAGTCTTTAACTTTCACGTCAAGATTTGTCCGGCTCACTCGATAATCCCTGCTCGTTACAATCCCTAATAATTTTCCCTTCAAGCTCCCGTCCTGAGTTACTGCGACCGTCGTATGTCCGGTTTGTTCTTTGAGCCTGAGAATGTCAGCTAAAGTTTGGTCCGGGCCAATTGCAGAGTCATTCGCGACGAATCCGGCTTTGTATCGTTTAACTTTCTCGACCATCTCAGCTTGTTTCTCGATTGGCTGTGAACAGTAAATAAATGCTAATCCTCCTTCTCGTGCTAAAGCAATCGCCATATTGTCATCTGAAACTGATTGCATGCACGCGGATATCAACGGAATGTTAATGCTGATTGGAGCTTCTTCACCTCGTCGGAATTTGCATAACGGAGTTCTTAACGAGACGTTTGAAGGCACGCAATTTTCTGATGAGTACGTCGGAATTAATAAGTACTCGGAGAATGTATGCGAAGGTTCAGTGTAGAAATAGGCCATGTAAATAATTTCTCCTTTCAAAAAATTTTGCGGTTAATGATAACACGTGAAGATGATAAAAAAATAGAACGTGTTATATTTTATGAGCGTAAAAATTTTGCCGGCTTGCAGTGCGTGTATAATATCTTGCAAATTTTTTATCCAGATTTACAAATTTTACGGAGATGATAACTTTATGACAATTAATTTATTCTTAACTCAAGGACAACAAAAATATCATGATTACCCGTGATAATTTCTTCATGCAACAAGCTCTGAACGAAGCCCGAAACGCCTTCACTCGCGGTGATGTCCCAGTCGGAGCATTAATCGTTCGCAATAATGAGATTTTATCTTACGGAAGCGACGCAAAAATTTCTGACCCGACCGAACATGCCGAGATTATCGCAATTCGTTCATGCGCGAAAAAACTTAATCACTGGAACTTGTCCGGCTGTACCCTTTATGTCACTCTTGAACCTTGTCCAATGTGTGCAGGAGCTTGCGTAAATTCTAGAATTTCACGAGTTGTTTACGGCGCAAAAAATTACAAGTCAGGAGCCGCCGGAACTCTCTATAACATTTTGCAGGACACTAGATTAAATCACACTTGCAAAGTTCAAAGCGGAGTTATGAAAGCTGAATGCCTGGCTATACTTCAGGAATATTTTTTACGCAGGAGAAAATCACTATGATACAAACATGTTCACTCTCAAGCCTGAAAATATTTCACAAGTCCGCAAGCACTACAAACCTTGCTCATGAGCTTTCTTGTCCTGAACTCGCCGCCGGAGTCCTTGAGATGCTGAAGGGCGATGAAGATATTAATACTCTTCGTGAATGGATACATCCTGACTTCGCAAAACAAATTGAGAGTTTAGACTTAGGAACAGGAGGAAAAGAAGCTAAAGCCCTCTGGGAAGCAAAAAGTTCATTCGGCAATGTCTTAGTCTATGGAGATTATGACACCGACGGAATTTCTTCAACTGTGCTTGCAATGGAAATCTTCCGGAATAAAGCCGCTCAAGTCCGCTATTTCATTCCAAGAAGGGACGTTCACGGCTATGGTCTTAACGCTGGAGTTCTTGAAAAAGTTCCGGGATGGGGCTGTAATACTCTGGTCGTAGTTGACTGCGGAACTAATGACAGTGAGATGTTAGAAATTTTACGGCAGAAGGGAATAAACATTTTCGTCTTCGATCATCATTCAGTTTCAGCTCCCGTAACAATCCCGACAATCGTAAATCCCTGTCTCAACATGGAAGCCGGCGAAGTCCAGAAAATTTGTGCGACAGCCGTATTATGGTGCTGGGCTTGGAAAGAAAATATTGTGCCCAGAAAATTTTTGCAGTATGAAGTCGATTTAGCCGCCCTCGCAACGATTGCTGACTGTATGCCCCTTCATAATCTTAATCGTTCGCTCGTTCGTTACGGAATGAACTTAATGCGTAATAACCCAAGACGAGGAATTAGCGCGTTACTCGACTGCTTGAAGATTAACAGGCCCCAATTAACCGAAGAACATTTATCAATGCGAGTAATCCCATGTCTCAACGCTCCAGGAAGAATTGCTACAGCAGATGCCGGAGTTCGTGCTTTACTCGGAGCCGGAAGCAATGAAGTAGTCTATAACAATGTAAATGACCTCGTGAGAATTAATCGTAAACGTCAAACTTGGACTGATAATATCGCCAAAGAGATTGACAACGGAATTTTAACGGGAAAATTTACCCACAAAGTTTTATTCCATGACGACTGGCCAATCGGAGTTTTAAGCGGAGTTGCAAGCCGTGTATGTGCGCAATACAACAGGCCGATAGTCTTAGCCGCTCCGGTTGGTGCAAAAGTTATTCGCGGGACTTTGCGAGTTCCTGAAGGCGGCGACGCTGTAGGAATTTTGCGTGAAATCTCTCAGAAACTCGAGGCTTGGGGAGGTCATAAATTCGCGGCAGGTTTCTCCGTAAGTTCTGAAAATTGGCCGGAAGTTCGTGATGAGCTTGAACGAATGCTTGAAGACATTGTGATTGAGCCTGAAGCTGCTGTTCCTGTGATTAATATTGCTCCGTCGGATATAAGCATATCAGATTGGCGGGCAGTGTCAGAGCTTGGACCTTTCGGGAATAACAATCCGGCTCCGAAATTTTATGTCGATAAGGATTTTGCTCACTCAGAAATTCACTCAATGGGCAAGGACGAAGCACACAGTTATATTCGCGTCAATAATTCGAGGTTGTTAGCGTTTAATACACTTGCAAGCGATATTGTTGACATTTTCAGCGACGTACAAGGTTGGATCTATCATCCCAGATTAGATTATTGGAAGAACGAGGAACAGTTACAATTTATACTGGACTTCGCAGTTAAGAAAGAAGGTGTTTAGTGATGGCAGGTGCCCTTGAAACTCTTGATACTAGCAGAGACAGTTTTTCATCGATTATTAACAGCGTCCCGTCAATTGACAACTCATCGAATTATTTACGTGATATGTATGCATTACGTGATGAATTCTTCCTGAAAATTCCTCCGGCTTCACAGCAGGAATGCGTCCGTTCTCTCTGGCAGGAGTTATGGGCAAAATCCATGCTGTCATTAAATCCCGAACAGTTAAATCAACTTGGAGAGGCTTTCGTATTTGCGGCAGTTGCTCATAAGGACCAATTCAGGAAGTCAGGAGATCCGTATATTATTCACACTCTAAGCGCGGCATTAATTCTCGCTGGAATGCATTTAGACATGTCTACGCTGATTGCGGCTTTGCTTCATGACACAATCGAGGATACTTCGGTTACCGGTGAAGATGTCCGTGAAAAGTTCGGTGCTGACGTTGAAACTCTCGTTAAGGGTGTTACGAAATTGGCCGGTGAAGACGTGAAGGAGTTCATGTCGCGTGAGGATTTGACGAGCGAGAATTTACGGCGAATGTTTATTGTCATGGCTCAAGATATTAGGGTTGTGTTGATAAAACTTGCTGACAGGTTGCATAACATGAGAACGCTCGGAGTTATGAGGCCTGATAAACAAGAACGAATTGCGCGCGAGACGATGGAAATTTACGCTCCTCTTGCTCACAGGCTCGGAATTTATCACATGAAACGTGAGCTCGAGGATTTATCGTTCATGTATCTTCAGCCTGACATTTACGCCGAAGTCGAAACACGCGTGAAAAAACGTATGCCCAAGATGGAAGAAGTTATTGCGAAAGCCCGGAAAGTTCTTGAGGACAGATTGCAGAATGAGAATATCCCGTGTCGAATTAAAGGACGTTCGAAACATTATTACAGCATTTACGAGAAGATGCAGCGTAAAAAAATCTCGTTTGATGAACTTTATGACATTCTTGCCGTTCGTATTCTTGTCTCAGACGTTACAACTTGTTACTCAGTTTTAGGCATTGTGCATTCAATATGGGTTCCAATTCCCGGCCAATTCGATGATTATATCGCTCAGCCAAAAAGCAACATGTATCAATCTCTTCACACTACAGTAATGGCATTCGGTGTCCCGTTGGAAGTGCAAATCAGGACTTACGAGATGAACAATTACGCCGAATATGGAATTGCGGCTCACTGGGTTTACAAATCCGGCGGAGGCTCACGAAAAGCGATTAAGGGAATGGACGCGCGCTTAATCTGGGTAAGTCAGGCTCTCGAAGCTGGACAAAACGGAGACACTGAAAAGTTCATCGACATTCTTAAGACGGATATTTTGTTGACTAATGAGCTTTACGTCTTCACTCCAGACGGCAAACCTTTAATCCTTCCGAACGGTTCAACAACTTTAGATTTCGCGTATTCTGTTCATACTGAGGTCGGCAATCACTGTGTCGGTGCAATGATTAACGGCCGGATTGTCCCGCTTAATACCCAATTACACAGCGGCGATATGGTGAAAATTCTCACGTCCCCGAACGGCTCACCGTCTAAAGATTGGCTAAAAATTGTGAGTTCAGCGAAGACGAGGGCGAAAATCCGAAGCTATTTCAAACAGGCCGAGAAAACTGAACGTGAAGAAAAACTTGAACGCGGCTGGAAGTTGATCGAACGGGAATTAAAGCGTCGAGGGTTAAGCGATGTCAAGCGTGAGGACTTCAACAACATCGACGAACAATTAATCGCTGTCGGCTCCGGCTCAATCGGACCAGGTGAAGCCGCTCAAAAATTATCACTCGCATATCTCCAGCATCATAATACTTCAGGCCCTCAGACTTTACCCGTTGAGTTTGAACAAGAAATCCCCGCTCAAAAAAAGAAAGATAACAAATCTGATATTCTCGTCGAAGGTGAAGGCGGCGTGAGCGTTACGCTTGCTTCATGCTGTGATCCAGTTCCAGGCGATGAGATTATCGGCTATTCGTCAACACGAAGAGGAATTACAGTACATTGCGCGAATTGTCCGAGCTTGAAAGGGCTAAAAAACGGCAGAACCGTAAATGTCTCATGGTCAGCTCCGGAGCAGGATTACAGCCCTAACAGAAAGCCGAAGATTTACATTGCCAAGCTCAAAACTGAAGGATTAGACCGCGAAGATTTAATCTCAGACATAAGCCGCGCTGTCGGTCTCGAAGGAAGCAGCATTGCCGGGATTAAAGCTACTATGGTCGGAAACAGTTTAATGCGAATAAAACTCACCGTAAGAGTGCGAAATCTTGAACATTTATATTCTGTTATGGCAAAATTAAACGAAGTCAGAGGAATTATCACAGTAACGAGAGGATAAACAATGAGAATATTAATTCAACGTGTAAAGCGCGCTTCAGTTACGATTGAGAATAATGAACGTCGCGAAATCGGGCAGGGAATGTGCGTATTAATCGGCGTAACACATGGTGATGACACTGCAAAAGCTGACTGGCTCGCTGAGAAAATGACGGGCTTACGAATTTTTGCGGACGATAACGGGAAAATTAATCTTTCACTCAAGGACATTGACGGTGAGGTATTATTAGTGTCGCAATTCTCGCTCTATGCTTCGTGCGAAAAAGGAAGACGTCCGGGCTTCACGAATGCTGCTAAACCAGAAGAAGCCGAAAAGTTGTATGATTATTTCGTCGAGAAAGTTAAATCTATGGGCCTGAAGAATATTCAAACCGGCCAATTCGGAGCTGAGATGACCGTAGAGATTATTAACGACGGGCCATTAACTTTTATTATTGACGCTTAAGGAGAAAGATTAATGAATTACAAACGCTTTTCATTAGGGGCATTATGGACGAACGGCTATTTATTTTGGGATGACGAGACGAAAGAGGCTTTTTTCGTGGATCCTGGCGGAAATACTAAGCATGTCAGAAAATTTCTCAATGATAATGAATTGAAGCTCAAGATGATTTTATTAACTCACGGACATATTGACCATATTGCCGGCATTCATGAGCTTGTTAATCTCGTCGGCAATAATATTTTCATCGGCTCAAAAGATGCAAATTCGCTTAGTAATCCTTCACGTGAGCTTCAAGATTTACTCGGGGTGAACTGTTCGGGGCTTGAGAGTTCTCATTTTCAGGAAGTTGACGACGGAAGAGTTATCGATTTTCCCGGCTATAAAATCAAAGTTTTCGAGACTCCCGGACATACTCAAGGCAGCGTGTGTTACTTAATCACCGACAAAGATAATCACAGCGTCCTAATCTCAGGCGACACACTTTTTGCTCAGAGCGTCGGACGTACGGACTTAGAGGGCGGAGATGATTTACAGCTTGAAGCGTCATTGAGAAAAATTGCGGAGTTTCATGACAGCTTACACGTTTTGCCTGGACACGGGCCGGATACTTCAATCGGTGAAGAACGGGAATTAAATCCTTATTGGCCAAGATAACGAGGAATAAAGTAAATGTTCAAATATTTATCTGGAATGCTGGGAATGGACGTAGGCATAGATTTAGGCTCATCAAATGTCGTCGTTTATGTCAAGGATAAAGGTATCGTGTTCAGTGAGCCTTCAGCCGTAGCAGTCAGGAAATTACCAAGAGGAGCAGGCTTTGAGGTTATCGCCGTCGGAACGGAAGCAAAAGCAATGTCCGGAAAAGTCCCGCATGGTATCGAAGCAATCTGGCCCCTCGAAGGTGGAGTAATCGCGAACTTCGACATGACCGAAGAATTAATACGCTACTGCTTGAAACGAATAAATTCGGGTAATGCCTTCAAAGTTCATCCACGCGTAGTAATCTCTATTCCTGCCGAAGTTACTGAAGTTGAACGTAAAGCCGTAATCGACGCAACACTCGGTGCAGGAGCAGGAGAAGCCTTCGTTGTTGAAGAGCCGATAACTGCCGCGCTCGGTGTCGGACTTCCGATTGATAAACCTCATGGCTGCATGATTATTGACATTGGAGGAGGAACAAGCGAAGTAAGCGTAATTTCACTCGGCGGAATTGTCGTAACAAGCTCACTGAGAACTGCCGGCAAAATGATGGACGGAGCAATCGTAAATATGGTTCGTTCACGTTACGCGTTATTAATCGGTGAAGCTACAGCCGAAGAGGTGAAAAATACAATCGGTTCTGCTCTGTCTCTTGATACTGAACTCGAAATGAACGTTAAGGGCCGGGATTTATCGGACGGACTTCCTAAGAGTGATACGGTTTCTTCGGTTGAAGTTCGTGAAGCTCTTGAGCCGATTTTAGTCAGCATTGAAGACATGGTGAAAGTTGCTCTTGAGAAAATGCCTCCTGAACTCTCAAAAGATGTCGTCGACAGAGGAATAATCTTGACCGGCGGAGTTGCTTTAATGCGCGGCTTGAGTGAGAGATTATCACGTGCAATCAATACGCCTGTGATAGTCGCTGATAACCCGTTAAATTCTGTTGCTCTGGGAGTTGGAAAAATTTTAGACAATCTTGAAGCTATGAGCAAAATTTTAACGTCTGTTGAGCGCGGAACTCGTTAATGGACAATAATACCCGCAATACTACACGAGAATGGGCACACGGACTTACGGCCTTAATTTTGGGATTGTTTTTGCTCGGTGTAAGTTCAGGACTTGGCATAATGAAGAATATTATTGACATCTGGGGAGCAATTTTATTCGTCCCGGAATATCCTGCTGTTGTCCTGCGTGAAATTTATTTAGGCTGGCGGTCTCGTTCAAACGATAATAATTATCTCAACACTGAGATTGCGAAATTACGTAATGAGAACGCCGCTTTACGTCTTGAACTGGCAAAAGTTACGAGTGAGAAGAATTTTACGATTTCAAGCGATGACGTAAAGACAGCACGCGTAACTCTGAGAGCGCCAATGTCATGGTGGAGCGAAATTAGAATTGATCGGGGTGAACAGGACAAAATCACTCAGGGATTACCGGTTTTCAGTGAGGGATATTTAATCGGCCGTATCAGCACAGTATCATTAATGTCATCATGGGCGGAATTAATCACGTCAAGTTCGTTCATGATACCTGCAGTAATCGAGGAAACTCGGGATTTAGGCGTTATCACAGGCGAGGGGAATGGAATTGTCCTGCTGAAATATATTCCTGCTGGCCGAAATGTTCGCTTAGGGATGAAAGTTTGTACGGCTATGGTCGGTGAACAATTGCCGCCTGGTCTTCCGATTGGAAAAATTGCTGGTGAGTTTCCTGCCGGTTCTGACGGTTATAGAATGTACAGGGTTGAGCCTGGTGCTGACATGTCTAGATTTTACACGGTGAAATATTAATGTTGTTAGTAGTTTTATGGTTAATTCAGGATGTCTTAACAGTTTTTACTGGCGGCGGGATGCAAATTCCCGGATTATTCATGCTTGGGATTGCGTATAAATTATTGATTGACGAGGGCAATGATGACAATCTCTGGGCAATCTGGAGCGCATTTGCCGGAGGAGCATTATGGGATTTACGCTGGGTAGGAATTCCCGGATTTTTCACGCTCGGTTATGTTGCTGTCGTCCTAGTCATAATTCAGGTTTGGGGATTAATTCCTCCTCAAGGCCGAGTTTCCGGGACAGGCTGGCTCGTGTTTATTCTCCTGGAAATTACACAGTTAATCCCTCCTTTGCTTCCTGTTTTAATTTTGGGCGGCAATATCGGCTGGAGTTATTTTCTTTATCAACAGATTTATTCACTTCCTGCAATTTTCATTACGATGGCAATATATTCCGGCAAAGTTCGTGATATGAAGGTGTAAATAATTATATGGAAATTTTGGACTCACGATTGAAATTTTTCTTTTACGGCATAACTCTTTCAGTGTTAATCTTAATCTCCGGCTTATACTTCTTTCAGATTAATCAAGGTGATAAATATATTCGTCTAGCGCATTCAAATAGATTAAGGATGATACGATTTCCTGCACCGAGAGGCGAAATTTTTGACCGTCATGGGGTGCCTCTTGCTGTCAATGATACGACGTTCAGCATTATGGGTTATCCGTTAGATTTGAACACTCCGGCCAAGCTCGAAAACTTAAGCAAAATTTTAATGCGTCATGGTATCCCGATAACAGTTCCGGACTTAGAGAAGACGATAAAGCAGCAGAGATTAGCTCCGTATCGTGTAATGAAAATCGTGCAGAACTTGACGATGACACAAATGGTTGAACTCGTTGCTGATTATGAATTTCCTCGTGAACTTTTCCCGTTAAGCGTCTGGCGAAGGACTTATCCGGCTGGGACGATTGCGGCAAATATTTTAGGTTATGTCAGCGAGATATCAGAGACGGAGTTAAAAGCTCGTTCGGAACAAGGCTACACCGGAGGCGACTTAATCGGGAAATCCGGCGTTGAACGTTCATACGAGGAAATTTTGCGAGGTTCACCTGGTCAGGAAGCTCTTGAAGTTGACGCACGAGGCCGAAAAATCAGAACTCTTGACGCTAATCCTGCTGTTAAAGGTGAGGACTTGCATTTGACGCTTGATATGGCGGCTCAGAAATTGGCCGTTGAGTTGTTGAGCGATTACAAAGGTGCATTGCTGGCTATGGACGTGAACACCGGCGAGATATTAGCTTTAGCTTCAAGTCCCGTTTATGATAATAATCCTTTGACGTGGGGAGTTTCTGCTCGTGAATGGAACGCAATTGTGAATAATCCGGATCGTCCCATGCTTGACAGGGCAATTGCTGGAGTTTATCCTCCTGCTTCAACGTTCAAGGCCTTCATGTCAATTGCGTGTCTTGAAGAGAACGTGATTAACGAACGTACGATGTTTTCATGTCGAGGGGGATTACGTTTCGGCTCACACACTTTCAAATGCTGGAAACACTCAGGACACGGCGGCTTAAACGTGACGGGAGCGTTGCAGCATTCATGTGATGTATTTTTCTATCTTGCCGGCTTGAAATCTGGAATTGATAAATTAATCAAATGGGGCAGAAAATTTCACTTGGGCGAACCTACGGGAATTGATTTGCCTGGTGAGAGCGGAGGAAATATTGCCGGGCCTGACTGGAAAATGAGACGCTTCAAAACTCAATGGCTCAACGGCGACACGATAAATTACTCAATCGGACAAGGCTATATGTTAATGACACCGATACAGATTGCACGAGTTTATGCGGCTATAGCTAACGGCGGAAAAATGGTAACGCCACATCTCAATAAAAAAGGTTACAAAACTCCTGAGAATATCGGCGTAACTCCTGCCAAGCTCGCGATCGTTCAAAAAGGTCTTGAGTACGTCGTATCACGAGGAACAGGCTCAAGAGCAGGACGCTTCGGAATTCCCATTGCTGGCAAAACCGGAACAGCTCAGAACTCTCACGGCGCAGATCATGCTTTATTCGCCGGCTATGCTCCTGTCGGAAATCCCAAGTACGTGGCTGTTGCTGTCGTCGAAGCTGGAAGACACGGTTCAAGCGTTGCGGCTCCTTTGGTTGCTCAGTTACTCGCTCATTTATTGTCTCATGAAGATTAGCAAATTTTTTTGTAGAACGTTGGGAAAAATTAACACTTGCAAAAAATCAAGTTTCACATAAAAATTACGCACATAAAAATTTTTCGACATAAAAGTTTAAAGAATGATTTAAAGAATGAAGATATCAAATTTACTAAGGAAAATTCACAAGCCAAATTCTCAGATTAAGCCCGAAAGAACAAGTTACGGGATAAAGTTTATTATTCCTGAGAGCCTGACGGAGGACGAATTGTTAAAGTCATTCGTTCGCATTCCGACGGGAAATTATAAACTTCCTGACGAACAGGGAATAGTTTTAGACTTCGCCGGACGTGCATGTTCAAGGCGGCTTATTCTTCACATGCTTAACAGTATCGTTTGGGAAAAGGGCATAAAAATTCTCGCTTGGCTGAGCACTAACGATGACAGCTTGAAACTATTTCGGGCGGCAGGATTAATCTCCGTTGAGCCTGATGCTGAAGTGATTTCACAAATTCTTGAAGCTCAAAAAGAAAGGGAAAAAAATTCAGCCCTCAAAATCGTATATAATTCTCTTCGTTCAGGTCAGCGAATTGAAACAGAAGGCGACATTCTGATTTGGGGACATCTAAATCCAGGTGCCGAAATCTTGGCAGGAGGAAGCATAATCATTGCTGGGAAATTAATCGGTGTAGTTCATGCCGGAGCTCACGGACGAGATGACGTTTTCGTCTGGGCAGGATGTTTCGAAACTCCTCAGGTCAGAATTGGGAATAAATTATGTTACGCTGATGAAAACTCTACAGCTTGCTGGCGTAAAAGTGTCTTGATCACGCTCGAAAATAATATGCCGGTAATCCGTGAAAATAAATTTTTCTTGAATAGAACAGGAGGGTCTAATTCGTAAATGGCAGCACGTGTAATCGTAACGACTTCAGGCAAAGGAGGGGTCGGCAAAACTACATCAACCGCGAATATTGCCGCCGCTCTGGCTAAATTTGGTAAAAAAGTCGTGGCTGTTGACGCTGATGTTGGGCTTCGTAATCTCGATGTGATTATGGGCCTGGAAAATCGCGTTGTTTATAATTTTATTGACGTAATCGAAAAAACTTGCAAAATGGCTCAAGCTCTCGTGAAGGATAAAAGAGTTCCGGGCCTGTATCTTCTTCCTGCCGCTCAAACTCGGACGAAAGATGCCGTTAATCCCGAACAGATGATAGGGCTTGTTGAGGAGTTAAAGCCTGAGTTTGATTTTGTCCTGCTTGATTGTCCTGCTGGAATTGAAGGAGGCTTCAAGAATGCTGCGGCCGGAGCTGATGAGGCACTCGTCGTAACAACTCCGGAAATTCCTGCTGTTAGAGACGCTGACAGAATTATCGGAATGCTTGAGTCAATGGGAAAATCTCCGATAAGATTAATTATTAACAGGTTAAGGCCTAACATGGTTCAGGACGGAGATATGCTCGCAAAAGATGATATTCTTGATGTGCTTTCGATTGACTTAATCGGCGTTGTCCCTGAAGATGAAAGTGTAATAAGGTCAACGAATAACGGTGAGCCAATGACTATGACGCTTGACAGTCCTGCGGCCCATGCATATTTGAACATAGCCGAGAGGTTATTGGGCAGGGATGTTCCGTTGATGGACTTAGAGAGTTACGCGACAAGGGGATTTTTCAGCAAGCTCAAGAAGTTTTTCACGGGCAAAAAGAAGTAAGTAAGGAAGGGGCGTGTGAAAAGTGGACTTCTTGAAAAATCTATTCGGAGGAGGTAAGGACGGTTCAGGTAAAATTGCCAAAGACCGTTTGAAACTTGTGGTAGCATACGACAGAACGGAAATGTCCCCTCAGCTTCTTGATAATTTGCGCGACGAGATTATCACAGTGCTGACAAAATACATGGATATAGACATAAACAAAATCGAGATTGACCTTGACCATGACGATAAAATGGTAGCTTTAGTTGCGAATATTCCAGTAATCAAGATTAAGCGCGGAAAAGTTGACGTAAATTGAGCCTTGCGTAATCTCTGGACATCTCTCAAAGAAGATTTTTCCCTGACTGACAGAATTATGTTCTTAGCGGCAATTCTTCTCTCAGTTTGGGGAGTTTTTTGCATTTACAGTGCTGCCGCCGGAGCTTCAGGACGAGGCTTTGACTTCGCTGTTCGTCAATCTCTCTGGTTAATCGTGAGCATTCTTGCTATGTTATTAATCATGATTATCGGACATAATAAATTACTCGAAGGGGCTTATCCGTTATTCGGCTTGACTTTATTATTCCTGTTGTTGACGGCTATATTTGCTCCAAAAGTTAATGGTGCTCAAAGCTGGATAGGTATCGGGGGCTTAAGATTTCAGCCTTCGGAGTTTGCTAAAGTTGCGATAATCCTGATGATGTCAAAATTTCTGAGTCGTTATCCTCCGTTGGACTTCAAGACTTTCATGATGGGCTTGGGAGTAATTTCACTGCCTGTTTTTCTCGTTTTACTTCAGCCTGATGCCGGAAGTGCGTTAGTTTTTCTCGTAATCTCGTTCGGAATGCTTTTAGCCGCCGGAACTCCATTGAAATATTTACTAAGCATTATCGGACTTGGAGCTTCAGCAATTCCATTATTGATTATGTTTGTCCTGAAAGATTATCAGAAGAAGCGAATATTAGTATTTCTAGACCCAATGCGAGACCCATTAGGCGCGGGCTATAACGTCATTCAATCGCGAATTGCTGTAGGTTCAGGAGGATTTGCGGGAAAAGGCTTCATGCTTGGAACACAGAGCAAGTTGAAATTTCTTCCTGAGCCTCATACGGATTTTATCTTCAGCGTATTTTCTGAGGAGTTCGGATTTTTGGGCAACATGATATTAATTTTCCTGTTTTCACTTTTGCTATTCAGAATAATCATGACGGGAATTAACAGCCGGGACAGACGCAGTAAAATTCTCACGGCCGGTGTAGCTTCATGGCTCTGGTTTCAGATGTTCGAGAGCATGGGAATGAGCATAGGGATTGTTCCGGTTACAGGATTACCGCTGCCTTTCTTGAGTTACGGAGGAAGTTCATTGCTAGCGATATTCATAGCACTTGGGCTTGTCGCGAGCATTTACATTGAGGGGACGAGTTCGAAGCATGGAATTTGAAGAATTTTCGCGTCCTGAATGGCGGTTAATGTCGCAAGTCTCTCGTCCTTCTAGATATTGCGGGAGTGAGTGGCGGCCTGGTGAAAAAATTTCTTGGGACGAGGCAAAATTACGAATATGCTTAGCTTTTCCGGATGTTTATGAAACTGGGATGAGTTATTACGGCTTTCAGATTATCGAGAGTTTTATTCACGAACAGAGTAAATTTTATCTTGCTGACAGAGTTTATTGCGTATGGCCTGACATGGAAGAATTAATGCGCAGGGAAAATATGCCGTTAATCTCGGTTGAACACAGAAGGCCCGTGAAAGATTTTGACGTTCTCGCGTTCACGCTTCCACACGAGACGAGCTACACGAACATTTTAACGATACTTGATTTATCCGGACTGAGATTAAGAAATTCTGAACGTGATGAAAATTCCCCGTTGGTAATCGCTGGAGGTTACGGAGCTTACACACCCGAAGTCATGAGTGAATTTATTGATGTGTTCTGCGTCGGAGAAGCTGAAGCGTTACTGCCTGAGTTATTACCTGTGCTTGAGAATGGGAATAATCGCGAGGAATTATTACGTGAGATTGCGAAGTTGCCGGGATTTTACGTGCCGTTGTGTCATAATGAAGGCGAGATTGTTACGCGGCAAATCACGAGAAACTTTCACACTTTACACTCAATGATAATTCCCAGCATTAACATAGTTCATGACCGGGCGGCTGTTGAGCTTTTCAGGGGCTGCGGACGAGGCTGTCGATTTTGCCAGGCAGGAATGGTAAATCGTCCTGTTCGAGAACGAAGCGTTGAGGAAGCTTCACAGTCAATCATGGACATTATCAACTCAACAGGTTGGGAAGAAGCGGGCTTAATGTCTCTTGCGTCGTGTGATTATTCGGGAATTGAGAGACTAATTGATGAACTCGCTGAAACTCTGAACGATAGACACGTGAAATTGAGTCTGCCAAGTTTGAGGATGGACGGTTTTTCTGTGGGATTGGCCGAGAAACTTGAAGGATTACGCTCAAAACATGGCGGAATAACTTTTGCTCCGGAGGCTGGAACTCAAAGATTACGCGATGTTATTAATAAAGGCATCAACGAAGAAATGATAATTAAGTGTGTTCGTGAAATTTTCTCGCGCGGCTGGGAACACGTAAAATTATATTTCATGATGGGACTTCCGACTGAAACTGAACAAGATTTAGACGCAATCGCAAGTTTGTCATATCAAGTCTTGAAGCTCGGCCGAGCAATTGGTCGTAAACGTGCAAGCGTAAGTGTAAGTGTCTCAGGATTTGTCCCTAAAGCTCATACTCCGTTTCAGTGGGAACGGCAAAATTCTATTGAGGAGTTGAAAGATAAAGGCCGACGAATAAAGTCTCAAGTTCACGACAGAGCTTTATCAATCGCGTATCATGAACCCGAACAAACTTTTCTTGAAGGCCTATTATCACGAGGCGACAAAAGAACGTGTGAAGTGATTTTGCGAGCTTGGGAGACTGGAGCAAGATTTGACAGCTGGACGGAATATTTTAATTTGCAACGCTGGCTTGACGCGTTTGAACAATGCGGGCTTAATCCTGAGGAGTTTACGCGAGAACGAGGGGAAGCCGAAAAATTATCATGGGATTTTATTAACGTTGGAGTTGACAAAAACTTTCTGCTTCGTGAGAGACATAACGCATATAATCAAAAACTTACGTTTGACTGCAGAACCGGCTGTGCTGGGTGCGGCTTGAAGTGTAAAAAATAAACATGTTCACCTAAAAACTTATCTGAAATCAGCTATTTTAATATTATGGGGGTAATTGAAATTTCGCCATCAAAAAAATCTGCGAAGGACGAAACGCAGAGCGTAAAGAAAACTAAGACATCGAAAACTGCAACAGCTACGAAGAAATCATCAGCATCAAAGACTAAAGCACCCGCCAAGAAATCTACAGCACAAAAGAAGCCTACAGCGTCATCAAGCGGAAAAATCCTAGTCATCGTCGAGTCGCCTTCAAAAGCCGCAACGTTGTCTAACATGCTGGGGAAAAATTACGTTGTTAAATCCAGCAAAGGCCACATGAAGGATTTACCGAAGAGCCGGCTTGCAATTGACATTGAGCATGATTTTACGCCGGAATATATTCTCGTTAAGGGTAAAGCCGCGCTGAAAAACGAACTCTTGAAACTCGCTGAAAAATCTTCACACGTTTTATTAGCGTCTGACCCTGACCGTGAGGGTGAAGCAATTGCGTGGCACTTGGCCGACATTCTCGGAGTAAATTTGTCTGAGAAATGCCGCGTTCGATTTTACGAGATTACGGAAAATGCTGTAAAAGCCGCTGTGAGTAATCCGGATTATATCGACATGAATAAGGTTGACGCTCAACAGGCACGAAGAATACTTGACAGGCTTGTAGGTTACACTTTGAGCCCGTTACTCTGGAAGAAAATTCGTTATGGACTTTCTGCCGGACGCGTTCAATCTGTAGCGTTGAACTTAATCTGTGAACGTGAGAGGGAAATTTTAGCGTTTAAGCCGGATCCTTATTATGTGATTACTGCGATTGCTGAGAGTGAGGGCCGTCATTATGAGTTGCGCGCGTATAAGCTCGACGGAAAAACTTTAATGAAGAATAATTTGCCCTTGCTCATTAACACGAGGGAGAAAGCTCAAGAGATTATTGCTGAGATTAAAGCTAATGAGATTATTGTGAAGGAGTTCAAGGAGAAGCCGAGTTCACATTCAGCTCCTGCTCCGTTCAGGACGAGCACGTTACAGCAGGAAGCCTCACGAAAATTAAGCATGGTTCCGGCTCACACGATGAGGGTTGCTCAAGCTCTTTACGAGGGAATAAGTCTTCCAGGACGCGGACATGTCGGGTTGATTACGTACATGAGGACTGACAGCTTGAGAATTTCGGATGAAGCATTGACATCATGCCGGGATTTCATCAAGTCAACTTATCCGAAAGAATATCTGCCGTCAAAAGCGAATATATTCGGAGCACAGAGCAAAGCGAAAGTTCAGGACGCTCACGAGGCAATTAGACCGACCGACATAACTTTAACGCCTGATGTCATGAAAGACATTCTTACGCCCGAACAGCACAAAGTTTACTCGTTAATCTGGAGAAGATTTACAGCAAGCCAGATGACCCCCGCAGTAAGCTCAAAGTCAACGCTTAAAGCTGAAGCCGGACGAGTTAGCCTGAAACAGGAGGGCGAGACTTTAATTTTCGACGGTTGGAGCAAGTTATGGCCGCTTGACTTGAAGGGGAATGAATTAGCGAAGATTGAAGCGGGCGAAAAGTTAGGACTTGTTGACGTTCAAAGCGAGAAAAAAGCTACGAAGCCGCCTGCAAGATATTCTGAAGCCGGATTGATAAAAACTCTCGAAGAAAACGGAGTAGGCAGACCATCAACTTATGCGACGATTGCGGGAACTCTTGAGTCACGTGATTACATCGAGAAGAACGAGGAAAAAAGATTTTGCCCGACTTCACTGGGAATGATCGTTGATGATTTTCTCGCGCAATATTTCAACCGTAAGGATTTGTCATCAATCGTCGACGCAGGATTTACGGCTCAAATGGAAAAAGAGCTTGATGAAGTTGAAGAGGCTAAACGAAAATGGCTTGAGGTTGTCAGTGAATTTTGGGATGAGTTCTCGAGCACTCTTGATGAAGCTGACGAAGCCCCAAGAGTTGAATTGCCCGGCCCTGAACCAATCGGCGAGGAATGCCCGAACTGTGGTCATGACTTAGTGAAGAAGCGCGGACGTTTCGGCGAGTTCATAGCTTGCTCGAATTATCCAGAATGCAAATATACTCGGCCAATCTTGAGCAAAATCGGCGTTAAATGTCCGAAATGCGGAGATGGCGATATTGTCAAGCGTAAGAGCAAGAAGGGACGGAGTTTTTACGGTTGTTCGCGTTATCCTGAGTGTGATTATGTAGCGTGGAACAAACCGGCCGGCGAAAAATGTCCGGAATGCGGAGAAGATTTATTCAGGCGAGGTTCGACGATATTTTGTGCAAAGTGCAAGTATAAGGCTGAAAGTGATAATAGCGACGAATAATGAATAGCATAAAAATTATCGGTGCTGGATTGGCCGGATGTGAAGCGGCGTATCAACTTGCTAATCGAGGGTTTCACGTTGAACTTTACGAAATGCGCCCGAAGCTCTTAACTCCAGCTCACAAGACGGGATTACTCGCTGAAATTGTGTGCAGTAACTCGTTGGGGTCAGAGAATAAAGATGACAGGATTACTGCGGCCGGCATTCTCAAGGAGGAATTGACGCTTGCAAACTCGCTTATTCTCTCATGCGCGAGGGCTTCACGAGTTCCAGCAGGAGGAGCATTAGCGGTTGACCGTGAGAAATTCTCCGGCTTAATCACCGAAAAAATCACATCACACGAAAATATCACACTCATACGCGAGGAAGTTACGAAAATCCCTGAAGACTTAGCAATTATATCTTCGGGGCCTCTTACTTCTGATAAACTCGCTGACGAGATTAAAGCAATTGCCGGTGAAAGAATATATTTCTATGACGCTGTAGCTCCGGTTATTATGCGTGAGAGTATAGATATGCAAAAAGTTTTCGTGTCAGGACGTTACGGACGAGGCGACGACTACATAAATTGCCCATTCACGAAGGAAGAATATTTGCGCTTCTACGATGAGTTAATCCATGCTGAACGAAACTTGCCGCATGACTTTGAGCGCGATAAATACTTCGAGGGCTGTATGCCTGTTGAGGCTCTTGCTGAGAGGGGAATTGACACTCTGAGATTTGGCCCTATGAAACCGAGAGGCTTGCGAGACCCACGAACTGACCATGAACCTTATGCAGTCGTCCAGCTCAGACAAGATAACTTTGAAGGAACTCTTTATAATCTCGTCGGCTTTCAGACCGGCTTAAAGTGGCTGGAACAAAAGCGCGTGTTTTCTCTCATTCCCGGCCTTGAGAACGCAGAATTTGTGAGATTAGGCGTTATGCATAGAAATACAAGCGTGAATGCTCCGGCTGTTCTTGATGAGTTTTTACGGCTGAACGAGCGCAAAAATATTTTCTTAGCCGGACAAATTACCGGAGTTGAGGGTTATATCGAGAGTACGGCGATGGGATTAGTCGCAGGGCTTAACGCTTCACGAGTTCTTGACGGAAAAAATTTGCTGAATTGGCCTCGTGAAAGCGCAATCGGTTCACTCCTGAATTACTTACACACGACCGAGCCGAAACATTTTCAGCCAATGAATATGAACTTAGGGATTTTCCCGGAGCTTAAGGGAGTTCGAGGCAAGAAAGAACGCGCAAAAGTTCATAGGGATTTAGCGATTGAGGCGTTCAAAAAATTTTTGTGTGAACTATGATTAAAAAGAGGCCGGGCGTTTGAAGTGTTCAAAAATTTTCTGGCTGAAAGACTGAGTAATTAAGATTTTGTGTGAGCTATGATTAAGAAAGTCAAAGCAATCGAGAAGTTCAAGAAACTTGAGGCTGAACTGTAAAAATTTTTTCTTTTTGCTGTGATGAAAATTATGCAAAAGTTTATAGGGATTAAAGTATTCAAGAAATTTCTGGAGGCATTATGATTTACGTAATTGGGATTGGTCCGGGCGGATTTGATGAGATTACACCGCGTGCGTTTGAGATTATGAAGTCATGTGATGTAATTGCTGGTTACACTGTCTATGTTGAGCTGATAAAGAAATATTTTCCCGAGAAGATATTTTACATCTCAGGAATGCGGGCCGAACGTGAAAGGTGCTTAATGGCATTGAAATTTTCGCGTGAACATAATTACGACGTTGCTTTAATCTCGAGCGGCGATGCTGGAGTTTACGGAATGGCGGGCTTAATGCTTGAGCTTGCTGACGATGAAGAGGTAAAAATTATTCCCGGAATTACGGCGGCTAATTCGTGCGCGGCTGTTCTTGGTGCTCCGTTGATGAATGATTATGTAATTATAAGCCTTAGCGATTTATTGACAGAATGGGACGTAATCGAGAAAAGATTAATTTGTGCGTGTGAAGGTGACTTTGTGATTTGCATTTACAACCCTGCAAGCAATCATAGGCCTGAACACTTCAAGAGAGCCTGTGAAATCATCAGGAGATATAAACCTGACACAACTCCGGCCGGTTATGTTCGGAATATTGGGCGCGAGGACGAAGAGGCAAAAGTTACGACGCTCGGAGAAATCATAAATTGCAATATTGACATGCTCTGTACGGTTATAATTGGCAATTCACAAAGCTGTATTCTCAACGGAAAATTTATCACTAAGCGCGGATATAATAATATTCTGCCTTCATGAAGTTCATGTTTAATGCGCAAAAATCATAATTGATAATATTGTAAATTAAAAATCTATGTTAATATTCTTAAAATTTTAAAAAGGGGTGAATTTGAACATGAAAAAATTTGCTGCTGTAATCGTCGTAATATGCGCTGTATTTTTCCTGGCAAGAGGTTATTTCGTGGAGAAGCCGGTTTTGCATATAGGCATGGAGTGTGATTACGCCCCTAACAACTGGGAAGAGAAAAATCCAACCGATTCAAATATGCCGCTGGTTAATCACGAAGGATTTTACGCCGAAGGTTATGATTTACAAGTTGCAAAAGTTATAGCTAAGAGATTAGGTTACAAGCTCGAAGTGAAAAAAATTGCTTGGGGTGATCTTCTTAACGCTTTAAATCAGAATGAAATTGACGCGATATTCTCAGGAATGCTTGACACTTTAGAGCGAAGACAAGTTGCGGCATTCTCTGAGACTTACGAGATTGACCGAACAAAATACGGAATTTGCGTGAACACTGACACGAAATATAAGGACGCAAAAACTCTCGATGACTTTTCCGGAGCAAGATTTACGGGCCAGAACGGGACAAATTTATATTCTGCGATTGAACAAATTCCCGGAGCAATTCAGCTTGAGGCGGTTGATACTGTTTCGGAGATGCTCGATATGCTCACGAGCGGACGAGTTGACGCGATAGTGATTAATCTTGATACGGGACTTTCATATGAACGACGCTTCAACAACGTAAAACTTATAGAACTTCCGGAAGGTAAGGGCTTCAAGTTTGATTTCAAGGGAATTTGTGCAGGAGTTCGAAAGAAAGATACAAAACTTTTGAACGATATAAACTCTGCATTAGGGAAAATGTCGCGTAATGAACGCCAACAATTGATGAATAAAGCAATTTCTCAGCTCTGGAAAAATAATTAGCTCATGATATTCATTCCTTCGGTGATATTCTTGAAGTGTTCGAGTTCCCAGTCTTGACGCTCAGATTTATTGTTTACAGTGATGCCGATTACGTCAATTCTCCAGAAGTCCGGCCAATCTATAGAGTTTATGAATTCCCTTGAGGCTTTAACGAGGGAATTTAATTTTTTCGGCCCGATTGAATCCAAAGGAGCTTGAACTTTTCCCAGCGTCCTGCATCTGACTTCAACAATCACTAAATCTTTATTATCATTATCAACCGCAGCAATATCAATTTCGCCGTATTGATTATGAACGTTTCGAGATAAAATTTTCCAGCCTAGCGACAAAACATAATCAGCGGCTTTATCCTCAGCAAATTTTCCTAACTCTTGGGCTTTCGTCATTGAGCTTCTTTGTCAAGTTTATACACCCAAGCTAAGACACGTGCGACGACTTCATATAATTCTGCCGGGATTTCCTCGCCGAGTTCCAGTGAGATTAAGGCTGAGACTAACGCGGCATCCTCGACAATGGGAACGTCAGCTTCGATTGCGCGTTCAACAATTTTTCGTGCGATAAAGCCCTCACCTTTTGCGACGACGGTAGGAGCTTGCATTTGCTTGTTGTCATATTTTACGGCTACGGCCTTATCGGGTTTATTGCCTCTGTTACTATTATTATCTGCCATGATTGATTATTATACTTCATAAATTTATAAACTATGTAAATATTAATGTGGTTTATGCTAAAATTATTTCATTATCAGTCTTTGAAAAAGGAGCTTGACAAATCAGAAAATGCCTTCAATAATTGACCAGCCTAGACCAGACCAGCCTAATTTTGACTATTTATATAATAAAGAATATTACAGCCGGTTATTATATGCAAATCACTTTCAGGACAAGAAATTAAGTTACAAAATTCTTAAGGGAGGCTGCATTACTCCCAAAGGTATTGAACTAGAACAGAAATCTGAATCTACATATTATGTGCACAAAACTCACAGAGCCGTATATGTAGGGAAACTTTTTCAAGCATATGGACATTTTATCGTTGAGTCTATGAGCCTGTTATGGTTTCTAAGGACGAAAGAATATCTTGAAAATTTTTCTGAATGCCCACTAATCTATATATCAATGGGTGATTTTAAAATTGCAGGCAGCCAAAAAAGGATTCTTGAGATTCTTGGGGTTAATTGTTCTAAACTTGAACCTGTTACAGAGCCTTCACAATATGACGAGTTAGTTGTGCCTGATACATGTTTTTGGGGGTCAGGCGAATTTTTCTTTTATCTCTTCTCTCAGGAATACATAGATACATTCGACCAAGTGAGGAATTTTGCTCTTGCCAATATTCGCCCGGTTAAATCTCGTAAAGTATATTTTTCCTATTCAAAATATCACGTCAACCGCTCAATCGGTGAGGACAAGCTCGAAAAATATTTTGCCTCAAAAGGTTACGAAATTATATATCATCCGGAAAAACTTACGTTTGACGAGCAGCTGAATATATTAATTCAATGTGAGAGTTTTGCTTCTACTGTGGGCTCATGTTCCCATAATATAGTTTTTTTGCGGGATAATACAGAAGTTATATTAATCCCCCGAACGTATTACCTGAGTCCGTGGCAGTCAGTTATAGATCAAGTTCATAAACTGAGAATAAACTATGTTGACTCTTCGTTCTCGCTTTTCGTCGGTAAATCAATATTAGGCGGCCCATTCCTTTATTTTGTGAGCAGCAACTTGAGAAAATTTTTCCACGATGATAACACTGAAAGTATAGTAAGCGTTTCTGATTTCAAGAAATATTTACGAGTTTGCTTCGGTTATTCTATAACAAGAGCAGTGGCATATGCAGATAATCCCGATGTCTATAAATATTACAGCTCAGTCGCTCCAGATTATTTCAACAAACTGTTCAATGAAAGCTGGCTTGTGAGATTTAGAAAATGGCTGAAGAGTTATCCTTTTGTCCGTCAATTTATTAATAAGGCAAGTCATTTTCTTTGGCGACACTAGACAGTAATATCAAGTCCGCGACCAGCGAGCAATAAATCACGTTCAGCCTCAACAGCACGCCGGGAAATTCCGATGAACGTAACGGGAATATCCAAGCCCTGTAATTCTTTTCGCAAATCCCTTCGGCGACGTTCGATTAATCTGCATGTCTCGGGTTTTTCGGCGTTAAGTGTCAGGTTACAGCTTTTTCCGTCGCTCTCGACCAATCCTCCGACTTCTCCTAAAACTGAGCCAGTTATGCCAAATCCTATTTGCCAATATTTCTGCCCTTCCTCTTCGGCTGAACGTCCAACGTAAATTTTCGCCGTCATGTTCTGTGAAGCGTCGTTAAGAACCGGCCAGAATGGAGCTGCTAATAATGCGGGGTTCACTTCGTTACGGGGGGATTTCATGAGGATTGATTGAGCCTGCAAGAATTTCGCGATGTCATCGCCGCCGTCTTTCATCTCACGCAGAACTTTCACGGGGTCATTGCCTCTGCTTCGTTCCTTGAGTTCCTTGCGTATTCTGTTCCACATTTCCGTAGCTTCAGCACCGGTCATTGCGGCATATTGTGAGAGCAAAGTTGCGTTTTCAAGCGTCATCGGGACATCTCGCGCCCATAACTCAATGAATGACGACAAATTATTTTCCTGAGAACCTGACTTTCTCCAAGCGTCTTTAATCGCGTTCAGAACTTCGCTTGACAATGGCAGGCCTCGTGCTAATAACGCCGTCGCTAATTCTCTGTCACGTGCCGGAATTTGCGACAAGAACGACAATTCCCCTTGCGATAATCTCAACACAGGAACTCCGTCCGGCCCGGAAGCGTCCCAAACTGCTCTAAATCGCTCGCCTAAAATCAATGAAACCGTCGCACGAGCGCGTAATTCCTGAGGCACTCCGTTTACTTCAACACGAACAAGATATGTCCCGTCCTCATTTTGCGCAAGAACATTCCCTTCTACGACCATTCCCGTACGAACTCCGGCAAGTCGTGCGGCAACTTGTGAAGGCTGTTGAATTTGAGGCTGTGTTGTAATTTGTCCCTGCCTCATATTGGTCGTCATATTCTGCTGAGCCTGATTATAGCCGTTATCTACTTGAACGTTTATTGACGGCAATTCTTACTCCCCTCCTTGAGTGCGTAAAATTTTTCGGCAAAATGTCTCCCTGTGAATTTCCGACATCCCTTTTACTCTCACTGCTTCCATGTGTAATTTCGTCGGATAACCCTTATTCTTCGCAAGATTATAGCCAGGATATTTAGCGTCAAGTTTGGTCATTAATCTGTCTCGAATAACTTTTGCAACGATTGAGGCGGCTGACACGACAGGAATTAAATTATCGGCTTTTATTAACGTCCATTGCGGAAATTTTATCCCGGAGATCCTTTCTGTTCCGTCAACAATTATACAAGCCGGTTCAAGATTAAGTTTTTCAGCGAGTTTATTCACGCATTTGCTCATTGTCCATAACGAAGCCCGCAAGATATTATCCTTGTCAATTCTCTCAACACTTCCTGAATATGCACGCCACAAAACGCCTAAATCCTTAATCGCCTCGAATATTTTTTCACGCCCCGCCGGAGTTATTAGCTTAGAATCCCGGAGCTTGAGCCTCAATAATTCCTTCTCCTGCTCAGCCGTAAGATACACAGCCGCCGCAACAACAGGACCTGCTAATGCTCCTCGTCCAGCTTCGTCAGTTCCGATTATTGGGCCGCGCTTGACGAGTTCACTCAAGAGTTCATGAGCTTCTTCGAGATTTGCGCGAGGTGTCAGAATTAAATCTCTAAACAATGTCAATTGCCTCATTATTTATCATATCGTTATCGTCATGAAAATCTATTGCCCGCTCGCCATCTGGAACTTCAAGACACACGCGTCCGAACTTCCCGCTTGAAAACGCCTCGATAAATTTTTGTCCGGCCAATTCCATATTCACGCGTCCACCTGAGATTAAGCAACCCATTTTTCGGCCGATTGCTTCAAGAGTTAAAGCCGGGATTTCGTCAGCTTCAACGGGGATTAATGACGTAAGATTTTTCACTGTGAGAAAATTTATCAGGGAAATTGCGGCATTCTCATAACCTCCGACAACTTCAGCTTTTGCACATCCAAGCCACGAAAGAATTAAATGCGCACCGGCTTCAGCATGAGGGTCTAAAATTCCTGGACTGTCGACGATTAACATTCCTTCGTTCTTGTACCAGCTCACGGATTTAGTTACGCCCGGAATATTTCCGACTGAAGCGTTTGATTTGCCGATTAACGAGTTCAGCAATAAAGATTTCCCGACGTTCGGAATTCCTACGACAGCAAGACGAACTTCACGATGAGACGGCTTGAACTTCATGATTGCTTTCTTGATATTCGCGAGGCCTTCTCGTTTTCTCAAATCTGCAGAATACGTGAACTTCAGCGAATTTAGCCATAACTTTAACTTTTCGTCTTCAGCTAAATCTTTATGCGACAAAACATGAATTACCGGCTTAATTTTCGCGAGAGATTTTATTAACGGCGAAGAAGTTGACGCAGGAGCGCGGGCATCACGAACTTCAACGATTACGTCAAGTTTATTAACGAGTTCATAAAGTTTTCGAGTTCCACGAGCCATATGGCCGGGATACCAGACTGTTCGAGGCATGAAATTATTTCGGGATCCCTATTCTGTCGAGCGGCCAGTAACGAAAGAATACAGGCCCCCTCATGTCGTCAATATCTGCAAATCCCCAATATCTACTGTCCTGAGAATTGCTGCGATTATCACCAAGCATGAAATATTTTCCCTCTGGAACTTTGAACGGAACTTCAGGGAAAAGATTGCTCGGCCTCATAGTGAAATAATCATGATGCTTCACATAAGGTTCATCCGTAGGCTCGCCGTTTATATAAACAATTCCGTTTCGAATATCGACAATGTCACCTGGAACTGCTATTAAACGTTTCACAAAATCACGCTCCTTGTCAACAGGATAACGAAAAACGTAAAGTGAGCCGCGCTTAGGTTCAAAGAAGACGTTCCAGAATTTCGCAACTAAAACTCGGTCGCCAACTTCCAAAGTCGGAATCATTGAGCCGCTCGGTATCCAGAATGCTTGAACGATAAAAGTCCGGATTATCATTGCTAGAACGAATGCCCATATAATAGTTTCAATTGTCTCACGCCACCAGGGTTTTACTGCCTCAGCTGCCATTTATGAATAATTCCTCCGTTCATGTGTGTAATTTCTTAATAGTGAAGAATAAATGATAACGCCTAAAAACATTCGTTTCAAGCAATAAAAATCAGCAGGCCAATTACGTAAATAAACCTGCTGAGTGTGAATTACATTATCTTGTGCCGGAGCGTCTGAAAGTTCCGTCGGGATTGTAAATATATGTCTCGGATCTCTTCGCTGACGGGTTCACTATGCCTAAATCTTTGCCGTTAAGAATAACTTGTGCCGCACTCGGTCGTCCAAAATTTATGCGGGCGTAATTCGTCAAATCCCATCGCATAACTTCACCGCGCTTCAAAGTCCTTCTGAAAATTGGCTGAGCATTCCCAAAAGCTACACTCATCCATACGTCATTAATTGCGTGAACTTCAATATAAGGCTCTGGTTCAGTTTCAGGTTCTTCTGAGACAGTCTCATCTTCTGAAAGTGTTACGCTCTCAATTTCTCCGTCGACGATTACGCCTAAATCTCCTGATGAAATTATTGTCGGGGGATTATTATTGCTGTTGCCGAACTTGAAGAACTCAAACGTTTTCGGGTCAAATCCTCCGTAAGTTATCGCGTACCAGACATAAGCGGCAGTTCCGAGAAGAGCTGTGATTAGCACCAGGAATAACCAGAAATGCGAGGCGGGCTTAAAACCTTTCGGGATTGATGAGCCGTTGTTGAGAATTTTGCTGATGTTGTTAGGCTTGTTCTCCTGCTTACGAGGTGATTTAGTCTTGTCGAGTTTATCAAGCTCATTCATAAAATCTTCCTGCAAGTCTTCAGCTCCGATTAACTTCAAGTATGTCCGGACAAAGCCCTTAATGTACACGACTTCGGGAAAACCTTTATAATCTCCGGATTCAATTCCGCGCAAATATTCAGGCCTAATTTTCGTTCTGTCATATACTGTTTCGAGCGTCATTCCGATACTTTCACGGCGTTCTAATACTTGCTGCCCCAAAGCTATCAAGGCATCATTCATCTCATCATTCAAAATCTTTCATTGCCTCCTTAATTTTTCTGCGGACATTTTCAAGCCATTCATCAGGTTTCTCGTTCTTGAACACTGCGCTTCCTGCTACAATCACATCACAGCCGGCAAGTACAGCACGAGTAATATTATTCTCATTTATTCCGCCGTCAATCTCAATCTTGTAATTATATTTATGAACTTCTCTTAAGCTCGCTAATTCCCTGACTTTCTCAAGTGAACTCTCAATAAATTTCTGACCTCCGAAGCCCGGCGTTACCGACATGATTAACACTAAATCGGCCAATTCTAAGACGCTCTCAATATTTCTCACTGGAGTTGGGGGACAAAGTGAAACTCCTGCTAAAATTCCTGCACGCTTAATCTCGCTGAGTGAAGCATGAAGCAAATGCGGTTCTGTCTCGGCATGAATTGTGATTAACGAAACTCCGGCATTCATGAACAACGGTAAAATAGTTTCGAGTTCGTCAATCATCAAATGAGCGTCGATAAAGTCATCCGGAAATTTCTTCCTGAGAGCTTTTGCAACGTCCGGCCCGAATGAAAGATTTCTCACAAAATGACCGTCCATAATGTCCAAGTGAAGCCAGTCATAATTATTTTTCAGCGCTTTAATCGAGCTTTCAAGATTTAACGGGTCTGCTCCTAATAAAGATGGTGCAAGTAAAATTTCACGCATGATATTACCTCTGTTTTTCCTGCCAGACGGATGCGCCGCCTAAGTAAATTGTGATTACGCATTCTTGAGAATATTTCGCCGTCGTGTTAATGTTCTCGCCCGCACTGACCTGTTTATTGAGAACGTCGCGTTTTCCCGAAGGATCCGTGAGTTCAACGCGTAAATTCATCGGCTTGGCAATCGGAGGCACAACATAACGTATTCTAGCTGTCTTGTTTCCTCCTGATGAAGCTGGCTGTGAAGCTGCTGGAGTAGTCGCGGCCGTTTTCTGCTGAGGAGCCGGAGCCGGAGTTGACGCTGGAGCTTTCTGTGTAGTCACGGCTGGCGTTGTTGTCGTTGAAGTTTTCTGTTGAGACGCTTGAGCTTGATTATTTTGCGTCTGAGCTGGAGCCTGATTTGTTGACTGTGAAGAATTAGGCTGACTTGTTACGCGTCTGACGCTTCCGTTTGCCGTCGTCGTCGATGTCGTATTAGCGTCCATAAATCCTGCCGGCCTTCGTTGACTTGCGAGCTTGAGCGTAACTCCTTGACCTGCACGCATTGTGCTTCCTGCTCCCGGTCTGGTCTCAATCGCTAATCCCTCAGGAACTAACGGGCTGTAAACTCTATCAATCGCATTAACTTTCAAGCCGACAGCGTCAAGAGCATCACGGGCTTCCTGTTCGGACATTCGATTAACGTCGGGAACTTTGACAATTTCACTCTGAGGAGTTCCGTCCTGAACGAGCAAGTCAATTTTTCGTCCGCTTCCAATTCTCACGTCAGGTGCTGGGCTTTGTGCTATGACATTCCCGGCCTGAATATTATTCTCCCGAATTTTCACGATATCGCCGAGAGCAAACCCGGAAGATTTTATCTCGTTCTGAGCGTCCGTTAAACTTTTTCCGCGAACGTCGGGCACAGCATAAAGTTCTCCGCCTCTGCTGACCTGAAGAATTATCACTTGACCTTTTCGCAACTCAGTTCCGGCATCAGGAGCTTGGGCTAAAACTCTTCCTTCGGGTAAAGTTGACGCGACATTTTCAAGCTGAACGACGAGCCCTAATTTTTCAGCTTCAGCGACGGCATCACTGATAAATTGATTGTTGAATGACGGCACTGTAGATTTCCCTTCAGGCTTGATGAACACGGTGTAGACGGCAATAGCTCCGGACGCAAAAACTATTCCTGTTACGATGAATAATGTCCAGAGAACAACGCCTCCTTTATGACTTCTCAAATTCTCAATCCTCCTTTTTCACGTTTCAATATCAACGAGCAATAAAACCCGTCGAGCCAAGAATTAACCGGCAAAATGTAAATTCCGTAAGGTTTGCCGCGCTTAAAGCAATTTTCGTTCCATGTGATAAAACTTGAGACTTCCGCGCATTCTTGATGTTTCGCTAGGACTTCGGCGATGACGTTTTCGTTTTCCTGTTTGAATAAACTGCAAGTGATGTAGAGAATATGTCCTCCACTCTCGCATAAGTTCACGGCACGTTCAAGCAGCTTTTTCTGAGTGTCAACGATTGCGTCAAATTTTCCCCAGTCAAGCCGCCATTTTGATTCGGGCTTCCTGTTCCAAGTTCCGGAGCATGAACAAGGAGCGTCAAGCATTACGAACGAAACTTTATCGAACGGCTCAAGGTTTAACGCGTCGCCAACCTTCATAATCGCTCGGTCCCGAACGCCTAATCTTTCAAGTTCATGTTCAGCACTCTTTGAGCGTTTTTCTGATAATTCCCAGCATTCAACTTTTGCGCCAGGATTTTCCTGCAAGACTTGACCGGCCTTAATCCCTCGTCCCGAACACATGTCGAGAATAATATTTTTCCCAGAATAAAACTTTTTCACAAGCGACGCGGCCAATATCGAACTTTCAGACTGAACCGTGCAAATTCCCTCATTGAAGCCCGGAACGTTCAGCGGCAAAATTGACTGATGAAGATTTATTGCTCCTGAATATTCCGAGACGTGATAGCTTAAATCTTCACTCTCAAAATTTTTTCCCGGCGAAACTCTCAGTGACGAATACGAGGGATTATTCATCATCGCGAAAATCTCGAACAACTCAGAATTATTCCAAGTTCGGGACCATGCGGGTAATGTCCATGTTGGAACTCCAGCGAACATTGCGCGGGCTTGGGGAGATGATGACTTACTGAACTTTTCGAGTTTGTTTCCCGGAGCTTCGATGACTTTATGAAGAATTGCGTTGACCAGCGAAGAATATTTTGCGAGGGATTTATTGTGCTTGAGGTATTCGATAATCCCGTTAATCAACACTCCTCCTGAAAATCTACGCAACTCAAGAAGTCCGCCAATTCCCATTGTTACGGCCATTACGACGGGATCAGGAAGTTTTTCACGTGAACGAAGATAATCGCCGGCAATTTTTTCCCAGAGTTCTTTACGCCTCATCACAATATAAATCAACGAGGACGCGAGGGATATATCAGTCCCCTTCATTTTTTCACGGTCAGCGAGTTTTCTTAATGCTTCCGTTGGAAATTGGCCGGTTCCGTTGTCATGAATTAATATCGTTAAGGCCGCTTCAATTCCGCGCAAAAGTTAATTCCTCCGTGATGACTTGCTGATTAAAATTAGCCTGATTAACTGCAACACTGACATTAAAGCCGCCGCAATGTAAGTCCAAGCCGCCGCCGTCAAAACTTTCTTAGCTCCGGCCAATTCTTCGCGGTCAAGCGTGTGTGTCTGTTCGAGTAAAGCTAAAGCCCGTGAACTCGCGTTAATCTCGACAGGAAGCGTAACAAGATGAAACACTAAAGCTCCCGTGAAAAGCATAATTCCGATGTTGACGAGCAAACGATTTCCCATGACCAAGCCGATCAGGAACAAGGGCATTGACGCGCTCGAGCAGATATTTACGACCGGGACGATTGAGTTTCGAAAGATTAACGGTGAATAAGCCTCGTGATGTTGGATTGCGTGACCGACTTCATGAGCCGCTACTCCGATTGACGCGATACTTCGATTGCCATAAACGCCGTCGGATAAATTTAACGTCTTGTTGCGAGGGTCGTAATGGTCCGTGAGATTTCCGGCAACGTGATTAATCGGCATTGAGGCCATTCCGTAGAGAGTGAGAAGCATTCTTGCGACGCTGTCAGCTGTAACTCCTCCTCGTGCGGCAATTTGGCTGTACTGATTGAAAGTTGACTGAACGCGGGATTGTGCCCACATTGACAATAAGACTGCGGGGATTAACAAAATCATAGTCGGATCAAGTCCATAACCTAACATGAAAAATTTTCCTCCTGAATTATAATGATATTTTGCAAATTCTCAGTATAACATAACGCTTTATTCGCCCCATAAACCTTTACGCGAGTTCTTAGCTTCGGCCTCAAATTTCTTGAATAAATCTTCGTAACGTTTATTAGGCTTGATTATCATGACTTTTGCGTAGCCTCCGAGTAATAATCTCGCGTTGAACATGTCTTTACGCATTGTGCTTTCGTTAATAGTCTTCGGCTTCGATGTCCAAATATACGCTAAATGACGGTTATATCTGTCAGTCGGTGAAGCGTCGTATTCCAGCCAAACTTGTTTGCCGTTGAGATAATCTTTCGTGAAATTGCTTGCTTCTTTACCGTAATATTGCACGGGCTTATTCGGGTGAACTGTCTCCGGAGTATCAACACCGAGAAAACGAACGCGTATATCTTGACCGTCAACTTTTATTACTGCCGTGTCACCATCAACAACCCGCGTAACAATTCCCGTCGTGAAGCCTGAATTGTCATTATCAACCTGTTCTGTGTCCTTCAAGTTCAAAAAGTCATCGCCGCCGAAAAAGTACATGATTACCGCCGCAATCAGGATAACAATAAATTTCTTCGGGCCAATTTTGATTATGTCTTCGAGGGTTACACTTTGAGATTTCTTTTTCGCCATAAAATTTTTCACTCCTTCATTTTTTCTCGTCATAAAAATAGAACGTGTTATATTTTGCCGTCAATTTTTTTCTGAGCGCGTTTACCTGACTTGAATTTTTACACAGCCTACGCAATTTTTACCAAGTTTCAAGTATAAATCCATGAAACACGGTACAGCGTCATTAATCCATTCGCCAGCCTCAAAAGTTAATTCGTTACCGTTAATTCCTGAACACTTCGACCATTTGCTTACATCAAGATATGACGGCCCGCATAAACATTCTGAGATTTCGAGACTAATACACTCAGGAATTTTTACCCGAAAACTTTTTCCCTTCTCAATTTTGCCGACGGCTTCACAGTCAATAATTCCAAGCTCAGACTTCAGCGAACACATAAATTTTTCAGCTTCCTTTTCGTCGAATAACTCATCGCCCGATTTTGCCTCGAACTCTGCAACTCTTTCACGGACAATTTCAGCCTTATAATGACAAATATCACATGCCGCCTGAATTTCCATCGCTCGAAACCACGCGTTATCCTTCCAGTCCAAATCTTCCGGCTTAGTCTTGAAATGTTCAGCTAAAGATAATTCCGGCTCTTTTTCCTCGTAACCCTCACGAACAGAATTAATCCCCCACGTCAAATATGGCGAACAACACGGACGGCCTAATGCTCGACGCAAAATTATTTTCTCGGGATTATCTTTAATCTCAATTATCGTGCTTTCAAGCGTGTCAATGTTGCAAATTGTCAAAGGCTTTGTGAAGTGTGAAGCGTCTTCATAATGTGAACGTAAAATTTCCTTGAGCATTGCGATATTAACTTTTCGCGACGGCTTAACCGAGAACGGCAAGGGCGAATTTTCCGGGAATTTCTCATCAAGCAAAATCTCAAGCGCACGAATATGCCGATAAATATTTTTCTCGACCATATACGAATTTTCGGCCTGATAAACTTTCGCGAAGTCAAAAGCTCCGTCGTCAGGTTCATACCAGCCCCGCTTAATCGCATAATCAATCAGCTCTTGCGAATTTTCCGGCTCATGTATCGTGTAATGATTGGGGATTGCCGCGACTTCATCGTCTTGAACTCTAGAAATCGCGTAATGTTTTCCGTGAACAATCTGCATAACGTAAATTTCGTCCTTGTCAGCAAACGCATAACTTCTTCCGCTTGAAGCATAGCCGTATTCGTCGACGAGTTCACACGCAATCTTCACGGCCTCTTTCGCGGAATGTGCCCTTTCAGCAACGAGCCTTCTTAATCCGTAGCCGATTCCGCCATTTTTCAACTCGGGCTTGTCTTCTTTCGAGTATTCACAGTTGTTCGTGCAAATCACAACTCCATAGCTATTAACGTATAAATCGCAGAATGATGGGCCGGGCCTCTCAGGATTGAAAGTTTTTGCTTCCGACCAGAATAACCCCGCGCGCTCTTCCGGAAGTTCCAAACTCGACATATCAGCTTCAAACTTGATGAAATTTCCCGGCTCTCTGTGTTTCTCGCTGACAATATGAGTTTGCATGATATAACGTCCTGGAGCGTCCTCATTATGAGCGATTAGGACTTCTCCGGTTGATGAGGCTTTTTTCCCGACGAGAATTGTCATACACATAAATTTTTATTCTCCTGTTGTTATTATTTATTCGTGAAAATTTTTATATGGATGGTAACTATATCACGTTTTATAGCTTATAATTTACGTGAAAACTATTCTGTATCATTCCATTTAATATTGAGGGGGCGTGATTTTTATTGATTAACGATGTCGATAACATTCAAACGTTTCAAATTCCAAGACATAATAAAAGCCGCAGAAATAATAATAACAGCAATCATCGCAAGGGAAAACCTTACAGAAGATTTCTATTCGGAGTACTTCTCCTGCTAATAGTTTTAGGCACAATCTTCTCTTTCGTTGACATCGGCGGCAATGTAATTCTTGAACTCGCAAAAAATTATCTCAGCGAAAATTATAAACTCTCACTGAACGCCGAAAAAATCACAGGCAATCCAGTAAAAGGCTACACTCTTCACAAATTCTCAATTGATGACCCTGACGAACAAAATATTTTATCAGCAGGATATTTATCCGGACGCGTGAACTTCTCGGCTCTCTTAACGGGAAAAATCCGGCTTGCTAAACTCACTATAGGCGGACTTAGTGCTGACGTTGAGCAATTAATTTCAGCAGCTCAGAAATATTTTACGTTCGAGATTGAGGACGACGATTTGACATCTTCAATGCTCGATGAATTTTTCTCACGCTTGACGATTACAGCTTCACCAGCTTTTGCGGACTCTGGAAACCCTGTACCTGATATTCCGTTGGATTATCTCAGGATTAGAGAGAGTAAATTTTTCTCACAGTTCGGAACTCTTCAAGTTAATGACGTTATTGCTGACCTTAAGAAATTTGATATTGACGTTGATGCGGCGTTTAATGACATTCCCATTAAGGGCAAAATCGACATGGGAGAATCTGCGGGCTTAACGGGAATTAACAACTCAGAAATTAATTTCGGCTCCGGAAAAATCTTAGCAACAGGAGGACTTTACGGCGAAATTTTAGACCTTCATGCTTCGTGTGAGAATATTGACCTGAAAGAAATTACGGCTTTATATCCCGCAATGCTCAAGCCTGAAGATTTCGACGGCACGGCCAATTTCAACGTTGACGCGACGGGAAAACTTGAAGCCTTAAAACTTTTCGGGACAATCGATTACAAAGGGACGAAGATTTACGGATTTCCTGTTGAACGAGTAAGCTCAAACGTGAACTATGAGGCTCTTGACAAGAGAATTGCTCTCAATAACATTCAAGCCAGCGCGTTTAACGTTCCAGTTCAGGGGGAAATTGCGATTGCTGACAACTCAATCATGATAAAACTTGACGGAAGTGAGGCCAATCTTAACGGGCTTGATGAAATTTTCGGGCTTCCTGAGCTGAAAACTTTAACGGGAAAAGTCTCACTCTTCAACGTGAATATCAGCGGCACAATGGACGAGTTAAACGGCTTAGTGAACTTCACGGCTCCGAGAATTGCTTACAACGGACGAGCTTTAACGAATATACGCGCTCAGCTTAAACTTGCGAAAAGTGATACGGCCATTGTTGACGGAAAATTTAATTTTGAAGGCTCTCAAGGATATTTACAGGGGAAAATTGCTTCGATCCTGAAAGCTCCAAACTTGGACGTTTCAGCAAAAATTGTTGAGCTTGATGTTAAGCGCGTTCAAAACATGATACCTGACGCGTCGGATTATAAGTTGTCGGGGAAAATTACGGCTTCAGTCAACGTTAAAGGCAGCCCGAATAATCCCGTAATCTCAGGTTCTCTCAACAGTCCGGAGTTTTCTGGATGGGAGCAGACGATAACGAAACCTGCTGTAGATTTCACGTTCGCTAATAAAACTCTAAATCTCACCAAGACCGAAGGAACTCTAAACGGTATGCCAATAAACTTAAGCGGAACAATCGGGCCTCTTCCCTCAGAAAATCCCAATCTCAACATCAACGCTACACTCTTAATGTCTCCGGCCTCGCTGAAAAGTTACGTTCCTGACATTGCGCAATATAATCTTAAAGGGAATGTCAACGCCGGCATAAAAATTACGGGCTCAGTCAACAATCCTTCAGTGAATTTGCTCGCGTCTTCACAAAATTTGCAGGCTATGGACATGATTAATGCGCAAAATCTGGAGCTGACGACTTCACTCGGAGGAGATTTAGCGAAACTCGACAAAATTAATCTCAACATTTCGGCAAAAAGCATAACAGCTTCGGGCGTAACATTCTCGGACGTTCAAGCCAAACTCGACAAGAACGACGATAAAATTATGCTCTCAAGCCTTAACGCTCAAAGTGGAAAAGGGAAAATTTCCGGCTCAGGTTTAGCGTCAGTCTCAGGAAAAACCCCGCTGGATTTCAGCTTCAACTTCAAGAATTTGGAACTTGGGCCGTTAGCTTCTGCTTCTGGTGTCGACATGAAGGGGAATTTGTCAGGAACTCTCAAAATTTCCGGCTCAAACTCTAATCCCTCAATCAGTCTCAATGCTAACGTTCCGGCTCTCAATGCTCAAGGTTTCACGCTAAATAACTTTCTCGCTGACGTTTCCGGGAATATGCAGAACTTGACGCTGAAAACTTTACGTGCTGACGTTGAAGGTGCTGAACTCAAAGCGTCCGGGACTGTTCAGATTTCTCCGGCTCTGAAGCTGAACATTGCGATTAACGGGAATAATCTTAAACTTGAAAAACTTTTGAGCGAGTATAAAGATTTTTCCGGTACAGCAAGCCTAAATTTCAACCTGTCAGGCTCAGAGAAAAATATAACGGGAAAAGGAGCATTGACATCATCAGCTCTCAAGGCCTATGGAATAAACTTAACGAGTGTAAATCTTCCGCTGGCTTATGCTAAAAATAGATTTACTTCTGATAACGGAACGGCGAAACTTTACGGAGGTTCGGCGAAAAATTCATTTGCCTTCAACACTGAGACTATGAGCTTCACGAATAATCTTGAGGCCTCGAACGTTGACATTAACGGCTTAATTCAGGACGCTTCAGGAGGACTTGACGGGAAAATTACGGGTAAGGGAAAATTGACGCTTAAGATTAACGGGAGCGCGAAAAACAATGTAACATATTCAGGCACTGGGAATTTCTCAACTGGAGCAGGAGGAATTACGGGCTTCAAGTGGCTTGATGTTGTTGCGAAAGTTCACGGGACTAATGGGATTAATTACGCCTCAGTCAACGCACCTTTAACGCTTCAAACTGGGAAATTAATTCTCAAATCAGGCTCAATCGTCAAAGCCCCCAATAAAGATCCAATTTACACTTATGCTAAGCTGACACAAAACGGGATAATTGACTTCAGAGGTTCAGACGTGAGATTAGACCTAGCGCCCGAATTAAATATAAATTATCAGCTAATTAATGCAATTCAGGGAGGAACTAAGGGCGGACTTGAAGCAATCTTGAAAAATGGAGTTAAGGGCCTGGAGAATAGCATAAAAACGTTTTTATCCGGCGGCATGAAGGAAGCAGAGAAGACAGCCTCAACCGGAGATTTCAGGGTTGTAACGCTGAAGATTTCGGGTAAAGCGGCTTCACCGTCATTCTCATCGCTGAAGATTGGTCCGTCAACGTTGAAAGCTCAGCAAAATAATTCTTCTGATACGAATACGAACGCACAAAAACAAGAGAGCTTGAAGGATAAAATTATCGACAGGACAATTGAGACTTTAATCCCTGACAAGAAAACTCAAACTCAGAATGCACAGCCTCAACAGCAAAATCAAAAGCAGAGTACTCGCCAAAAAGTTGAGGAAAAAGTTAAAGAGGAAGTCAAGAAGGGATTACAAAAAGGATTAGGAGGTTTATTCAAGAAATGAGATTATTAAGTGATCCGGTGAGATTATTGCTTACAATTCCGGCATTATTATGGGCGTTGTCGTTTCATGAATTCTGTCATGGATTTGCGGCTAAAATGGTCGGAGATCCTACGGCGGAGCGAGACGGAAGATTGACGCTGAACCCTTTTGAACATTTCGATTTAGTCGGAACGATTATGCTTTTGCTGGTCGGCTTTGGATGGGCAAAACCTGTTCCGATTAACACGAGATATTTCAAGCATCCCAGACGTGATTTAATCATCGTGTCATTGGCCGGAGTTGCTGGTAATCTTTTGACGGCGATAATCACGGTATTATTCTTTCGTTTTTTCGGTGCTCAATGGTACAGAATTACGGGGCGTGCGGGCTTGATATTTTTGTTTCAGATGGTCAATATCAACATGGGACTTGCGGCGTTTAACTTAATCCCAATTCCTCCGTTGGACGGCTCACGAGTTCTTGAAGCGTTTTTGCCCGATAAATATTTGCATGTATATTACTGGCTTGAACGTTACGGAATGATTGTGCTTCTTGTCTTGCTGATGACGGGAATAATCAATATAATCTTTGACCCGATAATAAATCTTTTATGGAACTTGCTGCCATATTAATAATTACAGGCTCACACTCTGATTAGTCGGGGTGTGAGTTATTTTGCTTATAATTCGTGATCTGTGTCATTACCTGCCTGAAGACTTCGGGACTGTAGCGAGGAGGGTAACCGTTCTTCACTAGACATACTTTAATGTCAAACTTCATCTGATCCCTTGTAATTTGGTTAGTCAGCCAGCGGGAATATGAAGATTTATCGTTGACAAGTTCATATATTTTTCTGGCCAGAGATTTACATTCCTCATTAACTTTGATTTCGTCATCAAAAGTTTCATCTTCACCGTACTCAAAAGAATATTTCTCTTTCATAGCCATTAATATATCGTAAAATGCTTTTTCCTCGAATGTCAGGCCAACTTTATGAAAACTCTCACGGTCAATTCTCAAGTTCTTAAATATTTCCGAAACCTTTTCCGTAATCTCAGCTATAATTTTCTCGCAGGTCTCTTCAAGCGTAATATTTCTCCGGCGTTCATGATATTCCTTAATACTTTTTCTGAGCATCTTTATCAATAATTCCAGTTTTGAAGCCGGCATTTTTATATCTTGTAACTGCTCTAAATATTCAGGACTGAAAATCTCCTCTTCGGGTTTATCATCAAAAATATTTTCAACCTTATTATATTTCAAGGCTTCTTCGACCATTTTCGCGACATTTCTATTCATTATGTCGGTGTCGAGTTCAGCTGTAGAGTTAATTTTCCTCACAAGTCCAGCAACAGCCATAAAACACTGAGCGAGTAAAGCCTCATCGTTTGCAAGTTCACCAGAAGGCTGACATATATCATAAGCCGCTCGCATCCTCGTAACATTCTTCAGGAAATATGTCCTCAACGTTACTCTTTCGATTTTGCCGTCGTAATTTTCAAGGCTGAATGTCTCCGTCGAAGCGAACACGAACTCCGCAACTTCGGCTAAAAGTTTGTATCTTTGTGAGGGATCTATATTCTCGTCCATAAAAGGCGTTAAGTCATAGCCGGTGAATAAATTTATCAGCATAAACAGTTCTTCCCTGAAAAATTTTGCAGCTTGCTTGACATCATCAGGAGAACGAGCAACGGAAATATCTCCTCCGTAAATTTTCACGGCCTCGCGCATATTGTCCCTTATTCCGATATAGTCAATTATAAGCCCGTAATTCTTGCCGGGATATTTTCTGTTTACTCTGCTTATCGTCTGAATTAACATGTGCTTCTTCAACGGCTTGTCATTATACATGTAAGTCAGAGCAGGAACATCAAAGCCGGTTATCCACATATCGACGACTATAGCAACACAAAAATTAGATTTCTCCTGCTTGAATGCCGCATCAAAAACTTCACAGCGTTTATCATTCTTCAGGCCGCCGAGATATTCATACATATCTTTATCGTCATTGACATTCACGCTGGCAACCATAGCAATAAACGGCATAGGCCTTAATTCAAGCAATTCTTCACGAGTGAGATTTACACCCTCAGGAGCTTTTCTCTCAATGAACCATTCGGGATATTTGCTCTCAAATTTTTTCAGGAGATTATACGCGTTCTGTCTGCTTGAACACACAATCATAGCTTTCTGTATTCTCTCAGGGTCTTTCTCGCACGACGAAACATAATGATCATGAATATCCGTTGCAAGACGTTCAAGGCGTGAGGGTTCACCTAAAATTACCTCCATTGAGCTCATTGCTTTTTTGCTCGCCTGAATAGCATTCAATGAAGCTCCGTCCTCCGCACACTGCCTGTAATATTCCTCTATCTCGTCAGCTTTAGCCTCATCAAGAAGAACTCTTGCAATTCTAGGATGATACTTTATCGGCACAGTTAAACCGTCAGCAACAGCCATATCCATTGTGTAACGGTCAATCTCTTCACCAAAAGTCTGGTAAGTTTCAGTGATGGGCGTTCCTGTAAATCCTGCAAAAGCCGCATTCGGGAATGCCTCACGAAGAACTTCCGCATAAGGCTTTGACATAACCGCTTTCATGTTATTATCAATATTCGCGCTGAATTGAATTTGTTGTGAGCGTTCAATCTGGGTTCTATGGGCCTCATCAGAGAAGCAAATAATATTTCTCCGGTCGTTAATCAGGCCAATTTTATCGTTTTCCCAGTCGCAGAATTTTTGTATCGTGCATATGTAAAGACCTCCGCTGTCCCTCATGCTAAGTTCAGTCCTGAGATCTTCTCGGCTCTCAATTATCTTACCTCGCCAATATTCAGAAATTCCGTGCTCCTTGTAAAAAGTTTTGCGGCCTGTTTCTGCAAATCCTCACGGTCAACGATTATTATTATTGTCGGCGAACCAATCTCAGGACACCGCATAGATAATTGACGCGCAAGAAATGCCATAGTAAAAGTTTTTCCGCAGCCCGTAGCTCCGAAATACGTTCCTCCTTTGCCGTTCTCTTCTGTGATTGACTTAATAATGCTTTGCTTGAGTAAACGCGAGGCAAAAAATTGCGGGTATCGACAAATTACAGCTTGTTCCTCGTTGTCATAAATGCTGTCAGGAAAATAAATGTAATCCCTGAGAATTTCCAGAAATCTTGAAGGCGAAAATACTCCCTTTATCATGCTTTCAGTCTCTTCATAAGGTGAATAATTATTTTCACGAAACACCTTAAGCCCGCTCACACTGCCGGAACGCAAAATATTGTCGTCGTTATCAGCGCTGTAAAACTTTTCAAGCTCACTTATCAGCAAATCCCAATAAGAAATATGGGAAATTTTTTCAAAGTCATTAACTTTTCGCCAGGAATAAAAATGTTCATAAAGTGTCCTGACAGTTCCGAGCCTGGTATGAACTCCGTCGGAAATACAAGCCATCTGGCAATAATGCAGCAAGTTCGGAATATCACGCCAATAACGATAATATATCTGTTCCCAAGCGTCATAAATCGTGTCATTCCCTGCAGGGTTCTTGAGCTCAATTATGCAGAGAGGAATTCCATTCACGAATAAAAGTATATCGGGCCTTCTGGTGTTGCTTCGGCCGTTATCGCTGTATTCGACCGGGAATTGATTGACAACGCGAAAAATATTATTCTGGGGAGTGTCAAAGTCTATCAGTTTTATCTTAATCGGTTTAAGCCCATGCATTATGAACTGAAAGCCATTGACAATGTCCAAATACACTTTATGAAGGACGGCAAACTCACTCTGAGCACCAATCAGACGAAGCTGGTCAATAATCTTGTGAATTTCTTGGGAGCTTAACTCAGGGTAAAACTTACTCAGGAATTTTTCCATGTCATCGAGATACAAAACTTCCCGGAGAGAATTACGCGTGATGCTTGAACCCGATAAATACTGCCAGCCTTCACCTTCAAGCATTGAGATAAAAGCGCGTTCGTATTCATATTCCGTGTAAGACATTGAGTTATTCGTCCTCCTTCTGGGCTTCGTCGATTGCTCCTTTGATTAAGACGGGGCAGGTTTCCTTGATTAAGACCTTGAGCCTCTCGCTGATGGCCTTTCGTGCTTTGTATACGGTGTAAATATTAGCAATAGAACGCTGAATTGTCATGTCCGGAATTGGGATTTGCACATTGCACATGTCATCAAACGAAAAAATTTCACGGGCTGACCCTATAGAATGAAATCGCGCGTAACGGTCGAACTCGGAATGTGTGAAATACAACATCAAATATTGCGGCAATAAGATGTTCTCATCTCTGCAACGAAAAACTACATACGACGACGAACATATATAGGTGTTGTCAGTGTCATTCAGGGCGATTGCGAGCTTGTCTCCCATGCGTGAAGTTACTGTGTTGTACGCAAAATCATTCGGAGAAATCACATAATACGGCTGCAAGTTTACTCCATTCATGTCAGCTACAGTTTTGATAAACCTCTTCGCAATTGACACTCCCCGAACATCCTCAAGCCCATAATGCCCGGCCTCGTTTCGTTCGTTCACTTCCACGATATACTCACCAATTTTTTCACACGGCATTTTCCGGCGCAAGTCCTCAATATACATATCACATACGAGTTTGAGTTCATCGAGGCCCTTTTCGTAAGCTCGCTGGTTTGTGGTCATGGACAAGTAGACATTGACATATTTACGTTGAATATCCAGAGGCGGAAGAAGCATATCAACGTTGCACATGTCATCCCATGAAAAAACTTCTCGCGCTGAACCCAGCGAATGAAAACGGGCGTAACGGTCAAACTCCGAGCGGTTGAAGTACATGAACAGATAATCTGAGAGCAGAATATCAGTACGCTTCACGCTGAAAACTACGTATGAGGTTGAGACAATATAAGTGTTGTCGGTGTTGTTATGGGCTATGGTAATTTTTCCGCCGTTTCGTGAAGTAACAGGGACATACGCAAAAGCATCGGGCTTCACGAGAATATACGGTGTTAATGACACTCCTGCCATATCCGCCTTAGTCTCAATGAAAATTTTTTGTATTGAAATCCCCCTTACGTCTTCCAATGTAAATTTTCCCTCCGTGTTCCGTTCGTTCGAAAGCTCTAAAAGTTCACCAAGTTTATATTTATGCAATGTCATAGCCAATCCCCCTGAAAGCCTCTTCGAGCATATTTTGCGACTGTTTTTCCTCGTGGAAAATCTCACGCATATCGCTTTGTATTCTGTACATTTCCGCCGAAAAATTTACGTTCATATCGTGGTCGATAAACTTAATGTATCTGCTGGGAACAAGGCTGTAGCCGCATTCTCGTATCTCGTCAATCCCAACGCTCCGAAAAAGTTCCGGCTGTTCGTAAAATCTTCCGTCAGTGCCTACATTCTGCCAAGTGTGATAAATTTCTGCCGCCCTGTCAATTTGTTCTTGGCTGAGCCTGATTTTCTTTCTGCTCTCACCTTTAACGGCGTTTTCAGTCCACGTTCGCAAGTCCATAAACAGAATTTCATGTTCCCGGTTGCGTAAAACTCTGCCGTGATAAGGGCCGCCCGTCTTGTTCTGGTTGAGTATCCAGAGAGTTACGCTGATATCCGTAGTGATGAAGAGTTCGCGAGGAAGAATTATGATTGCTTCAACTTTGTCATTCTCGATTAACTTTTTGCGAATGTTTATTGTGTCGGTGTCTCCGAGTGCTCCGTTTGCAAGAAGAAATCCCGCAGTCCCATTAAGAGGCTTCATGTGTGAAAGAATGTGCAAAATCCAGGCGTAATTAGCGTTGCTCTCAGGCGGAGTGTCGTAATCTGCCCAGCGTAAATCATTCTTCAAGTTATTGTTGTACCAGCCTTTGAGATTAAAAGGAGGATTAGCCATGATGTAACTGTGATATATTCCAAACCTCCCAGCTTGGCTTTGATGAGTTCAGCACTCTGAATGAACATTCCTCCTGAACCGTAGCAAGGATTGTATAATGTCCCGTTGAAAGGCTCAATCATGGCGGCGATTAACTGTACAACATCATTAGGAGTGTAATATTCTCCTTCTTCTTTCGTGGCGTTTACAGCAAACTCCTTCAGGAAATATTCATAAATGACTGATTTTATTAACCTCGTCCACAACTTTCTTAATGTCATTTGGAGCTAAATTACGGGTCATGAATGTGTTCTCAATAAAGCATCCTTTGAGAATTTCGTTGCTTTCTGCAAGGCTTCGTAAGGCTGTATCGAGTGCGACGTTCAAGTCTGAGGCCGGGACGTTTATTATCGTGGACCATCGGGCTTCTATTGGGAGATTATATGTTCCGTCGGTAAATGTCGGGTCGTCGAAGAATGAGCCGGAGTTTCGAGCTTGACGCAAAATATCTCGACACTTGAATAAAATTGTTTCCAGGTTAAAATTTTCGTCTAACTTTTTTTTTATCATGATTAACACAACCAGCTTTCAGGCTTTAATAATTTTATGAGTATTTCTCCATTCACGAGGCGACACAGAATAAATATTCTTGAATGCCCGCGAAAAATTTATCTGGCTTGAATACCCGACTTCCTCGCCAATCTCGCTTATTCTCAAGTCCGATAATGTCAATAATTCTGCCGCTTTAATCATCCTGTAATTCATCAAGAAAGCCTGAGGAGTTTTTCCCGTTGCGAGCCTGAAAATTTTTGTGAAGTAGCTTCGGTTAAGGCCGAGAGATTTAGCGATTTCCTCAATCGAGATTTCCTCCTTAAAATTTTTCTCCATGAACGCGACTGCCTCACGAACGTATAATTCTCTCAGTCTTGAGCTTCCGATTAACGGAACATTCCTGACTGAACGCGTGAGATAATCCATGAACAAATAAAGATGTCCGATTAAATGAAAGTCTGAAGCCTCCTTGTTGTCCACGATATAGAGCATTTCACGTTTCATTTGTTCGCGCAACTCCGGAAATTCTGACCTGTAAACCGGCTGATTAAACGTTAAGCCCGAAGATTCGAGATATTGTTTCACGTGTAAGCCGTCGAACTCAAGCCAAGTATATTCCCAAGGGGTATTTACGTCGGCAATGTAAGTGTTAATCTGCTTTGGAACGATTAAGAAGCCCTGCCCCGCATGAAGTTTGTATGTATTCGTGTGGCCTTGAGAGTTATCGGAGAAAAGCGTGCCTCGTCCTGAAAGAATGTAATGAAACAAGTAATGATTTCTCTGTGCAGGTCCGAAAGAATGTCCGGGGTCACAAGTTTCTTTCCCGAATTGATAGAGATTGAAATCTACAAAATTTTGATTTTTGATAACTTTGAACGTAACTTTTTGCAAGCGACATTCCTCCTTTATGCTTGAGAAAAAATTTATCATTATGAGAAGTAATATAACATTTTCAGGTTAATAAAAAACTTTTTACGCTATAAATTATCTTATGTAAATTCATTTTGTGCAATGCTAATATTCTATAATAAATTCATCCTAAATTTCCCAAAATTTATAACATTCCAACCCAAAAAGGAGAGTTGCTTACATGGCAGGTTTATCGCTTGAGCATATCTGGAAGAAATATCCAAACGGTTATGAGGCAGTCAAGGACTTCAATCTTGAGATTGCAGACAAGGAATTTATCATTTTCGTCGGACCTTCAGGCTGTGGAAAATCAACAACGTTACGCATGATTGCGGGCCTTGAAGATATCAGCTCAGGAACACTCAAAATCGGTGATAAAGTTGTTAATGATGTCGAATCAAAGGACAGAGATATTGCGATGGTGTTCCAGAATTACGCGCTTTATCCTCATATGACGGTTTATGACAACATGGCTTTTGCGTTAAAGCTCAAGAAAGTTCCGCAGGCCGAAATTGACAAGGCAGTACGTGAAGCCGCAAGAATTTTGGAGCTCGAAAAAGTTCTTGACCGTCGTCCGTCGCAATTATCCGGTGGTCAGCGTCAGCGTGTTGCTATGGGACGTGCAATTGTCCGAAGTCCTCAAGTCTTCCTGATGGATGAGCCTCTTTCAAACTTGGACGCAAAATTACGTGTTCAGATGAGAGCGGAAATCGCGAAGTTACATGACAGGCTCGGAGCTACGATAATTTACGTTACTCACGACCAGACCGAAGCAATGACACTCGGAACTCGCATAGTCGTAATGAAGGACGGAATTGCACAGCAGATTGACAGCCCGACAAGCCTTTACAACAAGCCCAATAACTTATTCGTCGCTGGTTTCATCGGCTCACCCCAAATGAATTTTGTTGACGCTAAATTTAACGGTTCAGAGCTTGAAGCGGGCGGAACGAAATTTGAGATCCCAGCAGAGAAGGCCGCAGTCTTGAAAGAAAAAGGCTACACCGGCAAAACTGTAGTAATGGGAGTTCGTCCGGAGAATGTTTATGATGCTAAAGCAGAAGCACTTTGCAAATTGACTTCAGCGTTTAATGCACAGATTACAGTATTTGAACTTCTCGGTGCTGAGGTTCAGTTGTATTTCGACTTCGCAGGAGCCTCAATGTCCGCAAAAGTTGGTCAGGGAAGCAGAGCAGCTGTCGGCGATACCGTGAGTTTTGCTTTCGACACGGATAAAATTCACGTATTCGACAAAGAAACTGAGCAGGCAATCGTTCATTAATAAAGGGAGGTCATGACATGAGAAGAAAATTAATATTCTCTCTGCTTGTTGTGATATTCATGGCAAGTTGTGCTTGGGCGGCTCCGATTGAGATTGAGCTTGTCCAGTATAAACCCGAAGCCTTCAGGATATTTGATGCGCTTGCAGAGAAATTCAACAAGACACACACGAATATTCATCTTACGATTTCGTCGCCTAATGAACCTGTTACGATACTCAAGACAAGATTTATCCGTGAGAATTACCCGGACATGATCGGCATTGGCGGAGATATGAACTATTCAAACTTCCAGGATGCAGAGTTGCTCGCGGATGTCTCGAATTACAGGGGACTTGCGAAGATAAAGAAAGCCTATATTGACATTCTTGAAGGTCTCGAATTTGTGCCGACACCTGGAGTTTTCGGAGTTCCTTTCATGGCTAATGCGGCTGGCGTTCTCTATAACAAGGAAATTTTCGACGCTCACGGCTGGACAATCCCGGAATCTTGGCCGGAGTTCATAAAACTTTGCGAGGATATTAAAGCGGCAGGGATTAGACCGTTATATTCAGGTTATAAAGATACTTGGACGACTTTAGCCCCTTGGAATGCTTTAGCGGTTGACTTAGCTCCTGCGGATGTCTGCCAGCAAGTTAACATGGGCAAAACGACTTTCGCGAAAGAATATCGTGAGATTGCCGAGAAGACTTATGCGTTGCTACAATACGCCGAAGAAGGCCCCTTTGCTTACAGCTATAATGACGCATGCACAGCCTTTGCTCGCGGAGAATCTGCAATGTTCGCAATCGGAAATTACGCAATCCCTCAAATTTTGTCAGTTAATCCTGATTTAAAGATTGACTCTTTCGTTATGCCTGGAAGCGACGACCCGAACGGTCAAACTCTTAACTCCGGCGTTGATATTATGTTCTGCGTAATGGAAGCATGCCCGAACAAAGAAGCCGCGTATGAAGTCCTTGATTTCCTGCTTGATCCGGAAAATATTCAGTTCTACGTTGACGATCAAAACTCCGTGCCTTGCCAGGTTGGAGAGTTTAAGCTCACGCCGATGCTTGACGGAATGAAGAAGTATATTGACGCTGGAAAAATGGCGGATTATCAGGACCATCATTATCCGTCAGAGATGGCCGTTGATGCTCAGATCCAGACGTATTTAATTCAGGGCGATGTTAATGCTTTCCTTGAGAAATTTGACAAGGACTGGATACGCTACAACAGAGATATTATCAGCAAGCTCCAGAAATACAACGCTTCACGCTAAAAGGGGAGGTTCAATTCATGAAAAGTCAGAATGAACGAAAGCGAACGTTTTTATTAATAGCGGTTCCGATTTTGTTGTTATTCTTCTGCTTTAACACGATGCCGCTAATTCGAGGATTTATTTACAGTTTTACTAATTTCAGAGGCTACGGAAAATTTGACTGGGTAGGCTGGAGGAATTATGAGGACTTATTCACTGATACGAGGGTCGGCAATTCTTACTGGTTCACGTTCAAATTGGCCTTAGTCGCTACGATATTGATTAATATTTTGAGCTTGATTATGGCACTTGCGCTTAACTCGAAAATTCGCTTCAAGAGTTTCTTAAGGGGCATGTACTTTATCCCGAATATTTTAGGCGCATTGGTCGTGGGCTATATCTTCAGCTATATATTCACGTACATTCTTCCGGCTTTAACTCATGCGGCGAGTATGTTAGCAAGTAAAACTTGGGCATGGCTGGCAATCGTTATAGTCTGTGCGTGGCAGTCAATAGCAATGAACACGTTGATATACATTTCAGGACTTCAAACGGTTCCCGAAGATGTTTACGAGGCGGCTTCACTCGACGGAGCGACGGGCTGGAAGTTATTCCGTTATATTACGTTCCCGTTAATCATGCCGTTCTTTACGATTAACATGGTACTTTGCATGAAGAATAACTTGATGGTGTTCGATCAGATCATGGCTTTGACGAAGGGCGGACCTGCTCAGAGTACGGAGTCAATTTCATTCTTGATTTATAACAACGGTATGAACGGCGGCCAATTCGGATTTCAGAGTGCAAACGCTGTCGTATTCTTCATCGTAATAGTTATAATCTCAGTCTTGCAGTTAAGATTTTTGAACAAGAGGGAGGAGCAGTTATAATCATGGAAAATAATATAATCGTCAAAGAAAGATTTAACTGGCCCGTAACAATTTTATTATTACTTGGACTGTTCACGGTTTTATTCCCGCTGTACATGACCGTAATAATTGCCTTTAAGCAGCCCAGTGAAATGACGAACGACGTAATCGGCTTATTATCATTCCCGAAAGCCTGGAGCCTCGATAATTTCCGTGAAGCAATGAGAGTTACGGATTTCTGGCGTTCACTCTTCAACAGCTTCTTAATCACAGCTCTCACAATGGTAGTCTCAATCGTAATTCACTCGCTTATGGGCTATGCAGTCGCGCGTAACATGAACACGAGCAAGTTTTACCGTTTCAGCTATTTCTATATCGTCAGCGGAATGTTCGTGCCGTTCGCAATATTGATGATGCCTCTTGTCAAACAGACGGCGCAATTGCATATTGATAACATGTTCGGAGTAATTGTGCTATATGTCGTGTTTTACATGCCTATGAACGTTTTGCTTTATGCCGGCTACTTGAAAAATATTCCGATTGCTCTTGAGGAGGCCGCTCACGTTGATGGGGCTTCGACATGGACAACTTACTGGAAGATAATTTTCCCGTTAATGTGGCCTATGCACGCGACAGTTGCAGTTCTTACGGCATTGGGAACCTGGAACGACGTAATGACCCCATTAGTCATAATGTCAGGAAGCGGAGTAAACACACTGCCTCTTGCACAGCTGAACTTCCAGACTCAATTCGGAACGAACTATAACTTAGCTTTTGCGTCATATTTGCTCGCGTTATTGCCTATGTTGATATTCTATCTTGTAGCTCAGAAGCAGATCATCAACGGCGTAATCAACGGAGCAGTGAAGTAAATCGTGAAAAACTTGCGCGGAATACTGTAACTTTCAACATAATCTGCGTAAAAGAAGCATATTTTTATCATGGGGACGGCCTGGCTGTCCTCAAATTTTTATCAAGACGTATTGACGCTGTGAGTAAAATTTATAGGCTTGTGCAGAAAACTCACAGGCTTTGAACTCTGACATTAAGGAGCAATGATGTAATGCCAATAAATTATAATGCTGACAATAAAACATTCACTCTTCACACGAGAAACTCAACGTATCAGTTCCAAGTTGACAAGCTCGGATTTCTCTTGCACCTGTATTACGGCCCGAAGTCTCAAGGTGTCATGGACTGGGTATTAGCTTTTGCAGACAGGGGATTTTCGGGAAGCCCTTACGACGCCGGCGAGAACAGGACGTATTCGCTTGATTATCTGCCTCAGGAATTCCCAATGCAGGGAACAGGGGACTACAGAAGCCCGCTCTTAGTCGTTCGTAATGGGGCAGGAACTTTCGGCTGTGATTTGCGCTATAAAGGCTATGAGATTGTTGACGGGAAATATTCACTTGAAGGACTTCCGGCGGTTTACGACGACGAGAAAAACTCGCAAACTCTGAAAATTTATCTTGAGGGGCAGCGTTTTCATGTAACTTTGCTTTACGGAGTTTTGCCGGAGATTGACATTATCACACGAGCCGCGATACTCGAGAACTTCAGCGATGAGGTTATCACGGTTGAGAAATTTCAGACGGCCTGCCTTGACTTTACACACGGAAAATTTGACTTAATCACCTTTCACGGAAGGCACATGATGGAACGCCAATTTGACCGCCGGGAGCTTCATCACGGTTCATCAATCATCGTAAGTCGTCGCGGGATGTCCTCACATCAATACAACCCGTTTATGATATTGGCCGACCACGAAGCTAACGAGACTTCCGGGAATTGCTGGGCTATGCAATTTGTTTACAGCGGAGGATTTAAGGCTGAAGCTGAGCTCGACCAGTTCAATCAAACTCGCTGGCAAATTGGAATGGCTGAAGAGAAATTCTCATATTCCCTCAAGCCTGGCGAAAAGTTAATTGCTCCGGAAGTAATTATGACGTTCAGCGATGAAGGCTTGCAAAAACTCTCACATAATTTACACACCTGCATTCGTAAAAATATTTGCAGAGGGAAATATCGGGATATTACGCGTCCTGTAATTCTCAACAGCTGGGAAGCATTTTACTTCAAATTTGACGGCAAAAAAATTCTTGAGCTAGCTGAACAGGCAAAATTGCTCGGAGTTGATATGCTTGTTCTTGACGACGGCTGGTTTGGTAAACGCGACGACGACAACAGCGGGCTTGGTGACTGGACAACGAACGAGAAAAAATTAGGTTGTTCACTCTCAGAACTCGTTGAAAAAGTTAATTCACTCGGCTTAAAGTTCGGCTTATGGGTTGAGCCTGAAATGATAAACGAGGACAGCAATTTATACCGTGAACATCCTGATTGGGCATTAACAGTTCCGGGAAAATCTCCAGTCAGATGCCGTCAGCAATTAGTTCTTGATTTCTCGCGCTCAGAAGTTCGGGAATATCTTTATAACTCTTTGTGCAAAATTTTAGACACTTGCAATATCGAATATCTCAAATGGGATTTCAACCGGTCAATTGCTGATGTTTATTCCAGAGTTGAAGAGGATCAAGGAAAAGTTTTGTATGATTATATTCTCGGCCTCTATGACTTTCTTGAAAAATTGACAGCGAATTATCCCAACGTCTTAATCGAAGGCTGTGCAGGAGGAGGCGGACGCTTTGACGCTGGAATGTTATATTACACGCCGCAAATCTGGTGTTCGGACAACACTGACGCTATCGAGAGATTATTTATTCATTACGGGACTTCCTTTGCTTATCCAATGTCAACGATTAGTGCTCACGTCTCAGCATGTCCCAATCATCAGACCGGCCGGAGTGTCTCACTGAAAACTCGTTACGTCTCAGCTTTAACCGGAGCTTTCGGCTATGAACTCAACCCGGCAATTTTAAGCGATGACGAGAAAAACGAGATACGCGAACAAATTCGGGATTACAAGGCCAATTCAGAATTAATCAACGACGGGAAATATTACCGGCTTTCATTCGACGAAAATTTATCAGCTTGGGAATATCTCTCACTTGATGGAAATTCCGCACTCGTTTGTGCCGTGATAATCGCTAACAAGGGAAATATGCCGACAGTTTATATCACTCCACGAGGACTTTTGCCGGGAGAATTTTACAGGGAAAAATACACGGGAAAAGTTTACGCCTCTGACGCTCTAATGAATATCGGCCTGCCTCTGAATAAGCCCTCTGGAGATTATGAGAGTTATGTGTTCAAGTTTGAGAGGGTAAAAAATTAATGTCAAATTTAGATTACACGAAAGCCCGAAAACTCGGAGAACGAGAATATCAGCGTGATGTTGCGGCTGGAAAATGGCCGTATCTTCCTGCTCTTGATGAGATGCTTCGTAACAGAAACGAACTCAAGGAAGAGCCTGTTGGTCAGCTTGAAATCCCCTTAGCTCTCGTGAATGGAACTCTCACTAAAGGTCGTCAGCAGTCATTCGCGAGTAATTACATGCCGCTTTTGTCAGACAACACCGAATTTGCTATGAAATGGCTGAACGTTTTAGCTTATCAGGAGCGTGAAGGAATTTCGGATCCCGTAAAGGCTTATGAGTTCATGGGAAGATTTTACATCGCTGAGGGGAATAAACGCGTTTCAGTCTTAAAGTTTCTTGGTCAGCCGGAAATCTTAGCCGACGTTATACGGATTATGCCGCCTGATATTGACACTAAGGACGTGAGAATTTACCGTGAGTTTCTGAAGTTCTTTAAGTGTACGAATTTTTACGGGCTTAATTTCTCGGAAGAAGGAAGCTATGAAAAACTTGCTGAAATTTTCGGGATGTCATTAGCTGAACGATGGCCGGAAGAATTAATTCTTAATCTCAAGTCCGAACTCTATAACTTTTCACGATTATTGACGGAAAAATATAACACGTTATATTTTGCTGATGAATTTTTATTGTACGCTGAAGTTTTCAAACCTGAGAGCCTAATTCATGACAGTGACGAGAAAATCAAAGCTAACATCTCACTTTTGCGTAAAGAGTTCAACATTAAGACGATAACTTTTTCGGAAAATCCTGAGCCTGAAGCTAAGAAAAGTTTTCTCACTGGAATATTAACGGGAATTATCGGCAAAAAATATTCTCCTGAAGCTCCGTTGAAGATTGCGTTTATCTACGACGGAGATCCGGAAAAATCTCGCTGGATTAACGGCCATGAACAGGGTAGATTGTCATTGAGGGAAAATTTTTCTGGGACTGTAGAAACTCGTGCGTTCAAGAATTGCGACACTTCAGAGAAATTTGATGAGGCTGTAAATTCCGGCTTGAAGGACGGTGCGGAATTATTCATCACGACTTCACCTGTTCAGATTGAGGACGCTTTGAGGGCGGCTGTCAGAAATCCGAGCGTTAAATTCCTGAATTGTTCGGTCCACATGCTTTATAACTCCGTGAGGACTTACTGCGGGAGAATGTATGAGGCAAAATTTTTGCAGGGAATGTTAGCCGGAATTTTGACACGTAATGACAAAATCGCTTATGTCTCGAATTACCCGTTATGCGGGACTGTCGCAAGCATTAACGCCTTCGCAATCGGAGCTTCTATGACAAATCCGAACGCTGAAATACTTTTATCGTGGTCAAGCCTTAAGTCTGGAGATTGGCACGAAGACATCAAGATTAACAATCCCGGAATTATCGCGGGGCCTGACCTTCCATTGCCGAAAAATGACGACGGCCAATTCGGATTATATAATCTGAGTGAGACAGGTGTAAATATATTTATGAAGTGCGTCTACAAATGGGGGCGTTATTATTCGCTGATAATCGATAAGTTCATTAATGACGACTGGAACGAGAATGATAACGCGTTAAATTACTGGTGGGGGATGTCATCAGGAGTTGTTGACGTTGAATTTTCGGATAAAGTCCCGGCCAATTCACTCAAGCTCATTAACGCGATGAAAGGGGCGATAATCTCAGGAGCATTTAACCCGTTTAACGGCGAATTAATCTCTCAGGACGGCAGCAAAAAAATCGTATCATCGACCGAAGAAATTGTTCAAATGGACTGGCTCAATGAAAACGTCAGGGGGAAATTTCCGGCTTATGACGATTTAACACTCAACGCACAAAGAGCTGTCAAAGCAAATGGATTGATGATTAAGCGTAATTAGTGAGAATGAGCTATGAAGATTTTAGCTGTCGCCGACGAAGAGGAAAGTTTGTTATGGAGCGGACAAGTTAAGGATTACGCGCGAGATGTTGAGCTGATAATTTCGTGCGGAGATTTAAGCCCGGAATATCTTGAATTTCTCGTGAGCATGCTGAATGTCCCGTTAATTTACGTTTTCGGCAATCATGACAAGTCAGCTCCGTCCGGCGGAACCTGCATTGAGGGGAAAATTTTCACTTTCAACGGAATAAATTTTCTTGGACTGGGCGGCTCAATTCGTTATCGTAATGGCGTGAACATGTACACTGAAGCTGAGATGAAACGTAGAATATTGAAGCTGAAAATTCCGTTATGGCTTAAGGGATTTAATATTCTCGTAACTCATTCACCAGCAAGAGGCTTCGGAGATTTGGACGATTTTCCTCATTGGGGCTTTGAGAGCTTCAATAACTTAATGAGGAATTATCAGCCTAAATTAATGCTTCACGGTCATGTTCATAAGAGCTACGCAAGAATGCCGAGTGAGATAATTCATCCGTCTGGAACGAGAATAATTAACGCGTGCGGACATAAAATTATTAATCTCATGTGATAATATTCACTCAGAAATTTTCACGTAAAACAGAAAGAAGGAAATTCACATAATGCCGGAGAAAAAAGGCAAGGCGGTATTAGCATACAGCGGAGGACTTGATACTTCTGTTGCTGTAATGTGGCTGACGGAGCAGGGCTACGACGTTATCACGATGACTGCAGACGTTGGACAAAAGGACGTTGATTTGCAGGCGGCGAAATCGAAAGCTCTTCACAGCGGAGCAATCAAAGCGTATATTTTTGACCTGAAGAAGACTTTTGTCGAGAATTACGTATATCCTTCACTCAGGGCTAACGCGATGTATCAGGGAACTTATCCGTTAGTGTCGGCTTTATCTCGTCCGTTAATCGCGAAAACTCTCGTTGACATTGCGAACAAAGAAGGAGCGATCGCTGTAGCTCATGGTTGTACTGGCAAGGGGCAGGACCAAGTGAGAATTGAAGTTTGTGCGACGGCGTTAAATCCGAAAATTAAAGTTTTAGCTCCTGTTAGAGATTGGCATTTTACGCGCGAAGCTGAGATTGAGTATGCGGCAAAACACGGAATACCCGTAAGAGCGACTGCAGCATCACCATACAGCACTGACGACAATTTATGGGGACGTTCGATTGAGTGCGGAATGCTCGAAGATCCCTGGAACGAACCGCCCGAAGATGCTTACGAGATGACGGCTAACCCTCTTGAAGGTCCTGACAGTCCGGAATTTGTCGAGATTAGTTTTGAGGGAGGAATTCCGGTTGAGCTTAACGGCGAAAGAATGCACGGAGTTGAATTAATCCAGAAGTTAAACAAGATTGCTGGTCGTCATGGAATTGGCCGAATTGATATGATTGAAGATAGACTTGTAGGCTTTAAGTCCCGTGAAGTTTACGAATGTCCGGGCTCGACGGTTTTATTGGCGGCACATAGAGCTATGGAAACTTTGACGCTTGATAAGCAAGTTTTGAAGTCCAAACGTGAGCTTGAAGTCAGATTTGCGGAATTGACTTACGAAGGATATTGGTTCTCTCCGTTACGTGATGCGATTAACGCGTTCATGAATGACACTCAGCGTTATGTGAACGGAACAGTCAAGATGAGATTGTTCAAAGGTCAAGCGGTCGTGAGAGGCTTGAAGACGTCGAAGAGTATTTACCGTCATGATTTAGCGACGTATTCAGAGGGTGATACGTTTGATCATTCTGCGGCAGTAGGATTTATTAATATATGGGGCTTGCCTGTTCGAACATGGACGTCAACATGGCCGAGACAGGATGAAGCGGAAATTCCGATTGAGGCATAAAAATTTGGGCGGCTCTGAGTTTCTCGGAGCTGCCTTTATTTTATTTACGTTTTCTTACGCTCAATTTTTTTCACTTTTCGAGTGTGATACATTGAGAGCAACACTGACTTTAACGTCTGCTTAATCGTGGCAAAATCTTTTTGGGTAAAATTCACATTATCAAATTGTTCTTCGTTAATCTTACTGTTAATGACCTGATGAATTATCTGCTCAATCTTCGTAACTGCATGCCCCTTGCCGTCGTTAGTATCTTCGGCTTCGAGTTCACGGATATTTGCGGCTCTCACAGCGGCTTCAACGGAGTCTACGATCATCAATAATGCTGTCTCTCGTGTTTGCGGCTTAGGACCTGGATAACAAAATTGCGACCATTCAACTTTTTCACCCATTGCAACGGCTTTATTGTAAAAATATCGCGTGCAAGTTGTCCCGTGATGTTCGGCGATGAAGTCTCGTATTCTCTTCGGAAGTTTTGCTTCCCATGCAAGTTCTAAGCCGTCTTTAACGTGAGCAATTATTGCCATTGAGCTTAATGTTGGCGAGAGTTGATCATGAGTATTTTTCCCGCCCCCCTGATTTTCGACGAAGAATGAGGGCTTCCGTAATTTCCCTATGTCGTGATAATATGCTCCGGCTCTGAGTAAATTTACGTCCATTCCGAGTTTCATTCCGACAGCTTCGATTAATGTCGCTATGGTCAAGCAATGCTGATAAGTTCCCGGAGCGTTACGCTGTAAGTCTCGCAATAAAGGGTTTGACGGATGACTAATCTCACGGAGGCTCAAGACTGACAACGTGCCTAAATATTCCTCGAAGTATTGCAGGACCATCAACATTATATGCGTCATGAATGCCTCAAACAGGAAGAATGATATTGCTTCCTGCCAGAACTCGCCCAGCGGAATAAACAGCCTGAAATTGTCACGGACGAATGACGGACCTTGAAGCCATCGCACGGCCATTCTGTGGACTGTCAATAAAAATGTCAGGGCAAAAGCTCGTCGGGAGACTTGTCTGCGGGATTCCAAATTTCTAAGAAGGTAAAATCCCAGAGTTGAGCCAAAAATTGCGAGCGCTGAGAGTAAAATCATGCTTGAGACTGACTGCCCGGCAATTACGAACACGCCTGAAGCTGAAGCCATGAACGCGAAACAGAAAGCTAAATAGTCCTGCATGCATAAGAAAGCCATTGTTACAGCAGGAAGTACACCGCCGCCGTTAATTTCAAGACGAGACGCAAGAGTTTCACATACCCAAGCAGTTATGATTATGAAGACTACACACCACCATGTAGGCTTTTGATCTCCTGCTCCACGTTTAAGAATGTCGAGCCATAACGGAAGAATTATTACGCACATAATCACAACGCAAAGTTGAGTAATCGGGAAAACGTCCTCAGTGTAGCCTTGAAGACGTAAAAGTGAGGCTGTCTGTTCTGTTACGATTTCGCCGCGATTTACGATAATGTCTCCTGGTTCAAGCCTTCTGTCAATTGCAGGAACATCACGGATTGCGGCACGTCGAGCAAGTTCTGTTAAGTCGTCGTCAACACGGAAATTGAGATTGCCGAGTCCCGCTAAAATCTGATACACAAAATTTGCATCACTCTGAGCTGCTTCGGACTTGTTAATCTCTTCCCATAAAATTGCGGTCATTAAGGCTGTGTTGTTGCGATAAACTTTTTCAGCTTCAAGCCTGTCAATATACGAACTCCCTACTGCGTATGCCAAGTTAATAATTCGCGCCTTGTCGGTATCATCAAGCCTGAGAAATACACGGATGAACGCTTCAGGAAGATACGAGAGATAAGCTGAAGATTTCGCCGACGCAATATCTTTTAAGTTGCTGAGAGTTTCAAGCCTTCGCTGTAATCTTGACTTGGCCGAGAGATCCCGAACTGTTACGCCCGCAATACTTTCACTGACCATTGAGCGCAGAGTTTCAGCCGAATCACGATCGTCATATCTCATGTGACTAATTACCCTGTATGTCTCCGGAGAAGGTTCACCGACAGCAAAGCTATCTCCGCGACGATTAAGAAACGCCCATTGCGCGAGGACTAGGGAAATTCCGACAATGAGCAAAAAGACTACGGGGCCTATGAATTGAATTAGGAAGCTGAAGTTGATTTTGCTGAGTAAATTTTGCTCCGATGGAAGTAATACACGAGGTTTATTTTTATGTTTCATAATTTATTTTCCTGTTCGTAGCGAGAATATGCCTGAACAATTTTTTGCACGATTTCATGTCTCACAACGTCTGCGTCCGATAAGTCCATGAAGCCAATGCCCTTAATCCCTTTGAGAATTTCGCGAACACTCTTTAATCCCGACTGAGAGCTTCCGGGCAAGTCAACTTGTGTAATGTCGCCAGTAACTACAGCTTTTGAGCCGAAGCCTAATCTTGTCAGGAACATTTTCATCTGCTTAGGTGTCGTATTCTGTGCTTCGTCGAGAATGATAAAGCTCTCGTTAAGCGTCCGGCCTCGCATGTAAGCTAACGGGACAATCTCAATTACTCCTTTGTCGGCATAACGCAAAAATTTTTCTGGTGAAAGCAAATCATAAAACGCGTCATAAAGCGGTCTCACATACGGTTCAACTTTTTCGCGCAAGTCTCCGGGCAAATAGCCTAAACTTTCTCCGGCTTCAACCGCAGGACGAACGAGCACAACGCGATTAACTTTACCAGCTTTGAGCATTGAGACGGCTTCACATACGGCTAAATAAGTTTTACCGGTTCCGGCCGGGCCTGTTGCAAATAATATAAAATTGTCGCGTATAGCTTGAATATATTTTCGCTGGCCTGGAGTTTTCGCGCGAATTGGCTTACCTCGTGCTGTTGTGCAAATTATTTCGGAGTAAAGGGAGTTAAGGTTAAGTTCATGGCCTTCTGCAAGAGCGTCCATTGCGGCACGAACGTCGTCAAGATGGATTTCATGTTCTTTTTCGGCGACTGACGCGAGTTCACGGATTAAATGCCCGACAATCCTCACAGGTTCAGAATCAGGGCCGCTGATCTTAACGGCCCCGTCATGAATAGTCAACGTAACCGGGTAACGTGCTTCTATTGCCTTGAAATTTTCGTCGTTAGGCCCGAGCAGTCTCGCTTGAACGAAGCCGTCTCCCGTTAAAGGAATTTCCATCAAGTTATTATCTTATGCAGGGTATGCTTCCGGAGCTGCCTGAGCTTGAAGTCCTACATCACGTTTATTAGCGCGCGCGTATTTCTTGGGCAAAAAGTCCTTAGCAACCTGCGGGAACATTATCCAGGTCAAAGCGTCTTCCGGCTGAAGCATCCAAGGTTGAGCGTCTTTACGGGCTTGTTCCATTTCGGGCGCAATCTTCTCACCAGGTCTGCAAGTTATAGGCTCTTCGTTTCCAATCGCCATTTTCTGAACTTCGGGATCTACCGGCGCAGGAGGCTGACCGTAATAACCTAAGAAATATTGGCGAATTTCTTTCGGGAAACTCTTCCAGCGTCCGCGTAAAACGTTAACTGTAGCTTGAGTTCCGACCATTTGGCTTGAAGGAGTAACGAGCGGAGGATATCCCATAGCTTTACGGACAACAGGAACCTCATTAAGCACGGCTTCAAGTTTATCAAGGGCGTTCATCTCGCGTAACTGGTTGACCATGTTTGAATACATACCGCCAGGAATTTGATAACGAAGAATATTAATATCAACGCCGGCAATTTCGGGTAATAAATCTTTATACTTCTCGCGTAACTTCTTGAAGTGCATAGTAATCGGCAAAAGTTTTTCGATGTCAATTCCCGTGTCCCATTCCGAACCAGCAAGAGCCGCAACGATTGACTCAGTCGGAGGCTGACTTGTTCCGAGTGCGAAAGGTGAAATTGCCGTATCAACGATCTCCGCTCCGGCCTCAATTCCCGCAAGATACGCCATGCTCGCAAGTCCGGTCGTGTAATGGCTGTGAAGCTCAACAGGAATATCAACTTTCTCTTTAATCGCCTTCACGAGATTTGCGCAGTCAATTGGCCCGATTAATCCTGCCATGTCCTTAATCGCGATTGAGTCAGCTCCCATGTCCTGCATTTGCTTAGCCATTCCCGCGAAAGTGTCAAGCGTGTGAACAGGTGAAAGCGTGTAGCTCATGCAAAGCTGTAAATGTGCGCCCTCTTTCTTAATCTGGTCAGCGGCAACTTCAACGTTTCGTAAGTCGTTCAGAGCGTCAAAGCAACGAACTATATCAATTCCATTGCCGACAGCTTTTTTCACGAACTCGCGAACTACATCATCGGCGTAATGACGATAACCGACCAAATTTTGACCACGTAAAAGCATTTGCAACTTGGCATTCTTGACGCGTGCACGGATTAATCTCAATCTTTCCCATGGATCTTCATCAAGGAAGCGCATTGCTGAGTCGAAAGTTGCTCCTCCCCACATTTCGAGTGCCCAGTAACCTGCTGCGTCCATGTATTCGAGGACTGGGAGCATGTCATCAGTTCTCATTCTCGTAGCGATTAACGACTGATGAGCATCACGCAGGCCGGTCTCAGTAATTCTTACTTTCTTTTCTCCTGCCATTGAAAAATTTCTCCTTTATGTTATGGAATTAGATTATGTGTTATGTATTATACTTTACTTTTTCAAGATTTCTTTTGCTTTGTCCCAAAATCTGTCAAGCTCTTCAAGTGTATAATCCGACAAATTTTTATTCTCTTCTTGAGCGCATTGTTCCATAATCTCGAAACGTTTACGGAATTTATCGCATACCATGTTCAGCGCGGCGTCAGTGTCAACGCCTAATCTTCGGGCCAAATTAACTGTTACGAAAAATACATCACCGATTTCTTCAGCAATATGCTCGGGGTCATTCTCTTTTGCGGCTTCTTTGAGTTCATTAACTTCCTCGTCAAGTTTCGCGAACAATAACGAGTTATCACCTTTCGGCCAATCGAACCCGACATGAGCGGCTTTACCCTGAATGCGATTAGCCTTGAGCAATGGCGGCAATCCGTCGGGAATTCCGGCTAAAATTGATGTGCTCTCGTGCTTATCCTTGCGTTCTTCGGCTTTGATTTTTTCCCAGTTGCGTAAAACTTCGTCGCTGTCGTCAGCTTTAACATTCCCGAATACATGAGGATGACGGCGTATTAATTTATCGCAGATTGTCCGCACAACATCTTTCATGTCAAATTTTCCCTGCTCATTCATGATTGATGCCACGAAGACAACTTGTAACAATAAATCTCCGGCCTCTTCACGAATATTATCAATGTCATGTTTGGTGATTGCGTCAGCGAGTTCATAAGCCTCTTCGGTAATCGGCGTGCGTAAAGTTTCAAGCGTCTGCTTACGATCCCAAGGACAACCTCCGGGCGCGCGTAAACGTTCGATAATGTCAACGATCTCGTCAAAATAATGTGAGTTGCTAATTTTCTTTCACCTCGTTATAAATATGGAAATTATAAATTATTTCGGCGTTTTTCTCTTACTTTTCGGCAGAACGTCAAAGGATTTCTCATCCCAGAGCGTATAAAACCCGTATTCGTCAGTCTCATTCTGAGCACCGAGAAATTCATTCACTTGTCTTCCAATTGTCCGGAGGTTATTCAGCTGAGACTTATTCAATCCGGAAAAATCCAAACTTGCAATAATTTTCTCATCAGTTCCGGCATAAGTTACTTCGGTTCGTTTTTGTCCGGGCGCGATAACGTACAACGGAGCTTCTGAAAGTTTCACGAGCCGCGTAATTCCCTCATCATCTTTCACGAACTCGGCCGCTAAGATTATGCTTCGTTCTCTCGGTAAAGTCCGCTGAAACGATACGAAATTTCCCAATGACCACGCGACGGCTTTAACTTTATCATCGCTGGAAATTCTGACTTCAACGGGCTGTAAAACGTGAGGATGAGTGCCGATGATTAAATCTACTCCGTTCTCGAAAGCAATATCCGCCGCTCTTTTTTGGTGAATGTTAGGAGAAAAATGATATTCATTGCCCCAGTGGAAGCACGCGATTATAATATCCGGGCTTAAACTTTTTGCTCGCTCTAAACTTTTCGTAATGTCTGCTGAAGAGATAACATTCAAGTGAACATCTTTTGACTTCGGCCATTCGTTGCTGCCATAAGTGTGATTGATGAAAGCCGCGCGTATTCCGTCATTTTCGAGCAAGACTGCATCATTCGAGGCTACATCATCAAGTCCCAAGCCAATCCAAGCAATATCCTGCGAGTTGAGAACCTGAACAGTCCTTCTTGCTCCGGAAGTCTTACGGTCAAAAATGTGATTGTTCGCGAGAGTTAATAAATCAACGTGTAAATCCTTGCTCAAAAGTTCTGCTAAAACGTCAGGCGTATTAAAGAATGGGAAGCCCGCATATCTTAATTTCTTACTTCGTCCGGCAAAAACTGTTTCAAGATTTCCGACTAAAAACGCATTCTCAAGCAACGGCTTAACTCTTCGGAATTGCGGGGAAAAATCATAACTCTCTGGATTATGCTTATTGCGGGCCGCGTCGAGTTGCTGGTCATGTGTCATAATATCCCCGATAAAGATAAAACGTGCACGGGTCTCAGCGTAAGAACATGAACATAATAACAATGATAATGTGAGGGAGATAAAAATTTTTCTCATGATAGATTTCTCCGTTAAAATGATTTTGCGCTGATATTAACATATAATTAATCAAAATTTTTCACATAAAGGAATTTTATTCACATGCAGGACGAATTAGAAAGTTATCGGCAAACTCAGAGCGAGAAAGATAATTTCTGGTGGACAATTGAATTTAGTTCCGTAGTCTCGGAAGGCAGCATGTCTCACAATGAAGAAATCTTAAGCACAGTCGCGGCACTCACTGAAGCAATCGGTTCATATATTTTTACGGAGAATGATTTTAACGACCGAAAACGTTTATTTTTGCGGGCAGATTATGACGGTGAAATTGGGATTGATGAATTATTATTTCAGGTTGAGTTTATTCTTAAGGACCCGGATTTTAAGAGTGTCGAATTAACACGATGCTATAAAACGAGTAATCAGCCTTGGGAAAAACAACATTATGATGCATTCCCGCCGCTTAATGTCGGAAAAAGTTTAGTAGTCATGGCCCCCTGGCACGAGAAAGAAAAAATTCTGCCCGGAAGAATTCCGATTTACATTTACCCGGCAAGCGCGTTCGGAACAGGTTATCACGAGAGCACGAGGATTGCGCTTGAACTCCTTGAAGATGTCGTGAAGACTGGCGACACAATTTTAGACATTGGAACAGGAACGGGAATTTTATTCATCTCGGCTTTAAAGCTCGGAGCGGCAACAGCAATTGCACGAGACATTGACCCGGACACTTTAAGCGAAGTCAAACGTAATATGAACTTGAACGGCATTAATCCCAAAGTTTGCGATTTATCCGTCGGAGATTTGCTGAAGGGATTTCGCGGACAAGTTAATATTTTGACGGCTAATATTCTGCTTAATCCTAATGTCTCAATGCTCCCGGACGTTAAAGGCGTGTTGAAACCAAAGGGATTTGCAATTTTCTCCGGAATGACCAACGTTGAAAGTCATATGTTCTTGTCAGTAATGAACTCATCAGGGCTTGAAGTCGATAAAGAGCTTAAATTCGGCGACTGGTGGGGATGTAGAGCAGTAAAATCATGGGGCTAAAAATTTTTATTCACGTATTCGGTTGTCGGTCAAGTTTATGTGAGGGAGAATTTATCGCAGGAACTCTGAAATCTTACGGAGCAGAAATCCTTGAAGACTTAACGCGTGATAATGAGAAAATTGATGCCGCTGTAATCGTGTCGTGTTCAGTAACTCAGGAAGCGGATAAAAAATGTCGTCAATTAGTCCGTCGTGTCAGAAAATTTTTAGGCAATAACGGAATTTTAGCCGTATGCGGTTGCTGGTCTCAAGCTCTCGATGAGAATATTGCGCGTGAACTTGGAATTAACATCTTGGCCGGAAGCAAGGGGAAAAATTTACTGCCTGAAATCCTGAGACAAAAGCTGATGAGTAATGATAAAGAGTTTCAGGACATAAGAACTCAGAATATCTTTGCTCCGTCAGAATGGGAAGAACTAGCAATTAATTCACCTGTCATGCACTCAAGAGCTTTCATGAAAATTCAGGACGGTTGTAACCATTTCTGTACGTACTGCATAATCCCGTTTCTTCGAGGCCGACCAGTAAGCAGGCCAATTGAGAATATTATTGACGAGATTAAACGCTTAATCGACAACGGAACGAAAGAGATAATTTTCACGGGCATTCATTTGGGAATTTACGGCCGTGATATTAATACAAGTCTTGCTGAGTTAATTTCTTGCGTGTCAAAAATTCCTGAGCTTAAACGTTTACGCTTGGGCTCTCTTGAACCGTTCTGTCTTGATGAAAATTTGCTTGATGCTCTTGCTGACTGTGAGGCATTCTGTCATCACTTGCATTTGCCGTTACAAAGCGGGGATGATGAAATTCTTGCGTCAATGAAGCGAGGTTATAAGGCTGGTGAATTTGTCAACGTGTGCTATAATGCGCGAAAAAAAATTAATGACAATCTTCACATTTCCAGCGATATTTTAGTCGGATTTCCAGGCGAGAATGATAATGCCTTCAACAATACTTTGAACGTGATGAAATCTTCAGGCTTAGGACGAGTTCATGTATTCCCATATTCCGAACGACGAGGAACTCCAGCGAGCAATTTTCCCGAAAAAGTTCCGCATGACGTGAAAATTTCCCGAACTTCACAAGCAATCCAACTCGGCCGAAAACTTTATGAAGAATACGCGAGAAAGTTTATTAATTCCGACGTCGAAGTCTTAATCGAAAGCGATAACAAGGGACACACGAGAAATTATCTTGAAGCTGAATGTGAAGGGGAAAAAAACGAAATCGTGAAAGTCAGGGCAATTAATTATGATGACGGCAGGCTCAAATGTGAACGTAGGGATTGACGCAGGAAGTTCCTTATCGAAATTAGCTTATTCCGACAATCTCAGTACAAGAATTATCACTAAGATTGAGGGCTTTGATGTCTTAGCTCTACGTGAAGGAGCTGAAGCGTTCTTTGACGACATGATATTTGCCTGTGTAATTGCAATTCCTGAGAGGTTCGGCCAGATTAAACGTGAAGACATTCTGACACGTGCGAAAAACTCGGGTTTTCAGGACGTTAATATCATCACGGATTACGAGGCTATGACTTGGGCGATTAATTCTGACGAAAGAGTTCTTGTGTATGACTTCGGAGCTTCAAGGAGTGAATTTGTCATAATTGAAGGCGATAAAATTTTGGAGAGCGTGAATATTCCTGATGTCTGCGGCAATAAATTTGACGAGATTTTTGCGGAATATTTACGTGAAAGAAAGCTCCTCAATGAAAAGCCATTGCAAGAGGCCCGGCGGTTAAAAGTTGTCTTGTCTCAGGAAACTTCAAGAAATTGGCATAACACCGAGATTTTTCGTGAGGACTTCGAGCGGTTAATATATTTCCCTATTAAGAGAGCTTCACATGTCATGGAGAGATTAATTCGAGTTCATAAGCCCGAGAGAATAATTTTGACTGGAGGTTGTGCGAATATCCCGTTGGCGAGAAAAATTCTCATTGATGAGTTCGGAATTACGCCTGAGATTGATTTTAATGTTATCGTTAGAGGAGCGTCGCTTAAAGCGTTTTCACTCTGCCGAGAAGCCTTAAGGAACAAAGAAACTGTGAATGCTGCGTCAAGTCTGAAGAAAATTCGCAATGAAATTCTCGTTCTGGAAGACAAGCTGACACGTTCACAGAAAGATAGATTGTATTTGTTGTTCAAGCAAGCCGAAGGGATTAATGACGCTGGAATTATAAAATTGATGGAAAGTCTGATTAACGAGATTAAAGAGGCGTAAAAAAATTCCCCCAGCTTTTACACTGAGGGAAAAACTTTCACGATTTATTTCTTGAGATATTTATTGAAGAAGTCAACCATAACTTTCATTACAGGCTCCTGAACCCAGTAAATTCCGCCGTGAGCCGCACCAGGAACTACGTATCTCTCTGCCTCGATACCCTGAGCCTTCAAAGCCTGATAGAGTTTATCCGTCTGGCTTGGTGATACTAACATGTCCTTGTCGCCGTGCATGAATAACATCGGTACTGCCTTATCGCTGACGTAATAAAGCGGGCTTGCCTTCTTTGACTCTTCCGGGAAATCCTTAACTCCGCCGTCAGGTCCGCTGAAACCAGGAACTCCCTTTACCCACATTGCTTCGGTGATGCCGGGTGAGTCGTGTAACTTTCTTACTTCTTCAGGATAATCATCGCCAATGCTCATTAACTCGGAAATTCCGAAAATGTCGGCCGCGCATAAAACGTTGCTTGAGTATTCAAGAAAATCTCCCTTGTCAAATTCCTTGTTGTCGTTGATTAAGCCCACGAAAGATGAGAGATAACCGCCCGCACTGTTGCCGAGAACTCCGACGCGGTTAACGTCAATATTATACTCATCAGCATGTGCACGAAGCCAGCGAATAGCTAATTTGCAATCTTCAACAGGAGCAGGGAATTTCGAGAGCGGAGCACGACGATACTCAATGCTTGCGACAACATAGCCTTCTTCAGCAAGTCTCATTCTCTGCTGGATCCAGTTGTTCTTAGGGGCCATCATGAAACCGCCGCCCGTGATAAATACGATTAACGGAAGGGGTTCATTACCGTCGGGCTGAAGAATATCCATTGCGAGGGTGAACATTTGACTGCCGCGTTCTTTACCGGAATGGAACGGGATATTTTCGTAAAGCATGATTTGATTTTTCTCAACTTCGACGTTAAGAATTTTGCTCTCGAATTTCTCCTCAGCATAAGAAACACACGCAAGAAGAGCGACGCACAATAAAGCTAACAGAATTTTACGCATGAAAATTAATACCTCCATAATAAAATATTTATCACGTACAGGCTCGAACTATGCTTTCAATCGTGGCCTGTTCCGCAATCCTGATATTATGAAACCCAAATTTACGCGCTTCCTCCGCCGTCTGAACTCCGATGCAAACGCATTCAACCTCGCGCATATTGTCAACGCTTGCACAAAAGCCCCTGACTGTTGAGGAACTCGTGAAAATTATTTTATTTGCAAATTTTGGAACGTGAGCTAATTTTACATAATCAGTCCGATAAATACAAATCTCATTCGCTATAATTCCGTAATTCCTGAAAGTTGCATTAATCTCCGGCGTTCCATTTTCAGCCCTGAGCATTAAGATTTTTCCGTTCGTTTTCGCCGTTTTCACGAGACCTTCAGCGAGATTTTTTCCGTCGTAAATTTCTGGCATAAAGTCAACTTTCAACCCGTGAGATTTCAGCGCGTCTTTCGTAGCTTGACCGATTGCGGCGATTTTAGCGTTGCCGATTTCCCGAATGTCCCTGTCGTTTTCAGCAAGAAGCTCAAAGAATGCATTAACTCCCGTTACGCTCGTGAAACCTAGCCAGTCGAAGCCCGAAAGTTTTACACCGTCAAGAGAATTATGAATTGTTGAAGTCCTGATAGCCGGCAATAAAATTACTTCGGCCCCTAAGTCTCGTAACATTCCGGCCAATTTTGAAGCTCTTTCCTCTGGACGAGTGATGATTATTCGCTGATTGCTAAGAGGAAAATTCTTTCGCCAGTCGAGATTTAATGCCGCTGTTTTGCCAACGACGATTACGGCCGGAGGATTAACTTTTTCGCGGATTATTGAAGCATGAAGCTCACAAAGTTTTGTCCGGATTGTCCGTTGTGATGAGGTCGTGCCGTTCTCGATAATTGCGCAGTCAGTTTCAGGTGAAAGCGTCAACATTAATTTATCCTGAAGCTCTTTTGCGTAAGAAATTCCCATTAAGAAAATTTGTGTCGTGTTCGCAAAATCCGGGAGCAAATTATTTTTGTCATGAGCCGTGAAAATATTTATCCCTGAGCAATAATCCCTATGTGTAACTGGAATTCCTGAATATTCAGGCACAGCAACAGCCGAACTTACTCCGGGCACGACTTCAAACTTCAATCCGGCTTTGATGATCGCTTCTGCTTCTTCTCCGCCGCGTCCGAACAAAAACGGGTCGCCTCCTTTAAGACGAACGACGTTTTTTCCCGTTTGAGCGTGTTCAATCATGACAGCTTCAATCTCTCGCTGTGAAAGAGTGTGAGAACCTGAAGATTTCCCCGCGTCAATTCGTTCTGCATTGGCCGGGATTAACGCTAAAATTCCCTCACTAACTAATCTATCATAAATCACAACGTCAGCACGTTTCAGAACTTCATAGCCTCTTAACGTCAACAATCCCAAATCTCCAGGTCCGGCACCAACAAGATAAATCATGACATTATCACCTCAGCTAAAATTTTCCCGAGTATTTCTGCCTCGTCTCGTCTGCCTTCGATTTCTCCACTGTAAAATTTCCGTGTTCGTTCATCAATAAATAATCCCTTCAGCTTCATTCTCTCATCGTCAAGAATTTCCGCGTAAGCTCCAATCGGAACGTTACAGCCTGCTCCGAGTTCACGCGCAAAACTCCTCTCGGCAATCGCACAATCTCGCGAGCATTCATCGTTCACAGCCTTCAAGTAAAAATAATCCTCGTCCGGCCTTCCTTGACACGCTAAAATTCCCTGACCTGGCGCCGGCATAATCTCATCAGGAGTAAAAATTTTCGTAATCCTATTCTCAAGCCCTAAACGTTCAAGCCCCGCCGAAGCTAAGACTAATCCGGAAAATTCCCCGTCATCAAGTTTCGCAAGCCTAGTGTTGATATTGCCCCTGACCGGAATAATTTTTGCGTCAGGATATAATCTTTCAAGCTGTAAACGCCTTCTCAATGACGATGAACCTATGACTTTTACATTATCATTATTCACAACAAGAGCATCAAACGGATTACCCCTCGATGAATACGCTATGACGGGAAATTTTGTATTCGCCGGTAAATCCTTCAGGCTGTGAACTGCAAAGTCAATCTCGCCCCGCGATAATGCCTGCTCAATCTCAAACGTGAACATTCCCTTAATCCCGTTTAAATCCGAACTAAATGGAGCAAGATTTTTATCTCCTTGAGTTTTTATCGCGATAATATTAATTTTTGCGTCTGGATATGAATTTAATATTTTATCGGCTATAAGTTTCGTCTGTGCTAAAGCTAATTGACTTCCTCGCGTGCCGATACGAAGTTCAAGCAAAATTTTTTGTGCCTCCTGCTTTAATTTTTTAACTGGAGCCGAAGAATTTTATCATGCTAATCACAATCCGGCTTACTTCAAATATTTTACTCACATGTTAAACTAATCGCATTACAAAGGAGCTGAAAATTTTTATCATGCCTGAAGAATTAGATCCCACTACAGCGCGTCTGGTCTCGGAATTAGCCGCACAAATCCTGCCTGCTTTGACTAAGTCGTTATCGTCAGCAATCCCCTCACTCGATTTCTCGGAAATGCTCGCGAAAAATAACAGGCTTTCACAAGAATTGAGCTTACAGGTTGAGAAAGCAATTCAATCCTTCATGGAATCCGGCAAAACTAACCAGAATATTATGGGCCGATATATTGAGAATATGCATGAGGAAATTTCGGGGCTGAAAAGTATTCTTGAACAGCATTTGACGACTAAGGACACGAATATTATTAATGCAATCTCGGAACTGAAAAATATTCTTGATAAACCTCTTCCGGCCAATTCTGGAATTACTGAAGCTGATATTCTCGATGAAATTTCAAGCCTAAAACGTTTACTTTCATCAAGTTCCAAAATTGATAAAGCCATTCATGATGAATTCGCTGACTTAAAACGTGCGCTTGGAGCACATCCATCAATCGAGAAAACTATTCAGACGGGAATTGACGACAGCCGAGCCGGAAGAACTATACTTGCCCAGTCAATCGCCAGCGTCCTTGAAGAAATCACGGGACTTAAACGTACGCTTGACAGACTTCCGGGAAATCTTGAACTCGCTGTGAAGACTAATAAGCCCGAAGTAATCACGACTACAAGCAATGATAACAGCAAAGACGACGAAATTTTGCGTGAACTCTCAGGAATAAGCGATAAACTCAATGAATTAACGAACGGGATTAAATACTTCTTTGAGACTTACGCCAGCAACAGGGAAGCTCAAACTCAGACTTACGAAATCCGAGACACTCCGATTTTGACGAATGACGCGCAATTAGAGAAGATTGTTGATACTTTATTCCCAAATCTTGAAGGCCTAGTTAAAGCTGAGAGCAAATCAAGACATCATGAGCTTGAAGAGTTTTCACGTGAGATATCAACGCTTCATGAACAGAATAATTTAGCGATGATTAACGACGTGAAAGAGGCAGTTGCTCAGGAATTAACCAAGCATGACGAGAAAAAATCAGCCGACAATCAAACCGGAAGTGAAGGCAGAAAAATAATAAAGCTCCTGAGGATGTCAATGATGATTTCAGGAGCCGGAATGTTCTTAGTGATAATTACAATTTTAATGCTTATCATGAAGTGAGTTTAGCGTCTATAAAGCCCGACACGTGAAGCAAAAATTCTCAGCATAAACGTAATGAGCCGTAAATTTTTCCGCCAGCGTCCGGGTTCTTGCAATTGCCGGTAAAGCCATTCAAAGCCGATTTTCTGTACCCATTTAGGCGCGCGCGTTAAGTGTCCAGCGAAAACGTCAAAGGCTCCTCCGACACCGACGGCTAAAATTGGCCCTAATCTCTCACGATGAAGATTTACCCATTTTTCCTGGCGAGGCTGACCCATTGCGGCGAGGACAATTTTTGCTCCACTCGAAGCGATTACGTCAGGAATTCTTGTGTCGTTAATGTCAAAATATCCGTCTCTTGTGCCAGCTACGATTAATCCGGGAAATCTCGCCTTGAGAACTTCCGCGCATTGTTTAGCTGTATTTCCTGCTGCTCCGATGAAATAAACCGGCCATTTTTCCGCGCTGGCTGTTCGGCATAACTGTTCGGCAAAGTCAATCCCCGCAACGCGTTCTTGAACCGGAGTTCCCATAATCTTCATTCCTAAGCATAAGCCCGATCCGTCAGCAAGAACCATAGCTGAACTCTTCACAATCTCGTAAAATTCCTCGTCATCAATCGTTGCTTCCATTCCCAGAGCGTTTAACGTTACGATTAATTGCGCTGAATTACTCTGAGGGTTGGAGATTAAGCCGCGAGCCTTAGAAATCGCGTAATTCATCGAGACATTATCAAACGTAATTCCCCATAACGACGGCCGAGTGATGATTTTCTTCTTGGAATGCCTGAAAATTAACACGACAACGATAATTATTAACGCAATCGTCCATTGTTCCCAAGCTGTAGCTATGCTCGTCAAAGCACACAAGCCCGCAACCGACTGCACAGCTTCAGGATGTTCAACGCCGTCGCTCAACATTTGGCTGTAAATTTTTCCACCATCAGCAGGTTTTTCGGGAATGTCAGCGTCCATAAGCAAACTTTTCACAAATCCGAAAAATATCTCAAGTGCAGGAATTGCGAACAGTCCCAACGACAAGAATAAAACTGTGCTTAAGACAATTCCTTTACTCCGGCCAATTACTGAAGTTCCGGCAACGATAAATCCCCACATTGAGGCTAAAGATTTTCCGGCCTGACGATAAAGATTACCGAAACGGCTCCAAAATCCAGCGAGAAGCATTAATCCCGCAAAAGCCATAAAAAACGCTCCTGCTCCGGTAGCAATGCATGCCGCTAACATCAAAGCAAACGTAACGGCTAAAACGTGACCGACTAAGCCGGGAATTTCATCGAGATAACGGAATATAAACGGGAAAAAACTGAACCAAACAGTTCCGGCAATAAACGAGAACGTCGGAGTGAGATAAATATACTCGTTATCAGGAAAACGGATAAAATGCACAGCAGGCCCGAAATATGAACATAACGCGCCGATAACTGGATAAAGCAATCGCCAGCGTGAGTCGTGATAAATATTCTCGGAAATTCCAGCGAATGCCGCCAACATTGAGCAACAAATTACGATTTTCTCATCAGGGCTTCCGAACCATAACGCTAAAATCAGCCATGAACCGGCCAATACTAAATCGCGAAAATAGCCGTACTGTTTTGGCTGTAACGTCCTCTTGATATAGAACTGAACGCCGACACAGAGCACGGCCATTAACATACAGCCGGTTATCATTAAAAAATTAGCGTTTATTAATCTGAGTAATGCCATCCATGTAAGGAACCAGAGCTTCAGGAATATTTATAGTTCCGTCTTCGTTCTGGTAATTCTCAATTATTGCGATTAACGTTCTGCCGACAGCAATTCCGGAGCCGTTGAGAGTGTGAGCAAATTTCGGCCGTCCTCCGTCAGCTGGACGATAACGCAATGCCATTCTTCGAGCCTGAAAATCTTCACAGTTCGAGCATGAGCTAATCTCCCTATATTTATTCTGAGACGGTAACCAGACTTCCAAGTCATAAGTTTTTGCTGAACCGAAGCCGATATCGCCCGAGCATAAATTCACAACTCTATACGGAAGCCCTAAGGTTTCAAGAACTTCGCCGGCATTAGCTGTGAGTTTCTCGAGTTCGTCATAACTTGTCTCAGGAGTACAGATTTTCACCATTTCAACCTTGTCAAATTGATGCTGCCTCATTAAGCCCCTAACGTCACGGCCTGCGCTTCCGGCTTCACGTCTGAAACATGGCGTGTAAGCTGTGTAATAAAGCGGCAAATCCTTCTCGTCAAGAATGCTTTCACGGTTTAAGTTAGTGAGTGGGACTTCTGCCGTCGGGATTAACCATAAATCGTCGTTCTGAAGTCTATACAAATCTTCGGCGAATTTCGGTAATTGGCCTGTTCCCTCAAGAATTGCTGAACGTACCATGAAAGGCGGCTCAACTTCAAGATAACCGTGTTTCTTAGTGTGAAGGTCTAACATGAAATTCACAAGCGCACGTTCCATTCTAGCGCCCAATCCCTGCAAGACTGTGAAGCGGCTCTGAGCCAACATTACGCCTTTTTCAAAGTCCATAATTCCGAGAGCTTCGGCGATGTCCCAATGAGGTTTAGGCTCAAACGTGAATTTTCGAGGTTCTCCCCAAGTTCTGACAACGGGATTATCATTCTCATCTTCTCCGATTGGCGTAGTCGTGCTTAATTTATTGGGAAGCGTCATTAAGTAATTATGTAATTCCGACTCAACTTCAGCGAGTTCTGCGTCAAGCTCCTTAATTTTGGCTTTTACGGCTTTCGGGTCAAAATCAGCGGCTGAAGCGTCCTGAGCTGTTCGGGAACTCTTGTTGCGTTTTGCTTTAAGCTCCTCAGTCTCACCGATAATTTTTCGTCGTCTTTCATCAAGCCCGACTAACAAGCTAACGTCAAAATTATGATGACGATTTTTTAAGCACTGTGAATATTCTTCCTGATTAGCAAGTATGTATTTGATGTCAAGCATGTAATCTCTCCTGTTT
>CALGHA010000150.1 GCA_937915835.1 uncultured Fretibacterium sp. | reverse complement strand
ACGTACTGCCGTCAATTGTTCCAACGTGTCAGCAAAATCACGGGGCAAACTTTCGTCGTAATCAACGAGCAAGGCGGAAGCGGAATAGTCGCGGCAATGGACGTTATGAACAAGCCTAATGACGGTTACACGTTACTCTTCAATCTTACCGGCGCGGCATTAGTTCAAGAAGCTACGGGAATGGTCGATTTCAGCTACACGAAAGATTTTGAGAACGTCTGCACGGTCGCAATCGATGAGACTTACTCACTCGTCGCTATTTCTCCAGAAGGCGAATATAAGCAATACAGCAAGGGCTGGAAAAATTTAGCTGACATGTTGACTTACGCAAAAGAAAATCCCGGCAAAGTCAGATATTCTACAGTTTTCGGCTCAACAACTGAGTACGTCGGAACAATGCTCGAGATGCAAGCAGGAGTTCAATTCGACAACATCAACGTAGGAACTTCCGGCGGTGAAAGAATGGCGGCAATGCTCGGCGGTCAGGTTGATATTCTTGCGGCTAATTACATGCAGGTCAGAGATTATATTGAAAAGGGAGATTTAGTTTGCCTGGCTGTAATGTCGAAGCAGAGAGTTCCCGGAATTGATTATCCGACGTTCACTGAGCTCGGCTATGATAAAGTTGTTACGGCGAAGAAATACGAGGTCAAATTCCCGAAGGGTACGGATAAAGCAATAGTTGATAAGCTCGCGGAAATTTGCAGGCAAGTAGTTCTTGAGGATGAAAGTTACGCCGAAGTCCTGAAAGTTTATTTCGCTCAGCCCCTTTATCGCGACGCTGAACAGATGAACAAGGAGGACCCCGAAGAAGTTAAAGAACTTGAAGCGGGATTAGCAATCGATTAAAAAGGATAAGTGAATTTTTCCGCCTGTAATGTCAGAATTATGGGCGGATTTATTTTACACAAGGAGGGAAAACTTTTCATGACCAACAAAATGCGGGATATTTTGTGTTCGATCATAGTAATTGCGTTCGGTGCGGCTATGATTTATTTCGTTAAGGACGTTCGGCGAGTAATCCGTACTGATGTAGGTTCTGCGTTCGTTCCAACTTTAATAGGCTGGTGCATAGTAATAACCGGAGCTTGCAAGTTTCTTTACTCAATCTTCACAAGTCTTAGAGAAGAGAGCAAGAAAATTGAATTTAATCAAGACATGTTCGGAGGAATTGCCACGATTATATTAATGGTAATTTACATGCTTGTGTTCCAGAGTGTCGGGTTCGTCGTCGCGAGTGCAGGATATTTATTCTTGCAGATGTTGTTATTCAGTGAGAGCAGCAACAGGAAAATTCTTCTCTTCGCAGTCATCGCTATTCTTCTCCCTCTGGCTGTTGACGCTCTTTTCGTGTACGTAATTCATATGCCGCTTCCTGTCGGTGTATTTGGCTTTTAAGGGCATGAACACTTTTGCATTAGACATGTTCATTCTTATTACTGGATGGGAACTTGCTCTAGTTCATTATTAAGCTCTCGGAGTTTTTACATGAACACTTTGACATTGGGCATATTCATTCTTATTCTGAGTGAGACGTGTAGTAATTTTCGCTCTCATTCATTCTCAAGCTCTCGAACTTTTTAGAGGAGGGGTAAATTTATGATAACAGCGGCATTAGCGAACGTTTTCAATCCTATATGCTTATTCTTAATCTGGGTCGGTACGGTAATCGGCATAATCTTCGGCTCCGTTCCCGGCTTAAGCGCAACAATGGCAGTAGTATTATTCCTGCCGATGACATTTTCACTTGAAGCAACACGAGGAATTGCTTTACTTGTCGGCTTATACATGGGCGGAATTTCGGGCGGCTTAATCTCGGCGATATTGCTGAAAATTCCCGGAACTCCTTCGTCGATCTCAACAGTTTTTGACGGCGGGCCAATGGCAGAAAAAGGTGAAGCCGGAAGAGCTTTAGGCGTTGGCATTCTTTACTCGTTTATTGGCTCAATCATGGGAATTCTGGCCTTAATGTTCATCAGTCCAATGCTTGCGAAAGTTTGTTTGCTGTTCGGGCCTGCTGAATATTTCTCGGTTGCTGTATTTTCACTCACGATTATTGCGGCACTCTCAGGAAAAGATTTGCTCAACGGGTTAATCGCAGGACTTACTGGCTTGGCTCTATCGATGGTCGGAATGGCTCCGATTGATACGAAAGTTAGATATACGTTCGGGAATTACCAGCTTCTTAATGGCTTTGACATCACGGTATTATTAATCGGAGTTTTCGCGGTTACGGATATAATTCTCGCTGGCTTTGGACGCAGGACTTTAGCGCAGAGGCTTGAACAGAAGAAATATCAGCTTAAGGGTTACGGAATTTCATTAGTCGAGTTCATACAGCAAATTCCCAACGCAATAATCTCTTCGATAATCGGCATCATTATCGGCATTCTTCCGGGCATTGGCGGTTCAACAGCAGGGTTATTAGCATACACGGCGGAAAAATCGCGCTCGAAATATCCTGAGAAGTTCGGAACCGGAATTATCGACGGCGTAATTGCTTCAGAGACTTCAAATAATGCAGTCATCGGCGGCTCACTTGTCCCGTTGTTATGCATGGGAATTCCCGGCAATACCGTAGCGGCTGTATTCTTGGGCGGCTTGTTAGTTCATGGAATTAATCCCGGCCCGTTGATTTTCTACAAGAGCGGAGTATACGTTTACGGGATTTACTTTGCTTTAATCGTCGCGAGCTTCTGCATGTTAATTTTCGAGCGCATGGGACTTCGGATTTTCGCGAAATTATTAGACATTCCCAAGCATATTTTGCTGCCAATTATAATGGTAATGTGCTGTGTCGGAGCTTACTCAAGCAATAGCCGCGTTTTTGACGTTCAATGTGTATTATTCTTTGCACTTCTCGGCTTAATGTTCAAGTGTTTCAAGATTCCGAGTACACCGTTAATAATAGGCTTTATTCTGGGCTCAATGTTCGAGGAAAATTTACGCATGGCACTTCAGGCTTCACACGGCGACTGGAGCATATTCATAACCCGGCCAATTTCCTGCGCATTCTTAATCATTGCTGTAGTCTTCTGCACTTACACGCTCATCACGAATTTACGCGGCCGCAAGAAAGCTGAAGAAGAGGGCAAGGAATATCACGAGGCTGAAGAAGGCGAGCTTTAATCGTTGTGAGCTTGTAAGAAATTAGAGAATAATTATTGACCCTGCGAAAAATCTTCGTGGGGTTTTTGCGTAAAAATAGAACGTGTTATATTTTATTAATGAGGAGAAAATTATGCACCAAGTTTTAATCAAAAATGGAAGAGTTATAGACCCTGCGAATAATATTAACTCTGTGCTTGATCTTGCTGTGAATGACGGCAAAATATCACAAATCGGCGCAAATCTCAACGTTGACGTTATAAATCTCATCGACGCTTCAGACTGTATTGTTACGCCGGGACTTATTGATCATCATGCTCATGTTTACCCGCTCGCTAAAATTGGAATTCCTGCGGAGGCCGTATGTTTTGCTTCGGGAGTTACTACGGTCGTCGACGCTGGCAGCACAGGAGCAAAAACTTTCAGGCGTTACAAAAATTTTCTCGAGACTTCCAAGCTCACGATTAATGCGTATATCAATGTCTGCTCAAATGGGCTTGATTCACTTCCGGCTGAAATGGAGGACGTTAATCCCGAACATTTTGACGCTGGCGAAATTCGTGAACTCTTT
>CALGHA010000149.1 GCA_937915835.1 uncultured Fretibacterium sp. | reverse complement strand
AAGCATGTAGAATTTATTCCCATCAAGAATGAGGATTACGCGAAGTTTTGCGAGATTATACTTGAGCGTTCAGAAAACTTTGTGCTTGAGAAGAATAATACGAAATTGGCCGGTTTGCTTAAGAGTTATAATATTTCCCGGTATTATAAATTTGACATGCTCACGATGAATTTTAGCGAGATTAAAGGCTGTGAGATTTTTACGTATATTCCACGTCGAATTTCGATTAGTATCGCTGATATGCTCACGCTTTGTCAGGCTTTCAGTCTTGAGAATACAGCATCAAGTTTTTCCGGAGACTATGTAGCTTTATGGGAAAAATATACTGAGGCCAATTTTACTGATACTTGGAAGCATCTATGTAAATCCCTTGAGAATTACCATGCCCGTAAAGAAGTGAAATTTGTTCCTCTCTCCTACGTAGAACCTGAGGAATTAATATATTATCTGCCTGTGATTTGCCGCCCTACTGCTGAGAGAATAGTAACATTTTTGCTCAACAACGGCTTTGCTTATTCCGGAAGCTCAATCAAAGGCCATAACATGAACTTATGCAAGGTCATAATAAAATCTCATCCGAAGTATGTCAGCATATATCATAAAATCTTTGCAGACCCTTATGCTCTCATATTCTCTGATTTTGAGGCTGTCGAATGCTGGATAGATAAATCCGGCAGCGCAAACATAAAAATTCATGATTTAGTCGTTCAAGACGCTCAAGTTCCCGAAGGCTCCAAAGCTCAAGCCCTCTTGAAATTCTTTGCTTCAATGGGATATATTAACAATCTCAGCTGCCCGCAAAATTCTACAGCAAGTTTTTCATATTCTTCACACTCAATCAGGGGATTAATGACCACAGCCGGAAGAATGTTAGAACTCTACGTTTTTCACAAGGCCGAAGAGTCTGGATTATTTGATGACGTTACAACAGGTTTTCAAGTCGGCTGGAACGAGGGAGGACATAATGAGTTTGACTGTATTATCACTAAAGGCTTCAAGTCTCTGTGTATCGAGTGCAAGGCTCAGAATAAAATTATTGATGAATATTATGCTAAACTCTATGACATTACTACCAGGCTCGGAGTGAACGCACAAGCTATCTTGATTACGGATATGCGCGGAAATAACACGAACACTTTTGAGGCAAATAATTCTTTACTTAGGGAAAAATGGAGCAAGAAAGTTATCACGATTTATAAGCCGGAAGATATTGACAACATAGCCGAGATTTTGCGTAAAATTTTGGAGGGAAATTATGACGAGTAAAATATTCATCAGTCATGCTTCAGAAGAACATGATCTAGCTGAACATATCGCTAATTACCTTGAGAGCCGCAAAGAATACGACTTCAAAGCCTGGTATGCTCCTCGCGACATCAGGGCAGGTTATGACTATGACCAGGAAATTCTTAGAGGTATTGAACAGTGCCGGGTGTTTGTGCTTTTATTAAGTGCTCATTCAGATGCAAGCGTACACGTAAAGAGGGAATTATACGACGCTGTCGAAAACGGAAAACGTGTAATCTGCCTTGAAGTCGAAAGAATAAATCCCCAGAATTTAAGATACCTTCTTGGCATGAAACATAGATTGAATTGGCTTGAACGGCGCGATGAAACTTTAGATGAGCTTATCCGCAATATTATTGACGAAATCTCCGAGCCTCAAGACCAGGACAAAGATTTTAAAGATGACACGGAAAACGTGAATAGTTCTGAAATATCACAAGTCCAGGAAGTTTCACAAACTCACGAAGAAGTAAAAGTCAACGCATCGGGAAAAATCTTTCTGAGTTACACAAATTCCAGGCGGAAATCGGCCGTGAAAATTGCAGAATATCTTGAACGTTCAGGGCTTGAAACTTGGTATGCTTCGCGTGATATTTCTGCCGGAGTAAGTCATGTTGAAGCCGTAACTTCAGCGTTGAGAGAATGCCGGGCCGTCGTTCTCTTGCTATCTAAGGAAGCCGATAACAGCCAAATCGTAGAGAGTGAAATTGCCGTTGCTGTGAGTAATAATAAACCTGTATTCTGCGTTAAATTTGATAAGTTTGAACCTGAGAAGTTGAAGTATTTTCTTGCTGACTCAAAATATTTTGACACGAGAAAGAATTATAACGAAGCAATAAATGAACTCGTAAGTGCCTTAAAAGGTGAAAATAAGCCTGAACCTCCAAAGCCGCAGAAATTCTCGCTCAAAAAGTTTTTGTGGATTGCCGCTGTCGTCGTAATTGCAGTCATCGCTTTAATCTTTGCCCGTAATGAACCGAAAAATTATGATATTGCCGCGCTCGCTGAACATGGAACTCCCGCAGAAATTCGTGAAGCTGTGAAAGCAGGAGTTAATTTCAACAACAACTCATTATTTACGGCTGTGACGAGTAATACCCCTGAAGCTGTGAAAGCAATAATCGAGGCCGGTGCAGATGTTGAAGC
>CALGHA010000148.1 GCA_937915835.1 uncultured Fretibacterium sp. | reverse complement strand
CGACCCCCTGCACCCCATGCAGATGCGCTAAGCCAGACTGCGCTACGTCCCGTAACAACTCAAATATTTTAGCGTAAAATTCTCATTCGTCAAGTTATAATGCCCGTTTCATAATCACAAAGAAAACGTTCGGGTCAAAAGTTGTCCGTACCGCAAAAATCTCGGCAATCTCCCAGCCCTCAGCTCCGTACTTGTTCAGCAATTCTTCGACTTGAGCCGTCTTCGTAACTGCCTCTTTCGACTTCTGCAATGACGTAAGAGAACCAAGCGGCACAACTTTATACTCATACTTCACGTTCGCGGCAAATGCTCCACATGAAAAGCACAACACGAGCGATAAAGCCAGCAAAAATTTCTTAATCATTCGTAACATCAATAATTACTCCTGCTGCTACAGCAACTTTGTAAATTATCTCGACAGCATCCTTGAATGACTCAATCGGCTGACGGTCAAGATACTTCACAGGCACAACAATTGTATCACCGGGCTCAACTTTCGCTGAAAATCCGCTCGGAGGTGTCCACTTTTTACTCGACAACATCGCCGTACTTCGTGTTAATCTTATCGTTGTTCCGTCGCTCTTAAGCAAGTAAACCATGCGTTTATGCGCCGTCTTGAGTGCTCCACCGGCCGCGTTGATATAACCGTTTATGCTCATGTCCTTGCGGTAAATCTGCGTCGATGATGAGTAAACCGCTCCCATTACGTTGACGGTTAAAGGAGTTTCCGGAATGCGTAAATAATCGTAATCCTGAAGCTCATAATCCCATTGAGTGCCCTGAATATTGGCCGGCGTGTCAATCTTCGTTACAATTCTGCCCATAATATCAAGATGTCGCAAATTGTTAATCAGCTGTCTTCGTCTGTTAAATTCGGCGTTAAGCGCTGTCGTTTCGCCGGTTGACGTTAAACCTCCGCTCGCTGTGTTCTGCATGGACTCCAATAATTCGCGTTCCATTCGGTCGGCCATCTGTGCTAATGCCCTTCTCTGTTCGTAAGCTACACTCCGACGAGTGAAAATCGCTCCGGGCAAGAATGCTTTCTTTGTGAAACCTCCTGCACGTTCGATTAAATCAGAAAGTTTCTCGCCAGCAAACATTGAGTAAGTTCCGGGCCTTCTGACTTCTCCGGCAATAGTTACACGGAGCGCCTGTTTCCAGTCGGGAATGACAAGGACTGTAATTTGATCTCCATTCTCAAGAGTTAAGTTATTCACAGGGTCGCCCTGCATTGCCTGAACTAAGTTTATTGACTGACGGTCATTAACCGGGCCGTTAAGCGAAGGAGTTACGCGGGTGAGTTCTGCTGTGTCTGAAGCCGTAGTGTTAAGTCCTCCTGCACGTTCGATAATCTCAGAAATTCTCGTTTGTCCAGGAATGATGATGAAAGTTCCTGGTCTCATTACAGGCCCTGAGATTGAAACAGTCGCCGCGAAGTTATAAACTGGATAGAGCCTCAAGATATCTCCGTCAGCAAGTTCATTATCCTCAATTTCCGCGATTGTGCCTTCAAAAGCTCCGGCGTATTCATGGTTGAAAATTCGGTAATACTGAACTCGTCCTTTGAAAGTCTGAGCGTTAAGCCCTCCAGCAATGTAAAGCAAATCTTGAACTCTCGTTGCTCCGTTAAGCTCATAAACTCCGGGCCTCTGAACTTCTCCGGCAATTCCTACTAACGGACCAACCGGCGGAATAAAGATTACGTCTCCTGCTTGAAGCCTCGCGTCCTGAGATTTGTCGCCCTGCAATAACATCGCGTACATGTCGAAATTGGCTATAGTTCTTCCGTTACGCTTAAGCTGGATATTTCGCAATGAGCCACTCGATGAAGGTCCACCAGACGCGATTAAAGCATTAACGAGAGTTGCGAAAGAAGAAACCGTGTAAGCTCCAGGCCTCTGAGCATTTCCCGTTACGTAGACCATGATTGAGCGTAAACGTCCCATCGATAAATTCATCTGGAAGCCCGTGTAATATTGTCCTAATCTTGAGCTTAATATTCTCTCGGCTCCTTCAAGAGTGTAACCGGCCAATCTGACAACTCCGATATGAGGAATATTCGCCATTCCGTCGCGGTCAACAACAACTCGGTAATTTCCCTCCTCAGGAATTCCCCACACTGTTAAAGTAATCTCGTCGCCTACACCAATTCTATAATCCTGAGTGACAGGTACAGCGTCCATAGGGGCATAAGTTGAAGGCGGCCTCCTGAAGAATGACATACCAAATCTCGGCATCCTTCGCATTAATTGTCCCATAGGGTTAGCGTTAGGAGTTCGGGCAAAAAGTATTTGGTTGAAATAGTCATTAATTTCTGCTTCCGTCGGCTCTGCTAACACATTCTGCCCTTGTGTTCCCTGAAGTCCTTGTGTATCCTGAGCATTTAAGCCCTCTTGATAGTCATTAACGTTATCGATTTGATTGGGGTTCTGGTTCTCAAGTAACGGATCTCCGCGAGTTAAATCAATATTTTCCGGGCCTTGATTAGCGTCTCGCTGGATTTGGTCAACGCCGGAAAAATCTATTCCGCTTCCGCTTCCGCCTTGAATATTGGGTACTGCTGGAGTTGTCGGATTGTTCGGAACTGTCGGCATCTGAACACTTCCGGGAGTTTGAGCGTTTGAAGGCACTGAAGGAGCAAGAGGTCCAACAGCAGCGGCATAAGCTCCTGTACACATAGACAAAAGCAAAATCCCTGTTACGAAAAGTTTTTTACGCAATATTAATCACCTCAGAAAAAATTTTTGTCTTACTTAGTAATTCTTTAATGGAAAATATATTCAAGAAGGCTTTGAACTTGTTTATCATCTTCGCTGCCGTCTCTTTCGTCATCATATGAGCAGTAATCCTGCAATAATTTTTCTACATTTTTCTTTAACGCCATTGGTCGAAGCTGGCTCATCATACGTTCAGGAGTTCTGATTTTGCCGCCCTCACGTCCTGATTCTATGTTCCACGCTGAAATAAATAACGTGTCTTGTTCCCAGATATGAGAGCTTGAATTTCCGAACCAGGAGCCGAACCATTTTTCAGCAGGAATTTCCATGTGAACTCCGGCTTTCGTGAAATCTTTTCCCGGAGCGTGATAATCCGTGTCCATATACCAGAAGCCCAGAGCTGTATCGTCCCAGTGTCTAGTTACAGAAATTTTGTAGCCTTTATCGTTGTCAGCAAATCTTCCGTATTCGGCCTCAACGTCGAGATCAAGCCCGTAAACGTTAAATCCTGCCTGAAGCCATTCAGCATGCCGCCAGTCATCTTCATTCGGATAATCGATAACTCTTCCATAATAATATTCTAATCTGCCGTCAGTTAAACCGCCGAATGAATAAGGATCTCTGTCATGAAGCATTGCCAGTCTCCCGCCGAGCCACCAGTTTCCGTTTTTGCCGTAATATCTCAGCCATAAATTTCCGCCGAACCATTCCTCGTCGAGATAACCGCCTTCACCGAATAACCAAAATCGGCCGTCCTTGTCGAAATTATTTGCGTAAGTTAAACCGGCCTGCTGAATACGTACTTCCCTGTTCAAATCTTTTTCCCACCATAAGCCTGTTCCATCGGTCAAGTCCATAGTGTCATAGAACGGGAATTTTACGTCGATAATACTTCCCCAGCCGTTTGAGTAACGCCCTCGATAAATCGCATCAATGTTGAGCCTATCCATGTAAGTTTCGCCTAAAGTCTGGTCAATTCGAGGATCATACGTCAACATTGCCTTGACTTCATGCTGAGCTTTGGACTTGAGAATGTTTGTGTCAGCGTCCTTGATTTCTTTTTCTGCGTCGGAATTGGCCCAAGTGAAAATTGAGCTGTGAATTGAATTATCCTCTCTTAATGAACGTGCCCTCAAATCAAATAACAATGAACCGGGAAATTCTGCTCTTACAATGGGAATACCTGCGTTCTTATGGATTAATACGAGTTCTTGAGTTTCAGGCATAATCGAAGCGAGAACGACTAATAATCTCGACATTGCTTCGGCGTGAGAAGAATAACCGTAATTTTCGTAAGCCAGCGTTAATTTATACCCGTCTTGAATTTCATCGAGCTTAATATCAACATCGCGAACACGTACGAATTTCTCAAGCCCTGACTTTATCCGAGCAAGTAAATCTTCCGCGTTAGTGTCAGCCCAATTAGGACATCTTGAATCGCCCGGAGCCTCAAAGTTTTTGCGTGAATTTCCAAAGAACGGGCCCTTAAGGTCAATTTTTTGTGAGATCGAGAAGACGAAATCATCACCACGCTGGTAGCTAACGGAGCCTTCCATTCCCCATGGAGCTTTGAAGACGAAGCCGAAATTATATTTTTTCGAGGGCATTTTCTGGAGAATATTTCCATCATGAGCATAATCCAACGGAGAATATTCAGCCTTAAAAGTCAGCCAGTTATTAATATCCCATTCAATTCCGCCGTAAAGTCCGTTAAATCTGTCTGAGCCATAACCTATTGTCGCGGCAACGTCTCCCCATCGCCAGGTTGCAACACCGTAAAACGCCTTCATGATTTCCGTTCCCATCATGTCGACTACACCGAGCGCGAGAGAAGGAGCGTACCATTTTTCCGGGTCTTTGTTGTGCCAGAGAATAGCTTTGAGGTCAATAGCTTTGTCCATGTAACGACGATTGCCGATGTCGATTGTTGCGAAAGTATTAAAGCGTGCGTTAATTTCCAGCCATGGAAGCCAAGCTAAATCAAGAAAATAATATTCGTAAGGTGATGCATTCGTTAGTCCGAAGCGGCCTGTTCCGTCTTCAGGCATTTCTGCGGTTGGATATTCCCACAAGCCTGTGTTGCCGGTGTTGCCTCCTGTTGAAGCGTAAGAACTCCCCGTGAAAATTATTGAGATCAACAGGCATAACAGAATTACCCTCCGCAAAATTAATCGCTCCTTCTAAATATTTTTGCTTATTTTACACTAAATCCGCCAAAATATTATTGCATTGTTTAAAATTTTACGATATGAAACAGTTTTAACCAAGAATAATTTCACTACTTATACAAAAAAGGACAGAGGAATAAACTTTTCTTCTGCCCTCAAAAATTTTTTATCGTCGTCCGCCGCCGCCCCGTCCAGTTCCCGGAACTCTCGGCATACCCGGAACTCTCATGCCTCCTCTTGAACTTGTTCCCGTCTTTACGCCTGCTTGAGCATTAATCACAAGTTCAACGCCCTCGCGCAAGACTGGCCGCCGTTCTATTTGTTCCTTCACGAGCTCGACAAATCTATTATCGCTAATTCCCGTCTCAACTTGCACAGGCATCATCATAAAGCCGTCCCTTTCAGGCCATAATATCCCAGAATGAAGAGTTCTAGGACGCGTCAAAATTTCCTGGTAAAATGAAATAGTCGCGAGTAATCCCTCAGGTGGCGTAAATCTTAATGCCGAATTGGTTCTCTCCGTTACGTGATGCGATTAATGCGTTCATGAATGACACTCAACGTTATGTGAACGGAACAGTCAAGATGAGATTGTTCAAAGGTCAAGCGGTCGTGAGAGGCTTGAAGACGTCGAAGAGTATTTACCGTCATGATTTAGCGACGTATTCAGAGGGTGATACGTTTGATCATTCTGCGGCTGTGGGCTTCATTAACATTTGGGGCTTGCCTGTTCGAACATGGACATCAACATGGCCGAGACAAGATGAAGCAGAAATTCCGATTGAAGCATAAATAAATTGAGCGGCTCTGAGTATTTCGGGGCCGTTAATTTTGTGATAAAATAATGAAAAATTTACGTAAACAGGAGGTTGACGAGAATGCAAAATTGTGGCTATAATGTTCGCAGTTCGCAGTTCGCAGTTCGCAGTAGCTTAATCTGTCCTTTTGTAATCCCATTAAAAAATTTTTCTTGTGCCTTTATTGCGGAGGTGTTGTTATGAACCCTCTGAAATTTGCATTTAAGGCTATCCGAGCATTGCTAATTCCCAAATATAGATTTTTTGCGCTGGCGTCCCGTGGATTTTATGATTCTATGTCCGATGAAGAATATCTCAAGCGTGCGTATAAATATCGCATGGGAAGAGATTTAGACCTCGAAAATCCCAGAACTCTAACAGAAAAATTAAACTGGTTGAAAGTTTATGACCATAACCCTGAATATACGATTATGGCCGATAAATACGCCGTGAAAAAATTCGTTGCGGACAAAATCGGAGCTGAACACGTTATCCCGTTGCTCGGAGTTTATGACAGCTTTGACGAGATTGATTTTGATGCGCTCCCCGAACAATTTGTGCTCAAGTGTACTCATGACAGCGGAGGGTTTGCAATATGTCGGGATAAATCAAGGTTTGACATAAAACGTGCGCGAAAAATTCTCAGCAGGTCGCTCAAAAGAACTTACGGAGTATCAAATCGTGAATGGTCTTACAAAAATGTTCCGCACAAGATTATAGCCGAAAAATATATGCAGGACGGCGATAATCCTAATCTTCCTGTATATAAAATTTTTACGTTCAACGGAGTTCCTAAACTTATTCAGGCAATTCAAGACGATAAAACTCCTTATGAAACGATTGATTATTTTGATACGAATTGGCAAAGGTTGAAGCTGCGACAGAATTTCCCGAATAGCAAAATTCCTTATGAGAAGCCTAAATGTTTTGATGAAATGCTTGAAATTGCTGCTAAACTTAGTGCAGGTATTCCTCATGTTAGAGTAGATTTATATCAGATTGACGGCAAAGTTTACTTCTCTGAGTTTACGTTCTATTCTGATGCTGGTTTTGTTGGATTTGAGCCTCCAGAATGGGACGAGATTTTAGGCTCCTGGCTCCAACTTCCGAAAAAATAGCGCTGAATACCAAGAGGACAGAGGAATAAACTTTTCTTCTGCCCTCAAAAATTTTTATCGTCGTCCGCCGCCGCCCCGTCCAGTTCCCGGAACTCTCGGCATTCCCGGAACTCTCATGCCTCCTCTTGAACTTGTTCCCGTCTTTACGCCTGCTTGAG
>CALGHA010000147.1 GCA_937915835.1 uncultured Fretibacterium sp. | reverse complement strand
TGTCAATATCTTCACGCTGGAATAATATTGCAGTCGTCATTGAGAAACTTGATGAGCTAATTAACTTGTCGGAGATTGAGCGGGTTTTTGTGTATGACAATTTTCAATACAGCTCAGCCAATTTTTTAGGACGAGAACAGGAACTCTCAGAAATTCATTCAGCGTTACGAGACAATAATTTAGTGTTTCTCTCAGGCATCGGGGGAATTGGGAAAACTGAGCTTGCCAAAAAATACGCCGCCTTACACCGAAATTTTTACGGGACAATAATTTTCTGCAAATATACGAGCTCGATAATTGACTTAGTGATTGACGAGATTAGCATTAATAAAATTGGCCGGGACGAAAATGAAACTCAGGAAGATTTTTATCAACGTAAACTAGCAATCTTACGGGAAATCTTAACGCCCAATGATTTAATAATTATCGACAATTTTGACAGTGAAGATGACGCAAATCTTGGAAACATTCTCGCGTGCCCCTGCAAATTCATAATTACGACGAGGGAAGACTTCAGAGATTATAATTATCCGCAGATTGACATTGAGAAGATTACGGACAACGACGAGATTAACGGGATTTTCCGGCTCTATAACGATAAGGATTACAGCGAGAGGGAATTTGAATACGTCGAGAAAATTATTGACTTCGTTGACAATCACACAATGACGGTTGAGCTTATTGCTAAATATCTTCGCGAGACTGACGAAAGCCCCGAAAAACTTTACACGACTTTTCTCGAAAAAGAAGGAATTACACGGACTGACGACACGAAAATTAAACATCGCAAGGATAATAAACTTCGTGCGGAAAAAGTTAAATCACATCTCAGCACGTTATTTAATATCTCGAACTTCTCAGCTCAGGAAAAAGAAATTATGATGAGCCTCTCACTCTTCGGGAATATCAGAATTAAGAGGACAAAATTTATCGACATGCTCACGCTCAAGGACGTAAAAACGCTGAACAAGTTAATACGCCGCCGATGGATTGAGATTGACGAAGCTAACGAGAAAATTTCTCTTCACCAAGTTATTCTTGATTTAGTCTACACTAATCTGAAACCGACGACAGACAACTGCCAAAATATAACACGTTCTATTATTGCGTTCATGAAAAATAAATCTCTGAACTTACCCGAACGAGATATTAGAAGTTACGTAACTGATACTTTCATGCGAAGAATATCGGGGAAAAATTTACTTTATGCTGAGCTTTGCTTGAGTTACGGCAAGAAAGATTATGTTGAAGAGGGAATAAAGATTTGTGGTGATATTCGGGAAAAAGGGAAATGGGATATTCTGCAAAGGCTTTACCGAAGGAGAATAAAATATTTGTCGGAAGTTGATATTCTTGAAGCTGAGGAGGCAGATGAAGCGGGAGATTTTCATGATTACTGCGTCGGGAAATTAAATCTCGTCAGCCGAATGTTCGATGAAACTATTGACTTCTGCAAAAAATACTCGTCCGAAGCTGAATATTTATGCATGAATTATATTGAGACAGCATTAGCGTTTTCTGAAGCAATCGAAAGCGAAATTATGTATATCTCTGATGACGAGTTCGAACCGGAATTAAACGCGATATACGAAAAAATAATCAGAACTCTTGACGAAGCCGCCGAAAAACTAAGGGAAGCAAAAGCTATCTCACCAGACGACAAAGTTAAACTCCTCGAAAAGTTACGAGATTTCTACGACACGAGCGATTACTCGGCATTCTACAGAATGGAACATTTTGCGGACCCAGAAAAACGATATCTTTATCAGCGTATGATTGACGAGATTAAACGGCCGCAAAAGAATGTATTTGAAATTGGCCGGGTAACTCTTTCGGAATTGGCTTCGGATTATGAGATGAACGGGAATTATGACAAAGCCGTTGAATATTACGAAAAAGCATGTGAGGAAGATCCGTACGAGCTTAATTTTTATGAGCTTGCCCAAATTTACGAGAAAACAGGCCGCAAAGATAAAGCAATCAAAATTTTGAAAGTTATGTTACAAGCTGATGAGGAAACTGAAGATTACATTGATTATGCCTGTGTAATGCTGATAGATATTTTAATCTCCCAGAATAAACTTGATGAAGCTGACTTTTTCGCCAAAGAACTAATTCAACACAATATTAATGAGAACAATGATTACAGCTTGGCCGCAACGCTTGAGGGATATTATAAGTTGTTCGTAATTCACGGCGACGAAAAATTTTGGCGAATATGCCTGAAGTATTATTACATGCTCAAGGATAAAAAGCCTGACACTTACACTATTAATGATGACTTTCTGAGAGAATACTTCAAGCGTCTCATTGATACGGCGGCGAGTTTGAAGCAAAATGAACGCGCTGTAAAACACCTCATGGATTACACAATTTACATCAGCAATTCAACATACGGCAGAATTGACGAAGCATTAAGGAATTGTGAACTTGCTCAAATTATCATGGACCAGAATAAAATTGAGAATGATTACTTACAGAGCTTAATTTTTAGAGTTCAGAGTAAATGTATGTCAGGGAAACCCGATTTATACACGTTTGATCAGGTCAACGAAATTCGGAGGAAGACGAACTATATATTAATCGCTGAGGTCGAGAGCGGGAAAAAATCTCCGGAGGAAAATTACGAAGCATGGGAAGATGCCGCATCATCTTACAGCTATATTGACGACTATAAAAATCGGCTGTATTGCTTGAAACAGGCTGAGAAGATTTTAACTCAGAATAACTCTTACAGCTTCGATAAATACTACAATTTAGCCGTCAACATAATTGAATGTCATATGAACCTGAAAAACTTTCACGAGCTCAAGACAATGATTTACAAACTTTGTGAGAAGGCTTTAGCTAATCATGAGCCGGAACAAGACAGAATGACTTTAGCGAATAAAATTCGTCAGCTGGCTTCATATCTTGAGAAAGTTTCTGATGATGACGCGTTCATGTTTTACCTCTTCGCAATTTACGTGTCTATCGCAAGTGAGATTGATAGAGTTCTGATTGTAAACGTTATGAGACACGAAGAAGGCTTTGAACAAGGATTTATCCGTGAGCTGAAAATCTTAATGACGCATGATTTTACTCATTCACAGGTTGACTTCATAGCGGACGTAAGCAAGACGCTGAACTCATTAACACCAGACAACAAGAACAGAGAAATATATATTGCCATCATAAAAACTTTCGGCCTGAAATACCAGTTCAACGAGTTTGACTTAGGATAAATTACCCTAAATACTCATAAAGATTACGATAATAAGCGTGATTACAGATATAATCGTCAGAGTGCTCAATATAACTTTACGGCGATTTTGTGAGTTCATTGCGTTTAAAAATTTCTCAGGCGTTATGCTCGCTGCAGCTTCAGCCAAGAGTGAGGAGAATGCGCAGAACTGAAGAATTAACCCTATAAAGCGTCCGTAACTCCACCATGAAAAACGTTCAGGCGAAAATCCAGGAAAATTAGCGTTAATCACATAATAAAGCAGCTGGGAATTCCTGAACACGTAAATCGCAAAAACGATCAACATGCATAATTGCGAGGAGATTAATAATGCAATGCCGATTACATTTTTCCGTGAGAGAGTTTCTGCGTCCTCAGTGCTCATCAACAATAAAGATGTCGGAGAATTTATCAACGTCATTAATGGGATTGCGATTGCTCCGATGACATATACATAATGCGTCGTACGACTCACATGAACAACTAACAGACCGAATATTATTGAGCAAATTATCATTGCGACACAATAAACAATTCCGGCTCTCTTGTCCTTCGAGGCTTCAAGAGACAACACACCCAACGTAAAACTCAGAAGGTAATAATCAAAAAATTGGAAATCGATTAATACACCGTACAATAAATAACTCGCTAAAAATACGATGAACGAATTATTGATGATTTTATTCCTGAACTTCAGAACAGCTTGACTTATACATAATATATAAATTGGAAGGAATGTGAATATATCCTTGCTGGTATTGCTGAAGAACGTAAGCAGAGCTAATATTCCCAAACATACAGAGCTGAAACAGGCCAATGCTTTCATGATTTTTTCGGGAACTTTTACTTCCTTTTTTTCCGGAACATCAGGCTCCTCATCAACAACTTCTTCATGTCTGGGAAAAACTATTCTCGTCCCCTCGTCAGTCTCGCTGTCAAAGTCATTGATTGTCTCAGTTCTCGTTGTCGTTTCATCCTCGAAAGTTTCGTCGTCGTCATCAGCTCCAGAGTTTTTAGGTTCGGAAGTTACGATAATCGGCAAAGATAAATCCGATAATGAATTGGCCAGAAATTCTAAAGCCGTTTTCATCTCAGAAGCGTTCTTGAAGCGTTCATGCCTGTCATAAGCACAAGCCTTCAGAACGATCGAGTTTAACTCGTCATTGATGCCCGGAATTGACGGGATATTTTCTCCGTTCATTCGCCTCAATAAAGCATCATCACGATCTCTCGGCGTAATCGGTTCAGGAAATGCAGGAAGAAAAGGTGCTCGATTTTTATTCAAGAAACGATACATGACAATTCCAAGCGAATACGTATCAACTGAAGCCCCGTATTCATTGCCCTTGAAGACTTCAGGAGCCATGTACTGATACGTTCCTTTTTTCGAGAGACCCGACATTGTACGCTCAATCTGCCGAGCAATCCCGAAATCTCCAAGTTTGTAATCCCCGTATTGTGAGATAAAAATATTGTCCGGCTTAATGTCTCGATGAATTGTGTTATGTTTTGCGCAAAGTTCTAACGCCCTGCAAATATGAATGCCGAGTTTCACAACTTCAGCTTGAGTCATGGGCTTCTGTGTAACGTAGCTTGAAAGCGTGCTCAATAACTCCATGCGAATTAGAATATCCCAGCCGATTTTGCCTTTATGCTCGATTACAGTATGATCTTCAAGGGAAACTACGTTGCTGTTGCCGCGAAATGCACTCATTAAGTCGATTTCTTGAATAATATCCGTTACGAACGCTTGAAAATAGCTCCGAGCTGATTCATCGTTGAGCCCCTCACTCTTAGCTTGAAGAATGTCGGCTTCACTCTGAGGAATTGAGATTATTTTTACGGCAGCTTCGTATTTCCGTCCGAATTCCTCCTTGTGAACTCGATAAACTTTACCGAATGATCCCTCGCCGAGCTGTTCGTCAATGTACCAGGATCCCCATAAAGGCTCGTATATTTTTATGTCAGTCATGGAATAAATTTTTTCTCCTTCAGGCTAGCAGTCTATCACAATGCAGGTTGTGTTGTCTCTTCCGCCGTTTCGTAACGCGCTTGCAACAAGTTTTCGAACAGCATATGAGCAATTTTTACACGTAAGCATAATATTTCGAATTTCTTCGTTCGGCAACATCCCAGTAAGTCCGTCTGAACACAGCAATATTCGACAAGTTTTATCCGCACGAAACTCAGGGCTTGCGTAAGGCGTTAATATCATCTCTTCGTCGAATACTCCCAAACAGCGAGTTAAAATATGTCGGCTCCTGTCATGCTCGGCTTGTTCGGGCGTGAGTAATCCAAGTTTAATTTTCTGGGCCGCAACTGTATGATCCTCAGAGATACAAGAGAATTTTCCGTTTTGCATTTTATATATTCTTGAGTCGCCGATATTATACGCATGAACTAAATCTTTGGAGATTACGACGAGAGCAAGAGTTGTTCCTGTTCTGGATTTCGTCTCATTCATAATCTTACACAGTCTTTCATTTGCATTCGAAATAAACGACTGGACAGCTTCGTCTGTTTTTCCTGATTTAATTTCTTCAGAATGTTCATGAAGAGTTTTGACGGCAATTAATGAAGCAAGTTCACCCTGAGCTTCCCCGCCCATTCCATCACAGACGGCAAAAATACAGGGAGTTTCGAAAGCGTCATCAAGGGAAAAATCTTCTGGATTAAGAATTCCTTTAGAATGAATTGAACGCGCGAAAGAAAAAGAATAAGAGGTATTCTCACGAGAATTAGCGGTATTCATGTAAATTCCATTACAATAAAGATTATCCTCATTGTTTGCACGCACAAGTCCGACGGTTGAGTAAGCCGAAAATTTTAGTTTTCTACGCTGAATTATACTCATAATCACAAGCCTAAGAAATTACAAATCATATCACCCAAAGTATTCCCAACTTCACCGCCGGTTTTCGCGCCTTCGCCAATTCCTTGAACTCCTTGTATCAAAGTTTCATCAAGCCCAAAAGGTACTACGGTCTCCGTAATGAGTTTCGTTAATACTTCGTCTGCCCCTTTACCCTCGCTAGCTGGAAAATAAATCTCCTTTGCTGCTTTACCATCATTCGTTAAAATGCCTGAGAATTTACCCGATAATTCCTCTTGTTTAGTCACAACTAGCTTTAATAATTTGTCCTTATTAGAGACATTAGAGAGTGAACCAAGATCTTTGAAAACTTCAACTTCACCTTGAAGCCCGGTAACAGTGCCTAATAATCCGACAGCATTTACTACGATATTAACAACTTCACGAGCAGTGTCGTCATACGGAGGTTCAGCGAGAGTTTCACGAAGATTATAACTTGACTGGAAAATATTTACGCATTTATCAATAATTCCCTCTTTAACGTCCGCAATAAATCCGCTGGTTATTCCTTCAACTCCATTTTTCACCGCTCCGATTAAGCCGCCGAGACCTGTGCACGCCGTTTTAATTGCATTCCGAGCAAATCCCTTAAGAGTTTTGCTGATATCGAACGAATTATTATTAGTAGGAACTTGTGTTACGGGTAAATTGGCCGTTCCGTTCTGTCCTCGTGAGTGCGCCGGAAAACCATTTTGCTGTTTCAGATTGCCTGAGAGGCTGTTAGTCTGGTCGTCAGCACGAGTTTCAAGATCTTGAAATCTTTGCGTCGCTTTAGTGAGAGCTTGAGCGGTTTGTTCAATGCCTTGATTGAGATTGCCGAGCTTCTTCGTGATATTCCCCATGCTGGTGTTAATCTGCTCACGTTCGGGACATTTCCAGCAGGTATGAGCACTCGCATTCTTCAACGTCCTTATCGCTTCTTCAAGAACTTGTTGTGCACGCTCAATATTTTTAACCTGTTCAGACGTGTATTGTGAATCGAAAACAATTACATTAGACGGCATATGAATTCCCCAAATTTCTCATTCTTTCTACTCGGTTAGTCCAGCCAGTGAGATATTTCCAAGCGTTAACGTCTGACTCATGATAAGACTGCCTGACATTGCAGAGTTCATTACACAAGGCTTTGACATCCTCAGGAGATTTTAACTGTTCATTCATAGCGGCTAAAGTTTGAGGGCCTACAGAACCGTCAACAACTACGGACTGCCCTAAATTATTTAACGCACGCTGGAATAATTTTCCGCCTCCATACTGACCGCATAAAACGACAGTATCGAAATAAATCGTTGCTAAAGGATCAGGCATTTTGTCGGCATTTGAGGGCTCCCAGTACATTTCTCTGTAAATAGTTTTAGCTTCGTTTACCGTTAATTGTGTAACGTCATTATGTGAGACTATGCCCAGCTGATAAGCTGTGTCCAACGTTGAATGAGTTATTCCCATATTCGTCGCTCCGCCCGGATCATCAGGATCATCTGAAAAGCCTCCTTCACTGGCGAATACAAATTCAACTGTTGAGTCAAAATTTCCTTCTGTCAATGTAACAGGCTCAGGCGAGGGCGTTGGTTCGGGCTCAGGTTCAGGAGCAGGAGCAGGCGTATTCGTTGTGTCCGTAGTCGTTGTGTTGTCGTTGAAAAAATAAGGGAAATACTTTTTGAGCATATTAACAAATTGGTCTATAAATCCCTCTGGAAGTCCCAAAATTTTAGGCTGTAGAATTTTGGGAATTTGGAACATTCCACCCAAAAACGGTATCAGTGTAAACGGCAGAGCTTTAATCCCATTATTCTGTGTGCCATATTGATTTTGCAGTGAACTGGATATATTGCTGGCTTGATTTTCCGCACGAGTTTCAAGCTCTTCAAAACGGGCTAATCCGTTGTTCAAAGCCTCTGCTGTTCCTGTCATGCCTCCGTCAAGTCTTGTTAACTTGCTCGTAATGTTCGTAATGCTGTCATGAATATTTTTATTTTCTGGACACTTCCAACCTTCATGAGCACTTGCATTTTTGAGCGTCCTGATTGCTTCTTCAAGGACATGTTGAGCTCGTCGAAGATTTCTTACCTGGTCTGACGTATATTGAGAGTCGAAAGCGATTAAATTTGCCATGATAAGCTCCTGTTAAAAATAGTCATAGTTTGCAACGGACCAACCTTTTCGTCCATCATATGTTTGGAATGCCTCATATGACATATTATGAAGTGTTCCATCGGCTTGACCAACCATATTTGAATCAGAAAACCATACCCACTCAGGATTACCGCTGTTATCATATTGCACACGTTCAACGTAAACAGCATGGGTGCCGCCGCTTGCCTTATGATACCAAGCTACACTGTTTTCCCGTATCTGTGTAGATGTTCCAGAAGCTGGAAATGTGGGGCAAGTATCCAGTTGATTTACTTCCATTGCGCGTGCTCTTGCATAATGAACGCAATTCAGATGTTCTACATTATCACGATTATATTGAGAATTTGCTGGAAAACTTTTTGTAGCATGTGTATCTTTATTATGATAGTAATCCGAATTTAAATCAGGAGCAGAAACAGCGTAATCTGAATATTGAAATACTCCGTTTACTTCTGAATTTGCATTGTCTGTAGAATTTGTCTCTTGTGAAGCAGAAGACGTTGAAGATGTGCCAGATGTCGAAGATGTTGACGACGTGCCAGAGGTTGAAGAAGTGCCTGCGTTTGAACTGTTGCCTGAGGAATTAGCGGATTTCTCGCCAAGACTTTCTGCCCATCGCGTTAATTCTTCTTCCGTCCATTCGTAATTATGCGCGCTGTCCTCAAGAAAATCTTTGTAGCCCGTCAAAATTCCGTTCATGGATTTGTAATCCTTATCCATTGCAAGCATTGTTTGTGTCATTAACGTAGGAATTCTTCCGCTGAAATTTCTTCCCATGTTCTGGAATATTCGCGTAACTTGATTTTGGCTCTCAAGTATTCGGCTCGTATTTTCTCCGATCGTTCCGGCCCGATTAATCATCTCGTCCGTAACAATTTGCATCTTAGGCATAAATTTTTCACCCCTCTTTGATTTACCAGCTTACGTTTCTCAGGTCTCGTGCAGTCTGTGAATCCGCCGCCGAGCAGTCGTTGACGTAAGTTTGCATGTTCTGCAGAGTGTCTTTCACCGAAGTGTTGAACGTCTCAATTTTCGTCTTGGTCGTCTGAAACTGATTTGAATATTCTCGCTGATCTTCGGCTTCCCAAACGCCATTCATCGAGTTCACAGTGTTATCAATCTGGCCGAGTGCTTCTCCCTGTTCAGATAACATTTTCAATGCGTTGGTGATACTGTCCGTTACGGCCTGTACGTTAATTCTCGTCGCTGCCATAATTTAACCCTCCCTGCTGCTCCGGCCGCCGCCTTTGAACAAAGATCCGCCGCTATGACCAACTCTGCTGGCATATTCTCGGTCAATACGTTTGTACTTCTCGACAACTTGAGTAATATATTTAGAGACAAGAGTGCATTTTTCTTCCCAATTGTTTAATTCCTTGCTCATCTTGCTGAATGTCTCAGAAAGTGCATCACGCGTTTCACCAAGCATTCGTTCATCATCAAGTTTCGAGGGATCAAGTAAGTTTCTTATCTCGGCCAATTTCTTTTTAGCCTGCTCAATCTTCCGTATATCAGCTTGGGCTTCCCGTTCATCAATGACGATCGTACCGTTTGAATCCCTTAATCCTGCCATTAATCTTTAATTCCCTTCTGACTGAGTTTTTGAGTTGATATATTCATCCAAAGTTTTTTTATTGATAAACCAGGTTACAGCAAAATTATCTTGATTGTCCTCAGATTGAGGCTCTAAAAGCATGTAAATTCCTCCAACAGCATAAATCGTAGCTTTATAACCGTTCATGTCAACAACTTCACAGCTCTCAGGTTCCGAACAAAACGCCGCGCATGAACATAATCCAAAGTCTAAGCTGATCCCCTGTCGTGCACTCTCAGTGAGTAATTTTTTCTTCCTGAGACTGTTACGGGCTTCTCCGAGTTCCTGCTCAAATTTAGTCTCATCCGCCGGAAAATCATAGACGATATTAACAAGCTGACGTAATTGCATCATAAAAGCCGTGTAAAATAATTCCTTCTTGGTAATCGTAAAAACTTTTTCACCCATCGCAAAACCTCCGCAGTCTTCATATCACTAAAAAGGGGGCAGAGAACATTTACTCCGCCCCGTGTGTGTAAATTTTTACGCGCCCAATTTACTGGCTATAGCTTTGTTGCCCTGTTCAGTTTGGCGCATATCGTTAGCGTATTTCTTCATGAACTCAGCAAAACGCTGCATGTCCTCAGAAAATTTATCGAATACTGCCCTCTTCTGAGTGAAACTGTCGGAGAATGCCGTCTGTGTTTCACCGTGCCAATGACTTACCATTCCCGCAACAAGATTAGCAATCTGTGAAAACATACTGTCTAAAGCAGATTTTGAGCTAAGAAGATTTGCTGCCTCTGATTCGAGATTTTCAGGAGTTAATAATATCTCTCCAGCCATTTAATTCCCCCCTTTCTTAGTGTAAAAGCATGTTGAATTAAAAATTAAGTTGTGATAATGAATTGTTATCGGCGGATTCCATAGCGTCAGCATATTGCTTCATGAACGTCGAGAAAGCAAGCATATCCTCAGAAAATTTGTCATACACTGTCTTTTTATCGTTGAAGCTGTTTACGAAGGCTTGTTGTGCTGCGCCGTGCCATCCTGCTTCAAGACCATCAACGAGAGTTTTTATCTTCATGACTATATCCGTCAATTGCTCGCGTTGACTGTCCATTTTTGATGCTTCTGAGCGAAGAGTTTCGGGGCTTAATAAAATCTCAGGCATTTAATTTTCACCTCCTTCAAGATAAAACGTGATGATTTATTAATATAACACAAAATTTTGTTGCTTGCTGAATGAATTAATTAAATTTTAACGACATAAAGATAACTTCCTTCACATACTCCTGACGAGTTCAGACTTTCTCCGTCATCAAGAAAACGATTTGAGTATACAAGTTTACAGTCATTCCAGCCAACGAAAACTCCAGCATAAATATTCCTTAAGACTTCAAGAATTTGCTGCTTAATCTTCGAGATCGGCAGGCTCGCAGGAAGTTCCATATCGAGCGAGATTTTATCGTTCGTGCTCACAATCGTAACAATAATTGCTTCGGGTTCATTGTTCATTTTATTCTCGGCTCACCTTCGCAAATTTTATCGTTACAGCTTTATTATCATGAATTATACAGCCCTCATTCTCAGCAAATTTAATGTCCTGTTCAGTGTGTAAATCCCTGAAAGCTATATAATCTATCAACTTCCCTCCAGCGGCAATTGCATTCCCCTTCTTCAAGCAATTATCAAATGGAATTATTGTTGCCCTGAACGTGTTCAAGAAAGCTAAATCTTCAATGCTGGATGTCATGTAAATATAAATCTTGAAGTCAGCCCCGCTCCGAGTGAGAACATCAAGAATATCCGCGCTCTCCTGAGAAATTCCACGATAAAAACTTAGAAAGTCATTAATGCATATGGCAATTGGCCGGTAATCCGCTTCCTCCTCGTCATCGTTACTGCGACGGTCAAATTCATCCGCAATGTTCGAGATAAACTCGTCAGCCTCAGAAGCATTACGAGCGATAAAACACTCAGGATAAAGCGAACTGACTTTGTCGCCGGCCTCGTATAAATAAATTTCTCCGTCAGAACTTTGGCAAATTGCATTAATTATCAGGCTCAGAATATTATTACGGGCATCCTCAGAAACTCCGGCAATAATACACGTGCTGAACTTTGAGAACGTAAATTCAACCGGCTGTTTCGAGACCTTGTTAATTCCTATCTGGAAACCTTCAGCGTTAAACTCTAACTCGTCAGCATTAATCTCACGTTTTTCGGCTTCCTCGATTGAGGCTCTCTGACCAGTCCAAGCCTCTTTCATTGCATGACAGATTTCACGAAGATTAGTGATACGTTCACCCTCATTAACTCCTTCGACGCATAAAGCCGTCTGAAACTCTAACGGCCCTTTCGTAAATCCTCGTCCGGGAAAATGTCCGGGCTTCTGTTTCGACGCGGCTCCAACAAGAGATCTGTATTCCGTAATATCCGTAAGCTCAAGAGCATGTTTAGACTTGATGAAATTATCGAGCTTGAACATTGAGCTTCCGACGCAAGTTATCAACAAGTAAATTCCTAAGCTGCCTCCTTCACTCGCAACTTTCACAATTGAGTCCATCATGTCGGAATATTGAGTATTAAGAACTGTGATATTATCAATAGCGACAATTATTGAGGGAAGCTGACGGCCGGAAATTTGTTGATAAGCCTCAAGAGTTCCGACACCTTGACTTGCAAAAAGTTCCTTGCGAGTGTTAAGCTCATTCAATAAATATTCTTCAGCCTGCTGTAATTTTTCCTTGTTATTGGCGTATGCAACCATCAATGTATGCGGAAGTTCCTCAAAAGTTTTCATGCTCCAGCTCCCGAAGTCGAGGATTAAGAATTGCAACTGATTAGGCGTGTAAGATAACGCTCCAGAAAGTATAGCCGTCTGCAAAAACGTAGTCTTTCCTGATGAAGGAGCTCCGAACAAAATTTGATGACCATTCTGCGCAAAATCCAACATGAACGGGACTTGTCTTTGCTGTTCGGGAATATCAAGAAGTCCGACGGCAAAACTTAATCCAGAATTTACCTCGTTCCATTCATGATTGATAAATGCGTTCCCCTCTTCACCGAGTGACGATAAAGTCAGCGTTACAGGAAGCTCATTAGTCCAGACCGGCTTAGCTTTGGAGAAATTATTTTCACGAGCAATGTCCTTAATATGAGCAACTAAAATTTGTCCTTCAGTTTGAGTGTCTTCGGAAGCTCTGATTGTCTTATCGTAAATTTTCGGGCTCACTCGTTCACCGTTGATTTCGACTAAGTTAATGTCAGTAACAGCCTCTTTCTCATCTTGATTGGGATTATACGGAACTTTGCTATAAAACGTTTGAATTTGCTCGTAAATTGCATCGCCAACTTTCACGTAAGCCCGTCCAGGCCTCGAAATAAAAAATGCGTCAGTCGTACCGATTAACTCTTTGCTCTCGCCAGTGTTAGCCGTTCTAAGACAGATGTAAAATTTTATGTTCGATTCAATCTGTGTGGGAACAACTCCGCTCGGAGACTGAGTAGCAAGTACCATGTAAATCCCTGCACTTCGGCCGACTCTCGCAAGCTGAACGAATTTATCAATCTGCTCCGGAAATTGCTTCTTGAACTCCGCAAACTCATCAAGAACGACGATTAAATACGGCAATTCCTCAAGATTTTTATCGTCCTGGTGTTTCTTCTGATATTTCTGATAAGCCGGAAGTGATTTCGTCGCTAAGTCCGTTATGCTCTCAAATATTCTCAGTCTGCGTTCGTATTCAGCTGATAATGACGTAAGACTGCGTTCAATCATCCCTGCAACCTGAAGATTATTGACAACTCCGGCAATTTGGGGCAAAGTCGCTAAAATATTCGATAAGTCATTACCTTTGAACTCAATCAACAAAATATTCAAGTCCTTCGGCGAAAAATGCATAGCAAGTGATAACAGCCAAGCCGTAAGCATTTCACTTTTTCCGCTCCCCGAAGTTCCGGCTATAACTCCGTGAGGGCCCATTGAGTCCTCCTGAATGTCAAAGTTGAACATGTCCCCGTTGCTCTTTATCCCGATTGGAACGGCTAAGCTCGAATATGATTTGCTGTCATTCCAGCGCTGTAAAATATTCAGTTCATCAACAGTCTTAACACCAAGTCCGGAGAACAATAAAACTTTCGACGGAAGAGTGCCGGAGCTTCCTGACTCATGAACTCGAACAGGAGCAAGCGAACGTGCAAATTTATCAACAAGACTTAACTGTAAATTCATGCTATCTGGAGTGAAAATTTTGCTGTTTTCGGGTTCCCAAGTCATTTGGACAGAAGCACTAACTTCATTAACAGGGTCCCCGCAGTCGATAATCGCGTTGCATTCACGAGGAAGAGCCCCAATATCACCGTAAGCATAAAGAGCCGCAAATCCCAATGATGACGATTGAGGTAAAAATAATTCGCCGCTGCTCTCAACTAATTTTTTGTCAGCAAGTATCAAGAAATAAAACGGAGCTTCAGGCTGATTATCTTGACGGGAATTTGACTTTTCACGCTGCCGGACTTTCAGGATTTCCGATAATTCCCGTAACATTGTACGAGCTGTTTTATCCTGGCCTTTTTTCTGAGACTTGTCAATCAGAGTACATGACATAAAACGTTTCGTCCTCTCAGAGTTCCAAATATGAGGAAGCCACCTCATCCACTCCCATTGTTCACGCTCGTGCTCAGGATAAACGCAGATAATCTTCACGTCCTCGTAAGAATGATGAACAGCAATATTAATCACGATTGACCAGGCCAATTTTTTAACGTCATCATGACTGCCGATAAGTCCGGTTATTGGAGCCTCCAAGAAGGAATGACACATAGGAACTCCATTCAAAACTTGATGCCTGTCTCGTAACTTCGCCGCTTCTGCTAAAAACGGATTTTCTTCGAGCGTCAATTGTTCACGGGGAATTTTTACGTCAACATTCGATTGAACTTGTCCGGTTCCAAGCCTGATATTGAGGAAGTCAGGATCGCTTAATGTCCTTTCCCAAAGCCTTCTGTCAAGTGTCTCTGCGATTGAGATGCACTCAAGAATACCGGGATTAATCGATGAAAGCGTTGATATGTATTTGGTCTCAGCCTCGTAAATTTCTTTTTCCTTCTCAGCAAGATGTTCATTATATTTCTGACGGATTAATTCTTGAGTTTGGAACCATTTTTTCTTTTGACTGTTGTAATTCACAATCGCCATAATTACTCCGGCCATCGACATTGGTACTGTGTAAAAAAGTGTGTTGACGTTCCGCGTAAAAGTTGCCATTGTAAGCATGACTGTAATCATTATGCCCGGAGGCAACAATACAGAAAGCCATGAAATTGAAGGCCTTGAACCTGAACTCGGCGGCGGCAGAATTTCGACTTCAGCATTCTTTACGGACCTTCGTATTCGAGGTGAACGATAAAACGAGGGAGATAATTTTGGGGGCTGTGGAAATGGCACACTTGCTTGGATAATCTCAGGAGAAAATATAACTTCGCCGGGAGAATTTACAAATCTCAATGCGTCGTTCTTAATTTCAAGTATAAATCCTCCGATGAAAATTAACGTGTCATCATTAAGCTCCTGTTTACCCGAATGAATTAATTTCCCGTCAATGAAAATTCCGTTACGGCTGTGTCGGTCCTTGATGATTAACTTATGAGTTTTGAGGCTCCTGCGTATCACTGCATGCCGAGAAGAAACTAATGGACCCTTCAAGCATATATCATTCTTGGTCGAACGTCCTATTGAGATCTCATGAAGCCTGCTTAAGGATATTATGTTGTTGTTATTGCAGCAGCTTTCAAAGACTGTAAGAGTTGTACGATTAGTGAGGGAAATTGTATCGCCTGCTGAGAGAATTATGTTGACTGACTTTTTCCCCATTATGTTGAACGGAGTGCGAGACAAAATGTTAATTCCGTTATCCGTGAAATTCAAGCTGAGATGATTAGCAAGAAGAGAACTGCCGGGAAGAAGAAGCGTATCATTCTCTCCTGTCCCGACAGTAATATGTTCTCCCTTTTTTAACGTAACCTGCTTGATTTCATTTCCTGTGAGAAAAACGAGCAGATAATTCATGTCAATATACTCAACGTTTCTTGAAGAACTTCACAACATAAACGCCGAATGCTGCGACGAATACGCTTCCGCCAACGAGCCCGAAGCCGGAATTACAGCCTCCCGCAAGAAGCATAAGCAAGATTTTTACGATGTAAACCGTCATACTCTGACTTGCTGATAAAAACATCGTCGCTAAAAATTGTTTAGGCAATGTGTCGAGTTTTACTCCGAACAAATCACTGACTTCTAAAGCTCCAGTTACACCGTTGATTATGGGCATTAATCCGAAAGCAGCCCTAACGGAACTTGTCCTGAAGTCAGAGCCCTCCGCAGCATATAGCTTTAAATCGCTGACTTTCGTACCAACGAGATCATCCGAAACTGTAACTTGAAAAACATACCAGCCGTCTTTTTCAACTTTAATCGTGTTGAGCTTGGCGGCGAATTGACCGTTATCGCTTTCAACCTGCCGTCTCATTGCGTCAGTCGGTTCTGGAGGCTCGGAAGTGTCAAAGTCGTCTTCTGTGAGTAAAGTAATTTCGCTTGGGTCAACGTTCACATTATCAGCAAGATTTTGAATGACCTCATCCGACAACTCAGGAACTGCCTCAATCACACCAATATTAAGCTCCGGATTTTCGTCCGGAACGACATTATCGCCATTATCTGGAATTGGTGAGGGAACGACATTACCATTATCACTGCCGCCGTTATCAGGAACAGGATTTCCATTGTTAAATTGTGTTTTGTCCAAAATCATGAAATTATATCCTGCTGTACTATTATCTGTATCACTCCCGCCGTCATCATACGCTATAATAGCAAAAGAATATCCCGCCGATTGGTTCCCGTTCACAGAATATTCTCTCAGAGTTCCGTATACTCTCGTCGTAATGCCCGTTTCTGATGACAGATATACATCACTTTCCGAATATGCACCGGCTAAATGCCACGAAACATTACCTATGGGATTTTGGGCCGTTAATGTAACACTGAAATTTTCACCCTGATTTACAAAAACGCTCGGTGTGTCTCCTAAAACTTGGGTTATGTCAGAAGTAATTCCTGTGATCGCTAAAGCTGAATTGCTAAAACCAAGAACAAGCATAAAGATACTCATCATTAACGCCGAAAACTTTTTCTTGTTACGCATAAATTTAACACTTTCCCTTCGTGAATTTCGTTGTGAAGATTAACTCTTCTTTTTCCGGTTCTTCTTAGCCGCACGATTTTCCTGAATAAATTTATTCGCCTCCTTCAGTGTGGTAGGTTGAGCCTTATAGCCCTTATGAATGCTTGAGTAATTTCCGCCGTCCTTCATGACTTCAGCGTAACAGAAATCCTTCTGAGCATCCGTAACCTTCACAACAGCAACAAGCGTTAACTTCCTGCCCATTGATGAACCGTCGAGATTTTTTACCTCTTCACCCTCCGAATAAATATTGAACAAAACGCCCGGACCAATTCCCCAGTTTTCGCCGGCATTTAACGTAAGTTCCTTCCTGGTGTTATTTATAACTTGGATATGTTCTCCAGCGAGCTCCTCACGAATATTGAAACTTAACCTGAATACGGCTTCAGCGATCGCGGATTCTTCGAGACCTTCAAATTGTTTGCCCTTGTCAATTTTTATTCCGTAAAAGTTAAACCCGTCGCCCTTCCGTGATGAACTTCCGCTTTCGGAAAATGTCATAATAACTTTGCTGGTTTCTACATCTACTATTCTTATGTCTATTGTTGCAGAAACATCTTGATGCGTTTCACTGAGAAGCCAGAAATCAGTTGTCGAAGTTTTTTTCTCAAGATTTGTAACAGCTCCAAGAAGCATGTATTTACAGGTTATAAGTTTACCGAGTTCGATTACGTCGTCATCTTCAAAGCGTCCGGCTTTAGTAAGATGATGTTCATTTGCAATTTCTTCAATTCGTTCGCGTTCTACGATCATCAGAGATTTGGAATTGGCCAGAGTTCGAGCGAATATATCACCGATTGCCGCCGCCTGTTCTTCAGTAACTCCCTTAGCTTTGGTTGTGAACTTAATCATTCCAAGACGAAGCATGTTCTTATCTTGAGCTTCAGCGGAAAAACTTGATGAGAGTAAAGCCGCAATAAAAAGCAATAAAATAATTTTTCTCATAATTAATCTCCAGTGAGTTTTACTCGTCCCATTTATGAGCTTTAATCCCAGCAACATGTTTCATAACAGCATTACGAGCAGCCGAAGCAAGTATTCCTCCATGAGTTCTCTGATAGCCGCCAATAAAGAAACCCTTATATGTAGCAAGATTACCTTTTGCATCCTGTTGTGAGCTTCCAAGCTGATCTGACGTGTAAACAACTTTTCCTGTCGTGTTGCTGAAAATACGAATTTCCAGAAGGACATATGCTGTCTTTGCGATTGCCGCGTGGCCTATTATTGGAAGCAAGAAACCTTTTGCCTTCTCGTTGTAATAATACAGGGTAATTGCTCCTCTCATCGTGTATTGAGCACTATGAAGTTTCCCAATTTCTAGAACCATTGAGGGATCGACGAGGCCTGATTGACTTAGCTCTAATTCTTCTGAAATGTCCTCAAAACTTTCACGTTCAACAAGCTCAAAAACTCCTGCTTTGTTCAACTCAGTAATCATCATATCCATAATGGCTGAAGCCGGAGCATCTTGTTCTTGAGTTCTGTCCTCGAATGTCCTTACAGCAAGTCTGGGTTGGGCCTCAACAGGATAAACAGCATAGAGAATTACGAGAAACATAATCAATAATTTCATAACATTTCGCATATTACATGCCCCCTTTAAGATTTAGAATAACTGTAACATTCCGTCTTGAATTGCCGCGTCAACAGCTTTTCTCATCGCTTCAGCCTCAGTGTAGCCTACCTGCTTGCTCTCAGAAGTTTTTCCGCCGAGTTTAATTCCGTTGGACCTCACAGCTATAACAGAAACAGATGCCGTGCTCGTGTAAAGTTTAATTCGATTTTCACGCGACTGTTCCGGAACAATATGAGCAATAATCGTTGCGGCAACACTGTAACTCGCGTTAATCTTGAGTATCTTGTCAAATTCTCCGTATAAGGCATATCGTGCGGCTTGAGCTCTGGCAGCAGCTTGACGAATACGACGCATTTTTGCCTCATCAACAACACGATAACCCCGATTTACGAGAATGTTAACGATTGAAGCCTCTGCTCGGGATTTGTACTCGTCCGGACCTTCAACGAGAACTGCAACGTCACCACGCTTCGGCAACACGTGCTTTTCGGATGATGACGATGAAGTTTGTGAGGCTTGAGCTTTACGCTTGGAAGCTGCTTCGACTTCATGACAAGTGAACATGCAAGTTATTACACATAAAACAGAGATAAATCTTAATGCACGCATGAATTTTTCCCTCCTACAATATTATTATCACCATAAGCCTCTGCGTTTTTCCTCTTCCTTGATGAGCTTGCCGGCTATGAAACTTGGTGAAACTCCTTCAATCTCGACTTTGTTATCCTCAAGAAAAGCAGCAAAGTCTTTAGCAATTTTTGAGACATCTAAATTTTCGGGGAAATTCACAACGAGTTCAAGAGTTTTATCCTGATATTTGGCGAGATATTCTCCATTGTAAGAGCGAATAAACTGGTTGATTAAATTTTCGAGTTCGCCGGATTTCCTGAACGATGGGACATCAACAATTTTGACGTTTATTATTGTCGTCTTGGGAACAATAACTTTCTTCTCCTGCTGAACAACAGCGTCAATTGCCCAGTTCGTCATGGAAGTTACGTTGAAGCCGTTTGATGATAAGAATGAAGCAACTTCACGAGCCGTATTCTTTGACGTGAAGACGATCTCGAGCAAATTATCCTTGTATGAACGTTCAAAGATTTCGCCAGTTTCTCCGGCCAATTCACGGAGTTTTCGTTCGATATTCTCAACGTCGCTGAAGATTACGTTCGACAATTTTATGTTAATCGTTACGTCATTATGCCTGGAACCTGCGGAAGCTACACCATAAGCAACTTTATTCAGAATTTGTGAGGCGGCTTTGGACGCTGAGGAACTCAAACAGCGGCTTGCTCCTTCACCAACTGAGCCTGCGGGTTTACGTCCTGTTGATGCTGAGAATGTCCCGGAATTAATTTCCTGAGAAGTCTGCGTAACAATCGCCCTCAATGAAACTGAACCGCTTACACCATAAAGCATAACCCCGTAGACTTTCTGCTTAGCGAATGCTCCTGCTGATGCTTTGCCGATAATTATTATGTCAGCTCTTAAGGCTCTTGCGACTTCGTAAAGTTTTTTCTGGTCGCCCAAGATTTTTGACGTATCAACATCAATAATCTTCTTGGCCTGATCCGGCGTAACGATTGTATAACCGGCTTTCTCGAATACTTGTCGAGTTATTCTGTGTGTCGTTGATGAACCTTGAGATTTTCCGGAAACTTTTTCGTCGACGAGCAATAAAATTCGGGGATTATCGAGGACTTTTACGATGTCTTGACCGATTGAGCTTTTCAGGGCTGATTCACTGATTTTGCAAGTTCCGACAATATGAAGTATTCCGTTTTCGTCAATTTTCTCGTCGTTAATCGTGAAATTTTTTACGAGGCTTGAATATTTTGACGCAACTTTTTCAAGAAGATTTGAGTAACCGGTTTTGTCCCTGAGATTTGGCATGAACTCACTGAAGATTTGATCTACGGCTTCACGATAGGCCATGCGCTTGGCTTCTTCACGAACTGTGTTTTGCTTCCTGTTGTTGACTTCGGCTGAGCCTTTAATGCCATCAACGATATACATACCTTTTTCGATAACGGCTTGTGCTGTGGACGGCACGGGCAAGAGTGAAATAATAAAGATAACCACGCAAAAACTAATTAATATTCTGTTTCTTATCATCAGGCATAATCTCCATCTCATAAAAATGATTTTCAATCCCGAAATATAATAAAGAAAAGAGCAATTAATTTTAGCGTAAAATTATGAATATAGCATTACCGCCAATCTATAAATCTAACAGTTCAGCAAGTTCATTAACATTCAGTCCGGCGCGTATTCCAAATCTCGTCAAGACAAAATCATACTTCGCTGGATCCTCAGGATTTATCGCCCGAAATCCCTCCGTAATCTCAACCGCACACTTCAAATCAGCATTCTTCCGTCTCGTAAATCCCAGCTTCATAGCAATATTATGCATGTGGGTATCAGTCGGAACAATCAAATCTCTCGGCTTCAAAACTTCCCAACCGCCTGGATCTACACAATCACTTCTTACTAACCACTTCAAGAACAAAAATAACCTCTTGCAAGCACTTCCATCATTCGGAGCTGTAACAAGCGAAAATGAGCCGTCTTTCTTGTTACGGGATAAACGTTCGGAAAATTTATCAAGCGCAGAAAATATCTCTTTGTCAGAACTATTCAGGCACTCACTCATAAATACTTCAAGAGAATTATACTCACGCAAAATCTCGCTAATATTCCTCAACAAGTTATTCATGTCATAACTCGTCGTAAATCTATGCTTGAAATTGGCCGGGACAATATCAAATTTATCATTCTCGAGCAAAAATTTATGAGGCTCATTCGTCAGACACGCTAAAATTTTTTCTACACTCTTCATAATCTGCGAAACTCGGCCGTAAGCCAGCGACGAAGCAATAAGCCCGACAATCTCCAAGTCCCTGACATCTTCATAATCATACAGAAAATGCAACGGATCAGGATTAATCAATTCACGACGCTGATATACATAATATAAGCCTTCAAGAAATGCCTTCAATCTCTCATTCATAGTCATAAAAATTAGGGAGAAACTCGAAAGCTCCTCCCCAGCAAAAAATTTTCACCTAACGTGCCGCTAATTCCCGGTCAACAATATACACCGCGTGTTTGTCCGAACCTAAGAACTCCAGCTTTGCAACAATACTGCCGGTGTTGTCCTCTTCTTCCATTTGCTCATTGACGAACCATTGAAGCATTGACTGTGTCGCATAATCCTTCTCGGAAATCGCCAAATCAACGAGCTTGTAAATTCTCGACGTAACGTATTGCTCATGATTATACGCAGTCTTGAACACTTCGAGAGCGTCAGCATAGCTTTCTTTCGGCTTGGCAATCTCCGGAATTATTACTCGTGCACCACGCTCATAAAGATAATCAATGAACTTTTCAGCGTGTTCAACTTCCTCTGAGTATTGCTTCTTCATCCAGTGAGACATCCCATCAAGTCCGGCATCCTTGAAGTAAGCTGACATTGCCAGGTAAATATACGCCGAGTCAAATTCTGCCTTAATCTGGTCGTTAATGGCAGAAGTCATAGCATCAGAAATCTTCATTCTTAAAGATTACGCCTCAGCCTTCCAAAGTCCGTGTTTGTTGCAATACTCACGCATAGTTGAACCGGCTTTTGCACACTCGAAATCAGCAGCAGGCTCTTCACCAGGTTTCAGGAATTGACGGCAGACACGTTCACCGTTGATAACTTCGATCCATTCGATATAATGATCTTCCTGCATTGGGTGAGCAACGCTTCCGACTTTAACTTTTACGCCGTCAAGAACAGGAACGTGCTTTTCAGTAGCCGCATCAGTCGTGTTCTCCTTAAGCTGCCTCATTGCCTCGCCACAGCACGAAAGAGGACCGCCGCCGACATGCATAACTTCAACGATATTACCGCACTTTGCACACTTGAATACGCTTAATTTTTCCATATATAAATTTACCCCCGTAAAAAATTTTTATTAGAATGGTTATAATAATAACTTGTAAGAATTTATCAGGCAAGAATAATTTACGCAAAAAGGATGTATTTTTATCATGAAACGTTCACGAGCTTTTATTTTGACAGAACTTTTAACGGGAATGGCACTTCAAGCAGGATTTCTTCTTGTCCTGTGCACTTCATTCTATATGATGCTGTCATTTTATACACGAACTCAGCAAGTCTTATCGGCACGAGATAAAGGCCAGAGGGTTATTGCATATTTTGACCACAGGATGAGAGGTGCCGGGCTTGGAATGTGGAGATGCAATACCTCAAAGGACGTTCGGGAAGCGTTATGGCCTTTGACAGATCCGAGTAAAAATTTAGGCTTCAAAAATAGGAATTTAGCTCTTCCTGTCGCTGTAACATACTTAGATCAATATACTTTCGATAATAATAATAAAGATTTCAATAACGCGCCTAAAAATATAATCACTAATTCACTTGGCAATCAAGCATACAGCGGGAATATTTTAACGCTTATTTACGCTGAACGTGATACCTCAACAATAAAAAATGGTGCGGATAAAATGAACTTAGTGTTTTCCAGCGAGGATTACGAGCCTATAGAGGTTGGAAAAGGCGGGAAAAACGGCAAATTCAAACTTATAGATGAAGAGATAATCATGAGCAATTCAAATTTTAAAAAAGATAAAGTATTATCTGAGACAAATCCCTACGCCGTAACACGAAGCATCGGAAGACCCTTCCAAGTGAAAGATATTACGTCCGGGAAAAAAAGTAAGTTCGTAATATCTTTAGATAAATCCATTGATGTCCTGCCGATGGACGAACTTTTATATCTAAAGTGTGTAAGAGTATTCGTTGAAGGTACAGGAGTGGACAGCAACTTTAAATATCAGAATTTGACATCAAAATGGAGCGCTAAAATCCCTTACGAAAAAGGAATTCTTGAGATTTACATGGAACTTGACACTGTAACAAAAATTTTTGACTTGTACGTCCTCTCAACCGGCGGCGAAGATAAATCCGTTACTCGTACAAAGCCCGAAAATTGGCCGGATAATGCCCGCTGGAAAAATGAATACTTAAACCACGCGTTTTATGTCTCTCATGCTTCGTGGAAATTGCATAATCTGGAGAATATCAGGCTTTAACTTGATAATAAACTTTCTAGAGCTTCATCAATGTGTGAGGCTCTAATTATCTTTATCCCCGAAAATTTTACGTTCTCCCTTGAACTAACAATCGCCGTATGAAATCCTAATCTCGCGGCTTCCTTCAAGCGTAAATCAATTCGTGTAACTGGTCTGACTTCTCCGGCAAGTCCAACTTCACCGAGCCAGCATGTTCCGGATTGAAGCGGCTTATTCCTGAGGGCTGAAGCTATAGCCGCACACGATGGCAAATCCGCGCTGGGGTCTTGCAGTGATAATCCTCCGGCTACGTTGATATATAAATCGTGATTATTCGTTGAGATATTACAGCGTCTATCAATTACGGCAGTGAGAAGCTGAAAACGATTAAGCTCAATTCCTCGTGATGTTCTTCTTGGATAAGGAAATATAGTTTTCGCGGCTAACGTCTGAATTTCGGCAGCCAACGGAGTATTTCCCTCTAAAGCTATCGTCATAGCAACGCCGGCAACAGAGACATCATCACGGTTCCAATATAACCCGCTTTTGTCGATAACTGGGATTAAGCCGTCTTCGTTCATCTCGAAAATTCCGAGTTCGTCAGTGCTTCCGTAACGATTTTTCACGGCTCGTAACATCCTGTAAGACGAATAGCCTTCACCCGAAAAGTTCAAGACAGTATCAACCATATGTTCAAGCATCATAGGCCCGGCAATTTTCCCGTCCTTCGTGATATGACCGATTAAGACGGCAGGAATATTTTTCTCACGGGCTTTGTCGATAACTCTTTGAGCAACTTCACGAACCTGTGTAACTGTTCCAGGCCAGCCGGAAGAATTATCAACACTCATAGCTTGAACACTGTCGAGTACGAAAAAGACAAAATTATTCTCGTCAAGATTTCTTAAAGCGTCGTCAAGTTCCGAACCTGAATACAAATATAAATTTTCCGATGACGTGTTAATCCTTGAAGCCCTCAAAGCAACTTGCGCGTCGCTCTCCTCACCTGAAATATACAAAACTGGAGAATTATAATTTTTCGCGACACTTCCAGCGGCTTGAAGAAGGAGCGTAGATTTTCCAATGCCCGGCTGTCCTCCGATTAAGACAACTCCGCCCGGAACTAATCCGCCGCCTAATACTCGGTCAAGCTCACTAATTCCCGTCGAAATTCGCTCAGGAGCTTTCACGTTTAACGCGCTGATAATCTTTACTCGCTGTGAATTTTTCCCCGATGATGAGGCTTCAGAAGGCTTAACCTCAGGCAAAATCTCAAGAGTCCCCCAAGAATTACACGAAGGACATTTGCCGGTTTTTGTCGTCGTAACATGTCCGCATTCTGAGCAGATATATTTTGTGATTTGTGAATGAGCCATGCCTTATAATTCATGAAGTGAGGGATTTGCTTCAACATCCAGCCCTCTGCCTTCACCACGAAGCCACGCATTATGTCCAGCCATCGCAATCATCACGGCGTTATCCGTGCACCTGTTCAATTTTGGAAGCCATGTGTGAAAATTCTTGTTAGTGCTTAAAGTTTCTCGTAAAGTGCTGTTAGCTGAAACTCCTCCGGAAATCGTAATATTCCTCAGGCTGGTTTGTCTAGACGCAAGAGAAATCTTATTCGTAAGTGCCTCGACGACTGCACGCTGAAACGACGCGCATAAATCATTCACGGGGATTTTCTCTCCGGCTTCCTGAAACTTTTTCACTTGCCACAATAACGCCGTCTTTAATCCGCTGAAGCTGAACTCAACTTTTTGCGTATTCTTCAACGGTACGGGAAAATCGAAGGCGTGTGAATTTCCAGTTTTCGCGAGCTTGTCAATCTCAGGACCTCCAGGATAAGGCAAGCCCAAAATCTTAGCAGCTTTGTCGTAGGCTTCTCCGGCAGCATCATCGCGAGTTTCTCCCAGCAATTTATATTTCCCGAACGCTTCAACGTCAATAATCTCCGTGTGTCCTCCTGAGACGATTAACGACAAAAACGGAGGCTTCAAGTCCTCAGAGTCAACGAGCGGCGCGAATAAATGTCCCTCAAGATGATTTACGCCGATTAACGGGACATTCCAGACTTGCGAGAGTGCTTTTGCCGTCTGAACCCCGACGATTAACGATCCCATAAGGCCGGGACCTCGTGTTACTGCGATTAAGCCTAAATCTTGGCCGGAAATTTTGCATTCACGAAGAGCCGCGTCAACAAGAGGCAGTAAATTTTCCAGATGCTTACGGGCCGCAAACTCCGGGATTACTCCGCCGAATTTCGAGTGGTCTTTAATCTGGCTCGATAAATATTCACACAAAACTTCACGGTCATCACGAATAATTGCAACGCCGGTATCATCACAGCTAGTTTCAATTCCAAGTGTCAGCATAATTTTTATTCTTACATGAACGAATTATCCTGAACAAATTCAGGCCACGAATGATTAACAAAATCATCATAGTCATCAAATAACGGCGGCGAAATAATATCATCGTTGAAGATAAATTCCTCGAAGCCGTTTAACGCAATTTCTCCAAACCATAAATTATTATCACATTCACGATTATGCGAAAACATTAACATTTTATCAGCCTCCTTAATGTCGCAACAGCTTCACACGTCATCGATAAGCCTCGTCCTGCGTCGTCAAGAGTTTCTGCCGATTTGAACTTGAGATTTAACGGGAAAAAACGGGACAAATTATTAATGATTTCATCACGGTATTTATTCAGTCTGGGAACCTGAGCGATTACTACAACGTCGACAAATTCAACTTCCCAGCCTTCAGCCTTAACACGTCTCATTACGTCTTCAAGCAAAGCTACACTGTTAATGTCATGAAATCTCTCGTCATTGGCCGGAAATAAATTCCCAATGTCTGGAAGTCCCGCAGCTCCTAAGATTGCGTCCATGATTGCGTGAGTTAATAAATCTGCGTCAGAATGTCCGAGAAGTCCCAAGTTCGAATTAATATTTATGCCGCCTAAGATTAATTTTCGTCCGGGAACTAATTTATGAACGTCATAGCCCAAACCAGTACGAGTAATTTTTTGTTCGGTCAAGGCGCGCGCGATTTGCATATCTTCAGGCCAGGTAATCTTGAAATTCAATCTTTCTCCCTCAACTTTCACGAGTTCATATCCCAAATTTTTCCAGGCTTCAGCTTCGTCCTTAGCTTTCGGATTTTCCCTGACAGCTTCGATTAATTTTAACCGGTGAAAACATTGCGGAGTTTGTGTGATATAAAGCCCGTCGCGATTTACACACGAGATTTCTTCATCATCAACTTTCTTGTCAATCCGTTTCAGGGCATCAGCAACAGGCAGAACGGGAATTACTCCTTTATCCTCGCTGACATTTTCCATCAACGAACGAAACAATTTCATACTGGCAAAAGGACGTGCAGCATCATGAACTAAAACGTAATCACTCTCGGCCAATTCCAAACCGTTCAAGACTGACAGAGCGCGTTCACTTCCTCCGTGAGTAATCTTGATATTTCCGGAATGAGCAAAATTTTCTCGTTCAAGATTTTCATCTTCGGGGATTACAAGAATAACTTCATCGCATAAATCTTGAGCTTTTTCCGCACTCCATCGCCATAACTCACGGCCAGCAAGTTTGATAAACTGTTTCTTCTCGCCAAACCTTGAGCCTTTTCCGCCGGCAACGATTATAAACGCAAAACTTTTCATGATTA
>CALGHA010000146.1 GCA_937915835.1 uncultured Fretibacterium sp. | reverse complement strand
AAACTTTTTGTTGACGGTCATTTGAGCTGGGGAAATCTGAAAATTTCTCATGAACTCTCAATGCGCGGAGTTTCTCGTGATGATATTAATTCGGCACTGGAAGAAGCAGAAAGTGAAATTGAGCGTGCAAGTGAAATTGTGAAGTCTCTGCGTAAAACCGGGATTGATGAGCGAAAAATCATGAACAGGCTTTTATCGCGGGGATTTTCGAGCAGGGCTGTACGTTCGGCATTAAACGAAGAAGAGGAGATGAAATTTTAGGCATGAAAAAATTAATTCAAAAGGTGATGAAATTTTTAGGCTTGAAGAAGAAAGCGACGCTTGACGAGTTAATCAAGAAGGCAATGAAAGTTTTAGATGAACATCTTGGCAAGCAGAGATTACCGTTTTGTGTGGGGCTGGATATTCCCGGAACAAAGAATGAGGCTGGCTTTTACATTAATGAGAGTTTCACGGAACAGGGCCTTGTTTTTCTGCAAGTTGGGGTTCGACGCGTCGGCTATGATTTGTTAGTGAGCCATTATCACGAATCAATGACTGAAAACGAATTGCGTGAATATCTCGCGAAGATTGCTGAAGACACGACGGAAATTCAGGCCGAAATTAAGGAGCTCAGCGATAATGTTGACGACAGAGAAGGGGAATTTCCGGGCTATAATTGACGCTTAAAAAGTTTCGTGATAGCATTCTAAAAATTTTTACACGTGAGGAGTTGAAGACTTTATGACGGTAAAATTACCCCCCCCCCGTAAGTAATTTACGCAATCATTTAGTTCCAACTTGAGCAGCAAAATTTTTCTTAAACGTTTATTAAGTGTTAAGGAAAGAATTTTTGTGAGACTTAAGGAGGAATTGAAGCTATGAAGAAAATTCTTGTAAGTTTACTTTTCGTGTGTTTAATGAGTTCTGCGGCGTTCTGTGCTGTTGCGATTAATGCCGTGAACTTCCCGGATGAAACTTTTCGTGAATATGTCAGAGAGAATTTCGACGGCGATAATAATGAAATTTTGAACTATAGGGAAATATTTGGCGTTACTGAAATATCCTTAGACGGTAACGGCATATCATCCTTGAAGGGAATAGAATATTTCACTGAGTTGACTAGCCTTTTCTGTTCCAATAATAATTTAACGGGAACTCTTGACCTCAGCAATTCTCCCCAACTTAAATACATTAAATGCGATCACAACAATCTTGAGCGTATTAATCTCACAGGATGCATGGCGATTGAAGACTTGCATTGTGAAAACAATAGCTTAGTCGGTGCGCTTGATGTGAGTGGGCGAAGTGCATTACGATATTTTATCTGCAACAACAATAACCTGACTTCTATAAATATTACCGGCTGTTACGCTCTTGTGAACATCGACTGCAAAGAAAATAACATTTCCGGCTCATTAGACCTCAGTAACAGAAGAAATCTCACGGATATACACTGCCGCTTGAATAATTTTACGTCATTGAATATTGACGGCTGTTATGCTCTGGAACGCATTAATTGCAGGAATAATCAGTTCACGGGAGTTCTGGATGTCAGCAACCGTACGGAACTCGTCGAGATTGTTGCGGGCAGTAATAAATTTACGGGAATTAACGTAACCAACTGCACAAAACTTGAACGATTAACTTGCTACGATAATCAATTAACTTCTTTAACTTTAGGCAATAATACTAACATGAAAGAATTAAATTGTGAGCGTAACTCTATCTCAGCTTTAGATTTATCGAGCTGTACTTCTTTGGTGAGCCTTGACTGTGCAGATAATTGGTCACGATTAAATATCGATGTCAGCAGAATATCCGGCCTTCGTTACTTAAACTGCGGAAAGAATGACATCCGAACAATTGACGTGTCGCATAACTTGGCTTTGAAACATCTTGAGCTTTATGACTGCAGATTATCAGAAATTGACGTGTCTAAGAATACTGAGCTTGAATATCTCGAACTTGGAGTAGGCTATGAGCCTCGCAGTTCAGACCTCACTAACCAAATTACAAAAATTGACGTTAGCAACAATCCAAAGCTCACGTATCTTGATGTAGGCGGTAACCTTTTGACGACTATTGATGTGAGCGGCCTTCCGCGTCTGGAACAATTAAATCTCTACCTGAATAAAATTGAAAGCATAGACGTAAGCAAAAATTCTGCCTTAAAGAGACTATACTGCAATGAGAGCAGGCTTACCGTTTTAGATGTCAGCAAGAATACAGAACTTACAGATTTACGATGCCGCAGCAACGTTCTCAAGAAATTAGACCTCAGCGCAAACACGGCTCTAACTATATTGCGATGCCATAGCAATAACCTCTTGACTTTGGACTTAAGCCATAACCCATTAATCACGGATTTATCATGCGACACTAAAGAAATTCCCAGCTTAACCGTAACAGCTTCAGTCAAATCTTCATATCCGTATCAGGTTAATCTTAAGGATTACGTCGGCGAAAACTTTTTAAGAATTGAGAGCGTAAGAGCTTATGACGATAACGGGAACACTATAAATTCCCGTTTTACTAAAGGCGACGACACGGCACTTTTCGCTTCAAGTCCTTCACGCTTTGTTTACGCTTATAATCTCGGCTATACCGGCTCAGCTGACATCGCAAAAGTCATGAACGTTACTCTTATAAAATCCGGCGATGTTATCCCTATCGGAGGCGGCGGAGGACATGGAGGCTGTAATTCCGGCTTAAGTTTTGCGGCATTCGGAATAATCTTAGTGAAATTTTTGCGTAAACGTTAAGGCATAATAAAATCCCCCTGTTCGTTCGTGAGCAAGGGGAAATTTTTTTACGCAAACGCAATAATATAACACGTTCTATTTTTTCGCCCGAAAATTTTTACTCGAACAGTTCGTGAATTATATCCTCGACACGTTCAACTTTATTTACTTTCACGACGTTTGAGCCGCAGAAGAATAATCCCGTCTCCCAATTCCCAACTTGAGCGTCAACAAGAGCCGCCGCAATACAGAAAGTTTCTCGCGTCTTTCGATACCGGCAATGTGATAGACAATTCGCAAAACACGGCTTACTCTCAACTTCTCCTTCAAGATATTTCGCAACAAACGGGTTCTTTATCGCTCGTCCTGGAAGTCCTGCCGGGCTGTGAATTAACACAACGTCTTCTTCCTTTGCGTCGATATAAGCCTGTTTAAATCTGTCCGAAGCGTCGCCTTCAACAGTGCAAGCAAATCTTGTTCCCATCTGAACGCCCGAAGCTCCGAGCGCAAATACACGCTGTAAATCTTTTTTGTCCCAAATTCCTCCGGCCGCTATTACGGGAATATCACTCTTCATTTCTTCCTTGACATAACGCACGACATCAGGCAATGCAACTTCAAGCCTTAACGCTGGATCATAAACCTGTTCAATCGTCATAGCTCCTAAATGTCCTCCGGCTGTCGCTGGCTCTTCAACGACGAATGCATCAGGCAAACGCTTATACTTTTTCTCCCAGTGTCTCGTAATCAAACTTGCTGCCTTCGCTGAACTCACAATCGGAACAAGTGCAACATCCGGAAAATCCTTCACGTAATCCGGCAATCTCAAGGGCAGTCCTGCTCCGGAAATTATTATATGCGCGCCGCCCTCCGCAGCTGCCCGAACTTGTCTGTCATAATCCGTCAAAGCTACCATGCAATTCACAGCGATTATTCCCTCAGGTCCGGCAATCTCTTTAGCTTGAGTAACACACTCTTTCAGAACAATTTCGTTAATGTCAAAGTAATTATGCTTCTCAGGTGAAAATAACGGCGATTTATGACAAATTCCAACGCTCGCGATTGTGCCGATTGCTCCATATTTGGCAACATTTCCTGCTAAGTTCGGCCCTGAAATGTCAACTCCCATTCCTCCCTGAATTAACGGGTATTTAGGCGTATATTTCCCTATATGTAAAAGCGGCATGATTTCATTCAACTTGAAGAACACGCTCCCTAATTTAAATTTTATGGCTGGTCAATATATTTTTTGAAGTATATCACACTAGCATTTGCAAAGTTATCACAAAACAGCTTCCTTCACCTTTTACGCTTTTCGCTGAAATTTTCCCGCCGTGAGCTTCAACAGCCGCCTTAACAATCGCAAGCCCTACCCCGCTTCCTCCTGTAACTCGTGTTCGGGATTCATCAGTGCGGTAAAATCTCTCGAAAATATTCGGCAAGTCCTTTTCGGATATTCCGATGCCCGTATCTTGAACTTCGATTATGGCAGAATTATTCTCACGATGAAGTTTTACGTTGACATTCCCATTTTTATCCGTGTAACGCTGAGCATTCGAGAGCAAATTATCGATTACATGCCTGAAATTCTCACGGTCAATCTCGCAATAAATATTCCCGTCAAGCTCGTGTGAAAAATTTATCCCGGACTTCTCGAAAATTGGCCGGAAAGTCTCTAATACAGGCTCAAGAAAACTTTTCATGTCCGTCTTCTCTTTCTTGATCGCTAAAGTTTCACCCTCAAGCCTCGATAACGCTTCAACGTTCGCGATTAATCCCCCTAATCTCTGCATTTCGTTCACGCACAAATTTAATCTCTCAGGTGTCGGCTCAAGTACTCCGTCAGCAATCGCTTCAATCTGAGTTCGTGTCACCGTCAACGGCGTTCTGAGTTCGTGAGCAATGTCAATCATCAATCGCCGGCGTAATTCCTCTTGTCTCGATAATGAACGGCCTAAATCTTCAACGCTTTGTGTCAACTCGTCGAGTTCCTGAACTCCTGAAAGCTCCGAAATATCTTCAGGCTCATAATTCCTCTTACTGATTTTCCGAGTTCGTTCGATCGCGTTAATGACCGGACGGCTCAATTTCCCTGCGACAAAGAAGCCAATTCCACACGCAATCAATATCATTACGACGGCTCCGGCTAAAGTGTAACGGGTCAAATATCTCATGAATGAGGACGAAAAAATATTCGGTGGAAGTTGTCGGGCAATCTCAAGTCTGCCGATATTTGGTTTACTGCCAAGTTTCAATGTCGTAAATTCATATTCGGATTTGTCAAGTTTATTATCCTCAGGCTCAGAATGTCCGCCCCTATGATTAGCTTGTTGAAGAGGCCTTAACGTGAAAATTTCCCGTTCGTTAGCGTCGATTAAAGATATTCGCATATTTCCCCATTGCGGCGCAGGATGAAGAATGTCCATTACTCGCCGACGTTTCCAAATTCCGCCTTCTTCATTGTATAATGTTGTCAAAGCTTCAGCGAGGTTGTTAATATCTTCCTGCCTTCGTTGGATTATCAAAGCTCCGAACGCTTTTATGCTGAGCCAAGTGCTTAAAGCCGGTACGACAATTCCGCTTAAGATTGCCAATAAAACATAGAGCTTCAGGAATTGCGAGCGAAGTGAACTAGCTTTTTTCTTCATCGTCATCAAATCTATAGCCAAATCCGTAAATAGTTTTTATCCAGCCGTTTTCGTGTTCAGGTTCGGCCAATTTCTTACGCAAATTCTTAATGTAAGTGTCAATTGTCCTGTCGAAGCCGTCGAAGTCATCGCCGAGTGCCGCACGGATAATCTCTTCTCTTGACCATGTACGAATTGGCCGGGATGCCAGCGTCGAGAATATCAGGAACTCGCTTTTCGTCATGGGGATTACTTTACCGTCCTTGCGAATTTCTACACGTTCCGGGTCAATCTCAATTCTTCCGTTGGCACATAATCCCGAAGCTAAGTTGTCTCGTGTCTCTTTGTTCCGTAAGTTTGCACGTATTCTCGCCATCAACACACGAGGGCTGAAAGGTTTTGCGACGTAATCATTTGCCCCTAAGTCTAAGCCGTCGACAACATCAGCTTCACTAGTTTTTGCCGTGAGCATAATTATCGGGACTGAGGATTTCTCGCGTATTCTTCTGCAGACTTCTTCACCGGACAATTTCGGGAGCATTAAGTCGAGAATTATTAAATCAATAGTATCACGTTCAAAAATTTCTAAAGCACTCAAGCCGTCCTGAGCAATAATAATCTCATAGCCGTCACGTTTAGCATAAGCACTCACGACTTCGGCGATAGCTTGTTCATCTTCGACGATTAAAATTTTCATGGGTAAATAATTTCTCCTTTGTGATGATTAATTCGTCAAGTTTAGCATATGAAGATTTTAGCTTTCACAAAAAGTTCATGAACATTTCACATTGAGTTCATATTTCATTGTTATCATATCAGCGTTGAAACAAGGAGGTCGAACAAAATGCAGAAGAAAAGGATTGCA
>CALGHA010000145.1 GCA_937915835.1 uncultured Fretibacterium sp. | reverse complement strand
GCTTGCTATGCTTATGGGCCTAATATTACGGCATTCGGAGCTAACGCAAGACTTTATAAATTATCTGGAGCACCGGAAATTAAGATATTTAAAATTGCTTATGCTGATCCGTCAGGAGTTGCGGCCATGCTTAAGGCTCTGTTAGGACTTTCATATGAAGCCACGAATGAAGAGAAAACTGTAGGCTCAGGTTCAGGCTCGGGCTCCGGGTCAAGCTCAAGTTCTAGTTCAAGTTCTAGTTCAAGTTCAGGCTCAAGCTCGGGCTCTTCAAGTGCTACATTGACTGAAAATTACAGTTACAGCTCAGAAGTAGTTGTTGACGAGAGAATGAGAACGCTTTACATACATACAAATCCGGCAAAAATGGAGGAAGTTGAAGATTTAATTGCTAGGATTGACGTTCCACAACAGCAAGTTTTAATTCGTGCGAGCATATTCGAGTTCAACGACACGGCAACACGAGAAGTTGAAAGTGCTTTAGAGGCTGCCTATGACGAATGGACAATCTCAACGCGACGAGGCTTAAGCATAGGATATAACGAGGTCAGACGCGGCGACGATAACAGCGACAGTGATAGTGAAAACTCAATATTGCTGCGAACGCCTGCGACTTTAAGAGCTTTATCCAGCTTATTTACGGCGCTCGAGTCCAAGAATAAAGGCAGAGTACTTGCTAATCCTTCAGTTATTGCGCTTGACGGTCAACAAGCTACGATAGAGTTAACACAAAAATATATATATTCAAACACGAAAGACGAAGCAGGAAATTTAGTTACTCAGGAAGAAGAAGTAGGCCCAACGTTAGTATTTACGCCTCAAGTTGAACGAAACGGATATGTTTATCTTAATATTGACCTCGAAACAGGCGATGTTGTAGGTTCATTCAATGACACTCCGATAACTTCAAAGCGGCATGTTACGACGAAAATCAGAGTTAGAGACGGACAGCCTTTTGTCATCGGCGGATTGTTCCAGGATAATAAATCCCGAACTACTGTTAGAATTCCTGTTATCGGCGATATTCCTTTATTGGGAAATCTTTTCTCGTACAGAACCGGCACTAATCAACGAACTCAGGCCGTAATGGTCGTAACTCCGTATATTCTTGATAATTAATTGACGGAATATAATATAATATACTCTCACACTAGAAGTTTTCAGGAGGTTAATTTTTTTATGGCACAAGTAGCAGACACTACGACATTCTACGTCGGCTTAAAATTACGTTGGCAGGACGGCATATGGGAAATTGTAGATTACGATCATCATAAAATGGGACGAGGCGGAGCAGTTGTCCGCACAAAGTTACGCAATGTTGAGACCGGCTCAATCGTCGAGAACTCGTTCAAGCCCGGTGAAAAATTCGAGCGCATAATTTACGAGGATAAACCCGCGCAATATTCATACAGGGACGGCGAAGATTACGTGTTTATGGACTTGGCAACGTATGAAGAGATGAGATTATCGCCGCAAGTTTTAGGTGATGCCGCGAAGTATCTTGTTGATGATATTGAGATTCAGCTTGAGTTTTTCGAGGGTAAAGTCATGGGGATTGAATTACCCAAGAGCGTGACGATGAAAGTTGTAGACACTCCTCCGGCGTTCAAAGGCGACACAGTAACAGGAGGCGGAAAACCTGCGACACTTCAGACGGGATTAGTCGTAACGGTTCCAGTTTTCATTGAGCCTGGTGAAGATATCGTTGTAGACACACGCACGGGAGCATATCTTGAACGTGCCAAAAAGTAAGCATTAATGACAGAAAAAAGTAACGGCGGAGCAATTCACATTTCCGAAGACGTTATAATCGAACTTGCAAGAAAGACAATTCAAGGGATCCCAAATATCAAAGTTGCCGCACCTATTGCCTCGAAGTTCGGGCTTGGAAGAAAGAGCGCGGGGATTAGGGCTGATGTTGAGCATTCGCAGGGACAAATTTCGATTGATGCTTTTGTGCTTGTGAAATACGGCCAGAGGATCCCGGATCTTGCTTGGGATGTTCAGGAGAAAATAAAAGATAATCTTGAACGTTACACCGGCTATGACGTAAAAGAAGTGAATGTTAACGTGCAAGGAATTTACACGAATGCGGGCGACGACTTCCAGATTAATATTGAGCCGCCTGCTCCTGATGAAGAGGCTGATTGATGTATTTTCTTTGGAGAAACACGCCATACGGAATTATACGGGTATCATGCGACGGGCTTCGTGAGTTTGCTAATGATGCCTTCAAGTCGAAATTGAAGCTCTACAGCGTAACTTTATCACCTGCCGGAAAAAAAGAACACGCTGACTTGACAATTGTAATCTCAGAGGAAGATTTATCACAGGAGACGAAACAGCAAGCCGAAAATCATATAATCTCGATATTAAAGCCGATGGGAATAAAAGCGTCAATTGTGTGGGCAGATCCTGAGCGAGGGATTATGCCGGTTTTGCGAAGTCCATTTACTTGGGGCATAATCGCGTCGTGTTCGGCTGTGATAATTACGGCGGGACTTGACGGATTTTTCTGGACTGTATTTTGGGGAGTTGCGGTGTGGTTTGGAGTTTACGGGCTTGGATTAATCGTAAAACGTTTGAGGAGGTCAATGCATGGCTAGAAAGTTTATAGGCCGGAAATTTGGGGCTATTCATCGTTCACGTGAGCTGGCTGTGCAATTTTTATACTCGCTTGATGTATGTCCTGAGCAGGATTTTGCGCAGTCGCTTGAATTATTTCTGAACATTGATGATGTCACTCAGGATGATACGCCGGAAGTCAAAGCTCGTTGTCGGAAATTGGCCGGAGAAGTTTATTCGCGAAAGAATGAGATTGACGCTGTATTAATTCGTGTCGTAACGGGCTGGAGACCTGAAAGAATGTTAAGCGTTGACCGGACAATTTTGCGCTTGATGGTGCTTGAAGGATTTATGCTGAAGACGCTTCCGGTTAAATCTGCAATTTCTGAGGCTACGAGTTTAGCTGACAGTTTCGGGACAAAAAATTCTACACGATTTGTGAACGGAGTAATGCATAACATAGCGAAATTTTTCGAGGACGACGACAAAAACGAGGAAAAAATAAATCCCCCTGAATAAATCTTACGCAGGGGGAAAAACTTTTACTTACTTCACCGCTTCAGCAACAGCCTGTGCAACTTCTTGAGGTTTAGCCTGTCCCTTAGTCTCTTTCATTACGAGGCCTTGCAGGAATTTTAGCTTCTTGCCTTTCTTGTCCTTGCCAGATTTAATTTCTTCGAGAACGTCAGGATTTGCCTTAATTACATTCGCGATAATCTCACTCAAAGCATTACCCGCAATTCCTCCCTCAGTAATTCCCAGTTTAGCAATCGCTTCGTCAATGCTTGAAGAATTTGCGCACATGTAATCAAAGACTTCTTTACCCTGAGTTGTTGATAATTTCCCCTCGTCAACACGCGCAACAAGTCCGGCGAGAACTTCAGGAGAAATTGTGAACTCAGAAATTTTCTGGCCTCTCTCGTTAAGAACTCTCAACACTTCCGTACGTACCCAGTTTGCGGCCCTCAATGGATTTGCTCCGGCACTCACGCATGCTTCAAAGTAATCGGCTAAATTCTTGTCGTCCGTGAGAACTTCAGCGACTTCACGAGGAATTTGCATATCATTAACGTAACGATTGGCCTTAACGTCGGGCATTTCCGGCATCATCGCTGTAACTTTGTCGATCCATTCCTGATTTACGATTAGGGGCGGCAAATCCGGCTCAACGATGAATTTTCTGTAGAACTCTTTCACTCTTGAAGCGCTCGTTACTCCTTTAGCGTCGTTCCAGTGTCGTGTTTCCTGTAAGACTTCTCCGCCTGAAAGCAAAATCTTTTTCTGGCGCTTAATCTCAAACTCTATAGCTCTTTCTAAGGCTCTAAACGAGTTCATATTCTTGACTTCAACTTTTCGTCCCCAGCGCCCGTCCGAACATTTCAACGAGACATTAGCGTCAAATCTCATCATGCCTTTGTCCAAATCCGCGTCGCTAGCTCCGGCATAACGAACTCGCCTTTGCAGGTTCATAGCGTATTCGACAGCTTCAGCCGCTGAAGAAATATCAGGTTCCGAGACAATCTCACCTAATGGCATTCCCGCGCGGTTGTAATCGACGTAAGAAGTTGCTGCTCCTTCAAGTCTTCCGTCTGAAGCGCTGTGATGCATTGCGGCCGCGTCCTCTTCTAAATGCAAATGGTTCACTCTTATCTTCTTTAATTTTCCGTTTGCGTCGTGAACCTCGATATATCCGTCAGCGACTACTGGCAAATCACACTGGCTAATCTGATGGCCTTTAGGGAGATCCGGGTAAAAATAAGATTTCCTGAAGAACAACGAGCGAGGCTGTACCGTGCAATTCAGGGCTAAACCTGCTAACATTCCTTTTTCTACGACGTTGTGATTAAGACGAGGAAGTGAGCCGGGTAATCCCATACATACTGGGCAAATGTGAGAATTGGCCGGAGCGTCAGTGTTCGTTGAGCATGAACAGAAAATCTTTGTGTCAGTCTTCAGGCGTATGTGTATCTCAATTCCTATTACGGGCGTAAATGTAAGTTCAGACATGATTATTTCACTCCTCCGTTCGCAATTTTCGGTGTGCCTAAATGAGCCTCAAGAATTAAGCCGGCGTTCAAAAGTTCCGGATCACTCCAGCGCGGGCCAATTAATTGAAGTCCAACGGGTAAAGTTCCAGCATAGCCAGTGAAGAATGACAATCCCGGAAGTCCTGCAAGGTTCACAGGCAATGTGTATAAATCCGTCTCGTAACCCTTCATTTCGTCGTCGTCAACTTCGCCAATCTTAGACGGAAGCGAGGGAGTTACAGGCTGCAAAATAAAATCAGTTTCACCGAAAGCGCGCGTAAATTCCTGAGCAATGAGAGTTCTGACTTTGGTTGCGGCAACATAATACTCATCACATCTTGACGGTTCAGTTAAGCATGTTCCTGCGATAATTCGTGATTTCACTTCTGAGCCGAAGCCGTAAGATCTGACGCGTTCAAACATTTCTTTCACTCCTGCCGCGTCCGTAACTGTGTAGCCGTAACGTACTCCGTCGTAACGTTCAAGATTTGTGTGAGCCTCACTCATTGCAAGCGCGTAATAGCAAGCAACGGCGTATCTTGCGACAACAGGCAGTGAGACTTCAACGATGATTGCTCCCTCGTCCTCGAGGATTTTGCGGGTTCGTGTCATTGCGTCGGCGATTGGGGCGTCAAGCGTGAAGTCCTGAAACTCTTTAACGAGCGCAACACGTTTTCCCTTTATGCTTACGTCGTCTTTGTGCGTGAAATCCGGGTTTTTCTCGCGAAAACAGCTTGAATCCATCGGGTCATGCTTGGCAATTACTGACATGATTATTTGCAGGTCTCTCACTGTTCTTGCGAATGGGCCAATTTGATCGAGCGATGAACCGTAAGAGATTAAACCGTAACGGCTGACCATTCCGTAAGTGGGCTTTAAGCCTTGAACTCCGCAGTAACTCGCAGGCTGACGGATTGAGCCGCCCGTGTCGCTTCCCAATGCAAACGGAACATATCCAGCACTCACAGCCGCCGCGCTTCCTCCTGAACTTCCGCCGGGAACTCGTGTAATATCGTTCGGGTTATGTGTTGGTCCAAAAGCTGAATTTCCGCAAGTGTTACCCATCGCGAACTCGTCCATGTTTACTTTTCCCATCAAGACAGCTCCGGCTTCACGAAGATATTTCCAGGCTGTAGCGTCGTAAGGAGGCCGCCAATTTCCTAAAATTTTACTTGCTGCTGTAGTCCGAATTCCTCGCGTGCACAAATTATCTTTTAAGACTGTAGGAATTCCCGCTAACATTCCGTCGGCGTTCTCGGTTTTAGGCTCTTTGTCGTCAGTTCGGGTTATAAAGGCGTGAATATTTCCCTCGCATTCGTCAATTCTTTTCTTGCATGACCGGAAGATTTCATCAGCTGAGAATTTTTTAGCTTTCAAGCCTTCCATGAGAAAATATAAATTCAGTTCGTAAAGTTCCATGAAAAATTATTCCTCCATAATTCTTGGCACCTTGAAAAATTGGCCGTCAACGTGTTCGCTCTCGTCAAAGATTGCCTGAGTGTTCGAGAAATCATTAACTTTGTCTTCCCTTAATGGGCATTCTAAGGCTTCGGCAAAACTGAAAGGCTCAACGTTCTGCAAGTCTAACTCTTTGAAACGATCTAACATGTCGAGAAAATTATTGATGTAACGAACGGCACCGGCTAATTCCTGTTCAGTTAATAATAAACGGGATTCTAAAGCTATGTCGTTAACTTCTTCGCTGGTAAGTTTCAAGATTAATTCTCCTTTATGAAAATGTGAAAATTCCTGTGTATTATATCAGCGTAAAATGTTGTTGAAGATACCGGCTTCCAAGTCTGAGATATTGTATATTGTTTCGAGAGTTTCGAAAGTTTCACGGAGATTATTTTTTGCGGACTTCCAGCCTAATCCGTCAGTTATCCAGATGAACCCGAAGCCTTGAATTTTTGCCGCTTCTTCAGCTATGAGCTTGTAACTTCTGGCGGTTTCGTTGAGTTTTGAGCCTCCTAGATGTTCCATTTGATGGCCGCCCCTGTTTTTTCGAGCATTGCTGTCTAATCCTGCTTCAACGCCTGTAACATAATCATGAAGAAAAGTTTTAAGCCATCCTTCAAAGTCTCGTTTATTCATGAATGTTTCAGCCTCTCCATAGATAAAGTTATATATTCAGGGTTGTTGTCTATGCCTATATATTTACGTCCGAGTTTTTTACACGCAACTCCTGTCGTCGATGAACCGCAAAAAGGATCAAGAATAAGTTCACCTTCACGCGTTGAAGCTAAAATTATTCGCTCTAGAAGATAAATAGGCTTTTGCGTCGGATGTTTGCCGTAAGTTTTCTCGCTTTGAGGCGTTAATGTCCCTGTCCATACGTCTTTCATTTGTTTGCCGTCGTTAAGCTCTTTCATCAGCGGATAATTAAAATAATGATGTGCATGTTTATCATTTTTCTGCGCCCATAAAATTGTCTTGGTGCTGTGTGTGAAACATCTGCATGCTAAATTAGGAGGCGGATTAGTTTTCTGCCAAGTGATATTGTTGATAATCTTGAAGCCCTCCTGTTCTAATGCCATTCCGACAGAATAGATATTGTGCAGAGTTCCGCTTATCCAAATAGTTCCGTCAGGTTTCAATATTCTCCTGCAAAGTCGTAGCCATCTGCGGTTGAAGTCATGTTTTTCCTCGAGAGCCGAAAAAGTATCATGTAAATATAATTCACAGTTCTCATCGACAAAATAGGGCTGTAAATCGTCAAAGTATTTCATTATTATTTTACGTCCAATAATTTTTTCGTGCGTTATTAATCATGCCAACAGCCTTATAACCAGATATATAACAATCAAGATAAATATAACCTTAAGAATACGCGCAAAACAGCCGGAATTTTCATTCTTTTCTTGCTTGACTTTCTCTGGTTCAGGCGGCGGAGGATCCTTCGGGGAATTCTTGTAATTGTTGAGCTTATCTCGTAAATCTTCGATGAAATTACCTCCGGGAAGTTCCCCTTTATCGTTATCCTCAAGAAAACTACACGTCTCATCAAGAATGCTGTACAACGACGACAAAAACTTTTGCTTCGTCCAGTAATCCACGTTCAAAACACGTCTTTCAAGAAGATTAGCATAATCTCGGCAACAAAAAACTAGTCCGCTGAAAATATTAAAAATGTAAATTTCGCCGTCCTTGAAGTTCTGAAGTCTCACGAAAATATCATAGCTATCACGATAAAGTTTTATCACTTCAGATATTTCCGCAAATAATTTATCAGCTTCTTCCGGTGTGTTACAAAATCTCAGGTGAAGACCACTAAATAAACTTTTGCCCTTACTCTCAGCTTCTTTGAAAATTTCTACAGCCCTGTCATAATCTTTCACGTCTTTTTCTGGAACTTCCGACCTCTGCTGCTTAAGTAAACTCTTGCATTCCTCGATTTTCTCCTTAGCGTCCTTATAATGATATATCTTCTCAAAAATCCTTATGGCAGTTTGACAGCGTCCTTCTTTCATTGCGAAAAGTCCGTCTTGATATTGCCAGTCAAAAGCCGCGTCAATCTCTTCCGGTGCAAGCTCCATTACCCTCCGGAAATATATTCCCGCGTCTCCTTTAGGCCGCCACTTAGAAGGATTACCCCCACAGCTTTCCATTGCCAGAGCAAGCCCGTAAATACTCGTATCATTCATGCTCACGAGCAATTTCCCGAAATATGCCCGGCCGTTTTCAGGTTCAGCGTCAAGAGCTTTGTCAAAATATTTGTCGGCTTTCTCGCTTTTGCCGTCCTCAAGAAGCATAAATCCGCGCTTAACAAGTTTTTCTGTCTCCGAGTTCTCATCGTCAACAAGTTTATATTCACTCGGCAAAGTCTGTTTCGTTCCGCAAAATTCACAGGTTATAATTTTCTGGCCCTCGTCAAAATTGAGTTCAGCTCCGCAAGTCTCACACTTGAACGTTGCCATTATGAATTTTCCCTTCCAAGAAGATAATCCACGTATTGCCTTGCTGTTCTGCCTGACATTCCCCCGTGCCGAATTTCCCAAGTGTTAGCTCCCGAAATTAATTTTGCCTCGTCAATCTTAAGCCCCGCCCTTTTCGCAAGAGTTAAGACAATCTCATGATACATTTTTCGCATCGGCGTTGAGTAATTTATTAATATCCCGAACCGTGAGGCCAATGATAATTTTTC
>CALGHA010000144.1 GCA_937915835.1 uncultured Fretibacterium sp. | reverse complement strand
TTGAGAATTTTTACACGCGCTATGAGAAGCCCGTACTTGACCCCTACGTAATGGGCTTCTCCGGAATTGACCCACCGCTGAAACGTTCCGGAGGCAAACTCGACCACGAAAAACTCGAAGGCTTACTCGGTGGGGACGAGACCGGCCATTACCATTTAACGAAGGCCGAGCTTGACGCATTAATTGAGCTAATCAGTGAGAAATATCCGCCCGACATTTACGCCAATCAGGTAATAAACGTAACGGCGGATGAAGCGATGACAGAATACGAAATACAAGGACAGGATGTGAGGAATTAAAGATGCCGAAGAATATAACGAGTGTGAATTGGACAGCGACGAATTTACCGACAGGATTAAGCATAGCCCAATCGACAGGAACAATCACCGGAACGCCGAACGTACAGCCTGGAGATTACACAGCGAGCGTGACGGTAACGACGAATTACGGGAGCGACACCGAGAACATCACAGTGAGGGTAGCAACTCCGGAAAACTGGAAGCCGAACATTGACGCGAACCAGGTAGTGAACTGCACAGCCGGCGAGGCCATGACAGCGTACACAGTAACCGGCCAGAACGTAACCTTAACAGCATAGAGAAAATCACCAATGGAGAAAAATATAACACAAGTAACGTGGTCAGCTCAGAATTTACCGACTGGCCTAAGTTTCAACACGAGCACCGGAACATTCACTGGGCAACTCGACACAGAGGGTGAATACACAGTGCCCGTGAAAGTAGAGACGAATTACGGTTCAGACGAGAAGGACGTAAAAATAGTGGTTGAAGGTGGAAGCTACCCCGTGTACGCGATAGGGAAATATGCTGCAACTTGGAGCCAAAATGCCGAAGCCAACGACAGTGGATTTCGTAAACTGCCAATGCCGAAAGCGCGCAAACTCGTAAGCCTTTATCAAGCATTTGGGGCAAAAGTTTCAACAGGCAAATGGTATATCGGAGGTCAGTATCTTCAATCATATTTCAAGGCATTCGGGATGACGGACGTAATAGACGGTTCAATCGTGGAATTTCCAGTTGAGAATGTTATTGAGATGGCCGGCGGCGGAGCTTATCGTTACTGGGGACTTGCATACAGGACTTCTG
>CALGHA010000143.1 GCA_937915835.1 uncultured Fretibacterium sp. | reverse complement strand
AAAAAACGGGGGCTTGTCAGTAACGGCAGGCTCCCGAATTTTCTGCGTGTATGATAAAGAGCAAAATTTACTCTGCTGGTGCTGCTACTCCTGAAGGCTGAGAACCTGAGGGCATTGTGTATTTTCTCGCGTGAATCTGGATCTCGTCGCGGACGGCCTGAGGATTAGGGATATTCGGCGCAAAAATTTCTTCTGTTGCTGTTCCTGAGGACGTAATGATTATATCGCCAATGTTGAAGAGCGTCTGGAACATTGTCTGGCCAACTTTAATGTGAGTTATGTTAGCAAGGCCAATTTCGATAGACTGCCTGAAGTCCGAACTGAACGGCCTTGTCGGATGGCACACGATGAAAGCAACTTCCTGATCTTCGGCTTTATCTGGATTGTCCCGGAGTACAAGTAACATAGTTGAGCGCTTAATAGCAACGTAAATTAAAAGCAGGACATCAATAACGATTACAGCAATCCACATCCAGGCAAAATATTTTGTTCCGGATTTGAGCGGCCCGACGAAGCTGGCAACACCCGCAAGAATAATTAACAGAAGCATGAGAATGAGCAACTTGTAAAAACTTCTCCATGCCGGCTTATAATACTTGTAAACTGGTTCCATGATGATAAAAAACTTCCCTTCGTGAAAAATTTGTTTGAGCGTTAAAGATTATAGCATTAAATTCTAGCCTTCGCCGAAATTGTAAAATCTCGTAATCTCGCGCTTAAACGTCAGGTGAAAAACTCCTGTGCTCCCGTTCCTGTTCTTGGCAATACGAATATCAGCCTTGCTGTCCTCTAAATCATTGTTCTCGTTCTCAGTGTAATAATCTTCCCTGAACATCAGCATAACAACATCAGCGTCCTGTTCAATTGCTCCGGAGTCTCGTAAGTCTGAGAGTTGAGGTTTTTTCTCGGTTCGTTGCTCTGCGGCTCTGGATAACTGTGATAAAGCGATAATCGGACATTCTAATTCTCTGGCCGTAACTTTCAGCATTCTGGAAATATCCGAAACTTCCTGCTGTCTTCCTTCGGTTCTGTCTCCTGTCGTCATTAACTGCAAATAATCCACGATGATTAGGCCAATTTCAGAGTAACGAGTTTTGAAGCGTCTGCATTTGGTCCGGAAGTCCATAATCGTAATGTCCGAAGAATCGTTGATGAAAATATTCCGTTTTGCTAGAACATCACATGCTTCTCTAACAATTTCGAAAGCTGAAGTGTCAAAAGTTCCTGCAAGAAGTTGAGACAAATTTATTCCTGATTCAGCGGCTAACATTCTCTTCACTAATTGTTCGGACGACATTTCAAGGCTGAAGATTAAGACGGGTTGATTAGCTTCACCGCCTCCGAACTGCGCAATGTTTAACGCAAAGGCTGTTTTTCCCATTGAAGGCCGAGCGGCAATGATATTAAGACTTCCGGGCTGAAAACCTCCAGTGTAGCTGTCAAGATCCGCAAAACTTGTAGGATAACCTGAGACTTCGGAATTTGTCTGTCTAAAGCTCTCTTCAATCTTCGAGAAAACCGGGCCTATAAGTTCCCGAACATGCCTGAAGTCCGACGTTGATTTATTTTGAGAGGCATCAAAGATTAATTTTTCCGCTTCATCGATAATTTGCCTTATGCTTAGTCCAAAATTCAGAGACAGAGCGATAATTTTGTTGCCAGCGTTAAATAACTTTCGTCTGATTGAGTATTCACGGATAATTTCAGCATGATAGATAATATTTGCCGTCGTAGTAACTTCATTGACGAGTTCAGCTAGAAACGGCTGGCCTCCTAACCTGTCGAACATTCCTTCGGCTTTGAGCAGGTCAGAAATCGTAATGATATCTGCGGGCTTATCCGAGACGGCCAATTGCACAAGGACTTTATACAGAGTTCTGTTGTTGCTGTCGAAAAAATCCTCAGGCTTCAGAAGTTCTACAGCTACACCTAGAGCTTCGGGGGAGAGTATGCATGCTCCAAGAACAGCACGCTCGGCCTCCGAATTATGAGGTAAGGTGCTGGCAATCATGCCACTGTTACGATTAACACCATTTCAGCTTGAACGCCGGGATAAAGTTTAATTGCAAATTTGAATTGGCCTGGTTGTTTGACAACTTCGTCGAGCTTAATATCGCGCTTGTCAAAATCTTTAAGTCCGTGTTGAGCTTCAAGGGCTTCTGCAATTTGTACAGCTGTGATGCTTCCGAATAATTTTCCGTTCTCGCCGGCTTTACCAGAAACATTGACGGCTTTACCCTGTAACTTTTTCTGGAGCTCTAATGCTTCAGCGTGTAACTTTGCGTCCTTAGCTTTCATACGGGCCTGTTCAGCTTTCCATTCGGTGATTTTGCCGGGAGTTGCTTCGATGGCTAAATTTTTCGGCAAAAGAAAATTTCTTGCGTAACCGTCGCTGACTTCAAGGAGTGAGCCTGCTTTTCCGAGTTTGTTTACGTCTGACTTGAGAATAACTTTCATGATAAGAAAATTTCTCCTTTCACAAAATTAACCTGCAAATGATATCACACGTAAAATATTTACACGAAAATAGAACATGTTATATTTTTACGCTGAAATTATTTCGGACGCAAAAAATTTATTCAGCTCATCCCAGCTTCTGCCCTTTTCTTCTGGTAATTTCTGTAAGTCTTCGTGAATTTTCTCGGCGCTCTCAGTCAGAAAGTCATCAAGCTCCTGTATATGCTCAATCTCAGTTTTCTCCGGATTATTAATCTTTATCGCTAACAGGTCATCAATTTTCGGCTTTAATTCACTTGGCAAAATTTTATCGACAAGCTCAGCGAACGGAACAGGCGGATTAGTCTTGAACTCGAATACCCAGAAGCATGCGAGAATTGGCCGGATCATGTAAAAATATTTCTTGGGCTTTATTTTTTCTCCGAGCAAGTAAATTCGTATATTGTTCCGTGCCATGTTTAAATAGTGATATATCATTCGTTCGACCGAGAAATATTCAGTTAAGAGCGGCTTAATCTTGTCGGCAAAATTTGTTCGTAAATAACATATTGGGGAAGAGAGCCATTCATAGAGTGAAGGGTTTGACTTGCATAATAATCTCAGCGTTTTATCTAAATCCCAGCCGGATAAATCCCATTCGTCATTAATCGGCATGGTAATTACGTCGTTATTCCTGTTCAGGCGTAAATACTCGTGAATGTCATGCTTGTAAATAAATCTTACGTCATAATCACTGTCAGTTGAAGCAAATCCCCAAGCTCTGCTGCCGGACTCTGCCGCATGAAGAATGGTTATGTTATGAGCGCGTTCAATCTCGCGTAATTTCTCGAGAATAATAGCGTGAATATTTTCCTGTGTCATTCTATATTCTGGTCCTGCACGGATGCTTACACTCTGAACAATTATGTGAACAATGCTTTGAGCCTCGAATGTATCTCAAGGCAAAAAATATTCCGGCGCAAATTATTATTCCAAACAAGATATTTATCATTATGATTAAGCCTCCTCGTCAATAGTCGTAAGAATTTTTCTCAGCTTCTCATTCACAGTGTCAAGAGAATAGGCCAATTTTAAGCAAGTTATCATCAATAAATCTTCCTGCTTAGCCCCCGTGATAATTTCTCCGCATGCCTCATCAATTAAGCCTTTAATCCTGTCGAGTTCGTCATTCTCTAAAGGCGTGTGAATTGTGTAGCTCCCTTTTCCGATTGTTAAGAATACGTCGCGTGATGTCCTCATGATTTATCACCTAACTGACAGCATATGTTCAAGCCGCGCAATTTTCTCATCGGACATAGCGTTATCGATAATATTATTCTGGTAAGCATGGACGAAGGCTTTATCGTGTTCAAGAGTTCCGTCGGATTTACGCGCAAGTTCACGCCTCAAAATATTTCTCTCGTTGATAAGCTGCTGAACTCGGCTCAAAATTGTATCTGCAAAATATTCTGCGTCATTAAGATTTACGGCCATAAAAATATCACCCCTCCGAATATTTTAACAGAGGGATGATGAAAAGTTTTTATCAGCGATTAACGAATGATATAGCCTTTACGTTTCAGGCTCTCTCTAACGTTGTTATGAACTGTTTCGACTTCTTCGTCTTTGAGCGTCCTTGTGTGTGAACGATAGCTTAAACTATATGCCAAGCTCCTGAAACCCTCAGGAATTCCCTTACCCTCGTAAATGTCAAACAATCTCAAGCTCTCAAGCGTCAACTCTTCGCCCGAAGCGTCATTAACTGTCTCGCGAATATCTTTCATTACGTCGTCATTGCTTTTATCGATTGCAACGAGTAACGAAATATCTCGGAACGACGCGGGGAATGAACTTGCAGGAGTAAATTCGGGCTTCTTGGGATTGGCCAGAGCTGTAAGGTCAAGTTCAAACGCGTAAACTCCTTCAACGTCAAGTTCCTGTTCAATCGCCGGCTTAAGTCTCGCGACAAATCCAACTTTAACGCCGTCAACAAGAATATTTGCTGTCTGGCCTGCGTGAGTAAACGGTTCATGTCCTGACACGAATACGGGCTTATAACCTCGTGCGATTATTAACGCTTCAACGTCGGCTTTAACGTTATAGAAATCCTCGTTTCGATTATTAAACGGTGAACGTGTATCAGTCCCATTGAATAAAATTCCGGCGGCATGTTCAGGCTCAGTGTTATTGATGAAAACTTTACCTTGCTCGAAAATTTTTACCGGCCCTCGCCATCCTGAAGTTATACTCGTCTTCATTCCCATTAATAAGCCGGGAAGCAAAGTTGTACGCATAGCCATTTGATCGCGGCTAATCGGGTTAGCAATCTTGAAAGTCTTTGCTCGTTCGTCGTCCTCAGGAAGCCTTAACTTTTCGGGGAAATCTTCCGGCAAAAAACTATACGTGACGACTTCGGTATAACCTCGTGCCATCAATGAATTTCTCACGAAGCCCGCAAGTTCCATTGAAGCCCCAATGTTTGCACGTCTCGGCAATTCTCCGGGTAATTTATCTTCGGTCTCGTTGTAGCCTCTGAACCTGCCGATTTCCTCAATTAAATCTTCCTCAATCGTAATATCCGGTCTCCAAGTTGGCGGCACAAATTTATTCTCGCCAGTGTTCTTAATTCCGAAGCCTTCAAGAATTTTTGCGGCCTCAGTCATATTGTCCCATGAGAGATATGTAGAAAGTTTCTTGCGAGTGAGAGTTATTGCTTTAGGCTCATGAATTTCATTCTCGGCTGATAACGGCTTATAATCAACGACAGCTCCGCACCAATCGCGCATTAAAGTTGTCGCGGCCATCAATGCAATTTTGCTCAATGCAGGGTCAACCGTCCGTGCAAATCTGAATGCTGCCTCTGAGTTTATCCCTAATCGTCTTGAAGTATGTCCGACACGAATAGGCGAGAAACTTGCGCTTTCAATTACGATTGTGCTTGTGTCGTCGTTAATTCCCGTTTGCTCGCCGCCCATAACTCCGGCCAATGCTATAGCTTCTCCGCCGCTGGTGATTAACATATCGCGTTCGGTTAAAACTCTTTCTTTACCGTCGAGAGTGAGCATTTTTTCGCCATCATGAGCCGCCCTAACCGTAATTTCTCGTTCAGGTAACGTGTTCAAGTCGAATGCATGAAGCGGCTGACCGAGCATTAACATAATGTAATTCGTAACGTCTACAGCGTTGATAATCGGCCTCATTCCTAAGTGAGCTAAATCAACTTTTGCCGTAAGTGGGGATTGAGCCATTTTCGCGCCTGTTGCAAGTCCGAGCCTGTAAGCGTAACAGCCTTTATCAGGAAGTGAAATTTTCCCGAACTCTTCAGCCCATTCTTCTTTTTGCTCAAGAGGTCTCATCCATTCGGGCATTTTCAGCGTAGATTTGGGATATAAGCCTTTAATCTCTCGCGCCATTCCCAGCAAGCTCAACAAATCGCCTCTGTTCGGAGTAATCGAGACATCAAGAATTACGTCGCCGATATGATAAAGATTTTTCGCGTCATCACCGGGCATTGCGTCATTCGGAAGGATTAACAGGCCCGAAGGATCATCGACATCATGCAAGCCTAATTCTTCAGCTGAGAGCATCATCCCGAAACTTTCAACGCCGTGAAAATCTCGCGTCCCCATTTCTGTACCGTCGGGAAGAACTGAACCGGCTCCGGCGTAAAAGACTAAATCACCCTTCTTCATGTTCGTAGCGCTGGTAACGCAGACATGTTCACCTGTCCCGGTGTTCAAGTGAGCGATTGAGTATTTGCTTTCGGACGGGTGAGTTTCGAGAGCGTCAATTCTCGCGGCAACAATCCCCTTCATTTTTCCGACGGTGTAAGTTATTCCCTCAACTTCGGAACCTGAAAATGTCAATCTCTCGGCCAATTCCTCAGGTTTCAAGTTAATAGGCTCAATGTCAATAAATTTCTTCAACAATTCCCAAGATATTAACATTTATTCCGCCTCCCCTTGAAAACCTGACATGAAATAAGAAACATTGCCGTCAAATAAAAGTCTCAAATCCGAAATTCCGTATTTCAGCATAGCCATTCTGTCGAGGCCAATTCCGAAAGCGAAGCCGTTAAACTCGTCGGGGTCAATTTTTCCTGCTCGAATTACATTAGGATGAACCATTCCCATACCGGCAACTTCAAGCCAGCCTGTTCCGTGACAAACTCGGCAGTGTTCATCATGTCCGGAGCATTCTACGCATTCGATATCGAGTTCCATTGAAGGCTCAGTGAACGGGAAATAACTCGCGCGAAATCTTGACTTCAAACTTTTTCCGAAGAAAGCATTAACCATTTCGGCCAACGTTCCTTTCATTACGCTGAACGGCACATCCTTATCAATTAATAAGCCTTCCATCTGATTAAACATTGGGGAATGTGTCGTGTCATTATCGCGGCGATAAACTTTACCGGGACAAATTATGCGTAAGGGCGCGCCGTATTCAAGCATTGCTCGGATTTGGACGGGCGACGTGTGAGTTCGCAATAATCTTCCGTCGGGAAAATAAAAAGTGTCCTGCATATCACGAGCCGGATGCCAAGCTGGGACGTTTAAGCATTCAAAGTTGTAAAACTCCTCTTCGATTTCCGGACCAGTCGCAACAGAATATCCCAAGCCCTGCATAATATTAGCAATCTCGTGCATCGTCTGCATAACAGGATGAAAAGCTCCGGAAGTTCTGCCCTTAACGGGTAAAGTTACGTCAATTCTCTGTGAAATTTCCTGCTTTTCGTTCTCAGCATCGCGAATTTTTTTGCCGGTTTGTTCAAGTTTTTGCTCGATTTCGTCTCGTAAAGTGTTTAATTCCTGGCCTGCTGATTTTCTTTCTTCTGGAGGGAGTTTACCTAGTGAACGAAGGAGTAAGGTTAAATCTCCTTTTTTTCCTGTGAATTTTACGCGTATCTCGTCAAGTTCTTGAAGAGAATTTGCGCCGTTCAGGGCTTCGGTGAACGAATCTCGGACGGCGTTAATGTTTAATTCTCCTGCCATTTACAAGACAGCTTTCACTTTTGCAACGAGTTCACGGAAAGCGGCGATGTCGTTAATTGCAAGCTCAGATAACATCTTCCTGTTCATAGTAATTCCGGCTTTCTTAAGTCCGTTCATGAACACGCTGTAGCTCATTCCCTCAGCTCTGACTGCCGCGCTAATTCTCGTAATCCATAATCTTCGGAAATCTCTTTTCTTGCGCTTCCTGTCGTTGTAAGCTCTCGATAAGGCCGCTAAGTATGCTTCTCTCGCTCTGCGATAAACGTTCTTATGCTGGCCGAAATAGCCTTTAGTAATACTGAATAACTTTTTGCGCTTGTTGTTGCTCTGTGATGAACCCTTAACTCTCATTGTTAATCAAGTCCTTTCTGGCTGAGTTAATCATAAGGAAGCAAATGCCTCATTTGTTCGGTAAGCGTGTCAGTAACGTAGCCGGTCGCTCTAAGTCTGCGCATTCTTGAGGGCTTCTTGTGAACGAGAATGTGAGACCTGCTGCACTTTCTATACGCAAATTTCCCTGAGCCTGTCTTGAAGAAACGCTTCTTTGCTCCTGAATGTGATTTCAATTTCTGTTTTGCCAT
>CALGHA010000142.1 GCA_937915835.1 uncultured Fretibacterium sp. | reverse complement strand
AATCTCACTGCCTGATATATCCCCAGCGATTTTCGACTTTCACGGCGGCTAATCCCTCACTGAAGGGGCGAGCGTCCTCGTACAGCGGCGAAATTTCCCAGTTACCGCGAACGTTGAGAAATCCCCAGCGTGCGTCGGCAGCAGCAGGAGCAAGAGCCTCACCGAAATTTTGAGCATTATTGTAGCGTCTGGGGATTGCAAATTTATTATTATGGCCGATAAATCCCCAGCCTCGATAACTCGTGCGTGTTCTGACTGGAGCCATTCCGTCGTGAAAATCTCCGGCCTCGTAATACACGGCTTTAATCACAAATTTTCCCTCTTTGTTAATAAATCCCCAGCGTCCTTTGTAGTTCACGGCGGCTAATCCCTCAGAGAAATTTTTTGCGCGTAAAAATCTCGGCTCAATCACAAAATTTCCCCGCATGTCGATAAATCCCCAGAGGCCTTTTCGTCGTGCAGGAGCTAAATTCTCAGTGAATGAACCGACACGCTCAAATGATGGCGCAATTACGTAATTTCCCATCAAGTCGATGTAGCCCCATTGTGCTCCAGATTGGACTGCCGCTAATCCCTGTGAGAATGGCAGGCCGTTAGTAAAATATTTCTCTATTCGTTCGTCAGTGTCCTCGTCAATTCTTACAAAGGCAAAATTTCCCTCATTGTCAATGTAATGATCTCCGACAAAAGCAAATCCGTCTGAGAAATCTCCGGCCTCTGGAACTCGATGAACAAACGGGATCGCAATTCTTCCGAGATAATCAATATAGCCCCATCTGTCATTTGACTTTACGGCGGCTAATCCCTCGTGAAATTCGCGGGCATCCTGAAAATTTGCTTCGATTACGAAAAATGGCGGCCGGGTCTGTGCTGAATTGGCCGAGTTTGAGAATGCAAGACAAATTACGAGAGCCAACAAGAAAATTTTACGTCTCATGATTTCGTTTCCTCTTGAGGCTGTCTTCTCTGAGCTTTGCGGCGTTCCATCTCGTCGAGAATTGCTTTGCGAAGTCTCACGGATTGCGGAGTAACTTCAACGAGTTCATCTGTTTCGATCCATTCCATAGCTTTTTCGAGCGGCATTCTTCGTGGCACGTCAAGTTTCGTCGTTAATTCCTTCGTGGCTGAACGATGATTTGTCTGCTGTTTCTTCTTTGTAGGATTGCAGGGAATATCGCCGGGCCTGGAGTTTTCACCGATTATCATTCCGTTGTAGACCTGCTCAAGTGGTGAAATGAACAATACGCCGCGACTTTGCAAGTTCTCAAGCTGATATGCTGTTGCTTCGCCTGTGTCGACACTGACGAGTGAGCCGCGATTACGGGTGATTAAATCTCCTGCCCATTCTTTATAGCCGCTGAAACAGTTTGACATAATCCCGAGCCCGCGAGTGTCCGTCAAAAATTCGCCTCGATAGCCTATTAAGCCTCTTGTTGGAATTTCAATCTCAATTCGCAATAATCCTCTGTCAGGGTTGTCAATGTTCATAATTTTTCCCTTGCGCTTGGTCATCTTCTCGAACACGATACCTTGATATTCTTCCGGCACATCAATAGTAACGAGTTCATAAGGCTCACACTTCACGCCGTTGATGTATTCGATTATGACTTCTGGCTTTGACACGCAAAATTCCATTCCCTCACGTCTCATCTCCTCGATTAAAATTCCAAGCTGAAGCTCGCCTCGTCCTGAAACTTTTACGCCGTCTGGTCTTCCTAAGTCTTCCATTCGGAGCGAAACATTAACGTGCATTTCTCGTTGTAAACGCGCTTTGAGCTGTCGAAGTGTTACGGCTTGACCTTCTCGTCCAGCGAACGGCCCGGAATTTACGAGGAAAAACATTGACACTGTCGGCTCCTCAATCGCAAGAGGCTTCAAAGGATTATCCGAAATTTCTTCAGCGCAGAAAGTGTCGCCAATATCAATTTCGCTCGGTCCTGTAAGCCACACAATATCTCCTGCCGAGACTTCATCAACTTCAACGCGTTCAAGCCCTCGTGTTACCCATAACTGAGCAACTTTCGCGTTCTCCTTGCCCGTAATCTCCCAGTTGTCGCCGGTGTGGTCCGTCGAGTTCCATTTTGTTGATACTCGCGTGAATTGGCCGGACTTCTTGATGCTTCCTTGTAAAATTTTTCCGCAACCTATTCTTCCGACGTATTCATTCCATGCTAACGTGCTAACCTGCATTAAGAACGGTTTAGACGGGTCAACGTCAGGCGCTGGAACGTAATCAATAATTGCTTGGAACAAATCATCCATATTGTCGCGTCTGGGATCGCTCAAATCTTTTACCGCCCAACCGTTTAAGCCCGAACCGTACAAAACCGGAAAATCCGCTTGCTCGTCAGTAGCTCCAAGCTCAAAGAATAAATCAAATGTCTGGTTAAGCGCTCGGGTTGGGTCTGCTCCTTCACGGTCAACTTTATTGATGAAAACTAACGGCTTCATTCCGATTGATAAGGCATGCTGTAAAACGTATCGTGTTTGCGGCATTGGTCCCTCGTTAGCGTCGACGATGAGGATTACGCTGTCAACGGTCGATAAAATTCGCTCGACTTCTCCGGAAAAATCAGCGTGGCCGGGAGTGTCGATAATGTTAATCAAATATCCTTTCCATTCAACCGTACAAGGCTTGCTCCTGATTGTAATTCCTCGTTCACGTTCAAGCGGATTATTGTCCATTACACGCTCGGCAACTTGGGTATGTGCGGCGAAAGTTTGTGCGGCTCGAAATATGCTGTCAATTAATGTAGTCTTGCCATGATCTAT
>CALGHA010000141.1 GCA_937915835.1 uncultured Fretibacterium sp. | reverse complement strand
GCTTCAGACCGAGTAGGAATTATCGCTAATGTCTGTTCACTTCTTGCTAATATGGGCGTAAACATTCTCGACATAAGCCAGACAGTTATGGAAGGAATTTTCACGATGACTTTACTCGTTGACACTTCGACTTCTTCACACAGTTTTGACGAAATCCGTTCGGCCTTAATTCAGCGCGGAGAAAATGAACAGCTCAACATTCATATTCAGCGGGCAGATATTTTTGACGCTATGCATAGGGTATAAATCATGCTAAACATTTCGGATATTATGCAGACGGTCAACATGATAGACCATCAGCATTTAGACATCAGGACAATCACGCTTGGGATTTCACTTTACGACTGCGCGAGTTCGGACGTTAAGACGTGCGCGAGAAAAATTTACGATAAGATTTGCACGAAAGCCGATAAACTCGTCGAGACTGGCGAACAGATTGAACGTGAATACGGAATTCCTATCATTAATAAGAGAATTTCTGTAACTCCGATTGCTCTGGTTGCGGCGGCGTGTGAGAGTGAAGATTATGTGCAAATTGGCCGGGCTATGAACAATGCGGCGAAAACTTGCGGAGTTAATTTCATCGGGGGCTTCTCGGCTCTAGTTCATAAGGGCTTCACGACTTCCGACAAAAAATTAATCGCTTCAATCCCTGAGACTTTAGCTGAAACTGAATTAGTCTGCTCAAGCGTCAACGTTGCGACAACAAAAGCCGGTATCAACATGGACGCGGTTAAATTAATGGGAGAAGTCATCAAGCAAACCGCAGAACTTACGGCTGAACAGGACGGCTTAGGCTGTGCAAAACTCGTAATCTTCGCGAACGCCGTAGAAGATAACCCTTTTATGGCTGGAGCATTTCACGGAGCCGGAGAGCCTGAATGCGTAATCAACGTTGGAGTTTCCGGGCCTGGCGTTGTCTGGCGAGCGCTTCAAGATGTAAAAGGTGAGAGCTTTGATGTTGTTGCTGAGACTGTGAAACGTACAGCCTTCAGAATTACACGAATGGGTCAACTCGTTGCTAATGCGGCCTCTGAAAGATTAAATATTCCGTTCGGTGTCGTCGATTTGTCATTAGCTCCAACTCCGGCACAAGGTGACAGCGTCGCGCGTATTCTTGAGGAAATGGGGCTTGAAATTTGCGGAACTCACGGGACAACTGCGGCTTTAGCTTTGCTCAACGATGCTGTGAAAAAGGGCGGCGTAATGGCTTCTGGACATGTCGGCGGATTATCCGGAGCGTTTATCCCGGTGAGCGAAGACGAAGGCATGATTGCGGCAGTGAAATCCGGAGCGTTGAACATTGAGAAGCTCGAAGCTATGACGTGTGTATGTTCGGTTGGACTTGACATGATAGCTGTTCCAGGAGACACAAGCGCATCAACAATCTCTGCAATAATCGCTGACGAGGCGGCAATAGGCGTAATCAACTCTAAGACTACAGCCGTGCGAATTATTCCGGCTCCAGGTAAAAGTGTCGGTGATAATGTCGAGTTCGGAGGATTGCTGGGAAGTGCTCCGGTTATGAGAGTGAACAGCGCAGGAAGCGAGAAGTTTATTGCACGAGGAGGAAGAATTCCGGCACCAATTCATAGCCTGAAAAATTAATGATAGCGAAAATTTTCTGTGTAATCTCTCATGTTTTCGTTAACACTTTTAATATATAATTCGCTCATTCCATAATAAAAAAATTTCAGGAGGGATTTATTCATGAAGAGAAAATTTTTGTGCGCTTTTCTCGTAATTTTCGCTTTAGCTTCGTCGGCTTTTGCTTCGGGGGATTTCTGGAATGATGAGACTTACAAGCTCATTGATGAGACTGTCAAGGCCAATGTTCCGAGTTTTCCTGATGTTGACTTCAAGATTACCGATGAAAAGTATTCGGCTCTGGTTGTCGACATGGAAGAAGAGTTTTACGTTTCTGACGGCCAGGACGGAGCACTCAAGCAAACTCAGACGGTGAAGGATTACACGCCGGCAATCCAGGCAGCAATTGACGACGCTAACAAAGCCGGAGGAGGAAGGGTTGTAGTTCCAGCGACGGAAAAAGAGGGAACCACAATTTATTACACCGGAGCAATTCAGCTGAAGAGCAACGTTAATCTTTATCTCGAAGAAGGCACGGAGTTAAGATTTGTCCGTAACATCTCGAATAAATATTATCCGATGGTATTGACGAGTTTTGAGGGCAACGACACTTACAATTACGCTTCACCGATTTATGCTTTCCACGCTAAGAATATCGCATTAACCGGAAAAGGCACTCTTAACCCTCAGGCTGACCCTTACAACTGGCAGGCTTGGAAGCGAGGAAGTTTCGGATTTCCTAATCAAGCGGAAGTTGTTGATGTTCTCGTTAAACAATGGAGCGATAAAGCTGTTCCCGTAACGTTGAGGCTTTTAACTGACGGCACAACTCCTCTTCCTGAGAAAATCCCGACAATGTTAATCAACTGGGATAATATCGAAGAAGTAGAATATGTCGAAACTCCTGAAGATATTACGCCGTTACGTTCACTGTTAAGACCTTGCACGATTGAGCCTTATGCTTGCGAAAATGTTTTGCTTGAGGGCGTGAAGATTATCAATTCTCCGATGTGGGAAGTTCACCCGTTACGCTGCAAAAATGTTCTCGTTCGCGGTCTGGTAATTGATTCACACGGAAGCAACAATGACGGCGTAAACCCTGAGTCAACAAACTTTGTCGTAATCGAAAACTGCTCATTCAGCACCGGCGACGACTGCATAGCTATTAAATCCGGCAAGAACAGAGACGGTTATAATCGCGGCAAAATCGGCGGAGAATCTTGCGGCTATATCATCATCAGGAATTGTGTATTTGCTGACGGACACGGCGGAGTTACTTGCGGCTCGGAATGCACGGGCGGAATTCATGACGTTTTCGCGCATGATAACCATTTTGACAGCGAGAATTTACAGCAGGTTTTACGTTTCAAGACTAATTCATACAGGGGCGGCTTAATCGAAAATATTTACTTCAGGGATAACACCGTAGCAAAATGCTCGAATGCTTTAATGTTCGGTGAGACGCAATACACTCTCGGCTCAGCTCAGGACAAAGAAGGAGATTTAGGGCCATATACTCCGCAATTAAGAAACGTTTTCATGTCGAATATTACGGCCGGAAGTCCGACAAGCTCAGTCAACGCGAAAAACGCAATCGAGTGGAAGGCATACGAACGCGCGCCGATGACGGATATTCATGTAAAAGATGTTACGGTTTACGGAGTTCAGAACGCGATTAACCTTGAGAACGTCAAGAATTTCACACTCGAGAACGTAAAAATCAGCCTCGTTGATACTCCTGCGGAACTTGTGACTTACAACACTGAAGAGATTAATATTGCTGACGTGAAACTTTTTGCCGAAGGTTCAGAATATAATCTTGCTGAGGGTGAAAAGCTCACAATGCCTGACGAGTTCGACAAGACAAAAGATGCCGTTGTTATGGGAGTAATTACTACGAAGGACGCGGCATTTGCTGACGGTAAAGGAACTGTGAAACTTTATCTTGATCGCGGAACTCTTCAGGAAGGGAACAAAGCACCTGTGATTACTCCTTACGATGCCGAGATTAAAGCAGAAGGAGAAGGCAAGTATTCATTCAGAGCGGCAATTCCTCTCACGGATAAGCCGGATTATCAGTATGCTTACAGACCTAAAACTGAAGCCGAGAACATGAACAGGGGCAATCATATTCTCTCAATCGTAGCGTCGGGAATGCCTTATGACCAAAATACCTGGAATTATAACGTTAAGTGCAAAGCTGACGAGTAATTTTTGCGGAGAATAATATACAATTGGGGCTGTTAATACGGCCTCAATTTTTTTGTCAGGAGATAAATTTATCATGATAGAAGCAGGAATAATTTTCGTAATCATACTCATAGCTTCAGCCGGAATTTTAGCGGGACGAAAAGTTCAAGGAAGCTCAGATTTTCTCACCGGCGGTGGTCGTGCTTCGACGGCCTTAACAACAGGAGCATTAATCGGGACAATTTTAGGCTCACAATGTACGCTCGGAACTGCTCAGTTAGCTTTCAACTTCGGGATTTCAGCATGGTGGTTCACGGTTGGTTCGGGGTTAGGCTGTTTATTTCTGGGATTATTTTACGCGCTGCCCTTGAGAAAATCAGGATGCACTACACAGTTTCAGATTATCTCGAAAAATTACGGAGCATTGACGGAAAAAGCCGGAGCAATTTTGTGCACGACTGGAACTTTCGTTAGTATTTTGGCTCAGGTAATAGCTTGCGTCGGATTTATTCCAGTTTTATACCCGTCGATTAATCCCTTTACGGCTTCGATTTTGACCGTGATATTAATGTGCCTGTATATTGTCATGGGCGGAACTTGGGCGGCAGGAATGGGCGGAATTGTCAAGACGACTTTGCTTTATGTCTCGTGTATAGCGTGCTTAATCCTGGTGATTGCGAAGTCAGGAGGAATTGTTGAAACTTTTTCGTCGGCTGAAAATTTCCTGCTTAACTCTGAAATTGGCCGGCTCAGCAAAATTCTTTCACACGAGGACTTCATCAATCGTTATTTGAACTTGACAGCACGAGGAGTTTATAAGGATTTAGGCTCATGTGTCTCGTTAATTCTGGGTATTCTCTCAACTCAGAGTTACATGCAATATATTCTGAGTTCCAAAGGTGATAAGGAAGCTAAATCCGCAATGATTTGGGGAGCTTTGCTTGTGCCTCCGATTGGGATTGCTGGAATATTCATCGGGTTATTCATGCGGGCAAATTACCTCACTCAGTCCGAAGTCAACGCTTTAATCTCACTCGGTCTTGAAGTTCCCAATTTGCCGGTAATCGCAAGCACAATTCAAGTTTTCCCCGCGTTCATAATTAATCATGTCTCGCCAATTTTCGCCGGAATAATGCTCGGAACTCTCTTAATTACGACTGTAAGCGGCAGTTCAGGACTTTTGCTCGGAGTTTCAGCAATCGCCGTTGAGGATATTTTGCCGGTTAAGTCTCACAAGTTATTCTTCTCACGTCTCACGATAATAATCACGCTCATAATCGCCGTAACAATCGCTAATATTATTCCTGTCCAAGCAATTAACGATTTGGGATTTCTCTCAATGACACTGAGGGCTTCAGTCGTGTTCATGCCGTTGACTTGCGCGTTATGGTTCAGAGGGAAAATTTCGCCGAGATTTATTCTTGCCTCGATAATTCTTTCGCCGACGGTCGCAATAATCGGAGCATTAATGAAAATTCCTGTTGAGCCGTTATTTACAGGTTTCAGCGTGTCAATCCTGCTTTGTGTGTTAGGCTTCTGGTTTAAGCGTTAATCCTTCGCTTCAGCGTGTAATTTGCCGTAAATTTGCGTAAAACATGAAATTCTGTATAATAGCAAGAAAATTTTCACGATTTAATTCGTGTAGGAGTGTGTAATTTTCCATTATGAATGGCATTATGGACACAATCATGTATTACAACGGGATCGTCAACAGTTTTGTCTGGGGAGCTCCCGTTTTAATCTTACTAGTAGGAACAGGAGTATATTTAACTCTTTTACTGGGAATTCCTCAGTTCAGATATTTCTTTGACGCGATGTCCGAAGTCTTCAGCTTCAGGAAAAAGAGTGATGCTGACAAGTCAATCACATCATTTGCGGCAATGGCTACAGCTATGGCGGCAACTGTCGGAACTGGTAACGTCGCGGGTGTTGCTACAGCTTTGCATTTGGGCGGGCCTGGTGCTTTAGTCTGGATGTTAATCTCGGCAGTCTTCGGTATGTGCACAAAGTTTGCAGAAGTTACGTTAGCCGTTCATTATCGCCAGAAAGACGCTGACGGAGATTGGCGCGGAGGCACGATGTATATTCTTGAGAAGGGTGCTGGAGAAGTTCTCGGCTCAGGACTTGGCGCATTCGTCGGAAAGTTATTAGCTATTCTGTTCGCGTTATTCGCGTTCTTGGCATCGTTCGGAATTGGTGCGGCAACTCAGGCTAACTCAGCGGCAGAAGCTATGTCAATGGGCTGGGGAGTTAATCACCTTTACAGCGGCATAGTCATGGCAATCCTCGTAGCTCTCGTAATCATCGGCGGACTTAAGAGTTTATCAACCGTTACGACTTACATAGTTCCGTTCATGGCAATTTTCTATATTGGCGGCTCAGCATTCGTGCTTATTACAAACGCTTCAATGATACCTGAGACGGTTTCACGTGCTGTACACCTTGCGTTCAATAATCCATTAGAGACATTACCCGGAGCATTAGCGGGCTGGGGAGTTAAAGAGGCAGTGCAGAGAGGAATTGCAAGAGGCGTTTTCTCCAACGAAGCCGGTATGGGTTCTGCGCCTATGGTTCATGCGACGGCGAGCGTTGAGCATCCTGTTCAGCAGGGATTTTACGGAATTTTCGAGGTCTTCATGGACACAATCGTAATCTGCACGATGACGGCTCTTGTCGTAATGGTAACTGGAACTCTCACAAGCTCACCGGAACTTACAGGAGCACAGCTTACTCTTCAGGCATTCGAGAACGCATTAGGAGCACCGGGAAAATATGTTCTCTCAGTTGGATTATTACTCTTCGCTTTCACGACAATTTTAGGCTGGTACTGGTATGCTGAGACGGCAGTAACTTACTTATTCGGCGTTTGGTGCAAGCCAATCATGAAAATTTTGTGGATCGCAATGATCGTAATCGGAGCGGCAGGCGGCCAATTCATCGGAGCAGAGGGAAATCAATTCCTTAATAACATTTGGGACATTTCAGATACTCTTAACGGACTTATGGCACTTCCCAACTTAATCGGACTTCTGATTTTGTCGGTATCACTGAAGCGGATTGTCAGCGATTATGATGAGAAATTCGGAACACCGAGCGACAGAATTTTATCACCTGTACAGAAAGTTCTTGTTGCTAAAGTTCAGTATATTATTCTCGGAGTTATCGCCGTAGCAATGGGAATGACAGCATTCTTCGCATATCGTCAGGTCTTCGCGAGCTTGGCTATAGTTCTCGGACTTCTCACGGCTTATAGACGACAGACATTATTAGGCTTCCTCGCTGTAATCTTAGGAATTGCGGCGGCAGCTATGTAATAATTTCTTGGTAAACATTTTCCCTTGCCTGTAAATTTTCGGGTGAGGGAATTTTTTTTGCCGATAATTTTTCCCTTGCGCGGATTTCAACAAACTGTTATATTTCACTCATTATCCAGATAAGAAAGGAGGGAATGACTTGAACAGGAAAATTTTTGCGTTTACATTTTCCCTTGCTGTAATTTTATTGCTCGTTTCGTCCGCAGTCTCCGCTTCTCCGGAGAATTTGAGCAGTCAGAAATTTCTTGTGTCAGCACCGGCCAATATTAATTATTCACAGCCCTTCACGAATGACGAACATAACCGAAGCACTATAGATACAGCCGGGCAGTCAAGGAATTTCACCGCAGTATTCTCAAAATCAGACGTAACAAGAATACTTGAGCACATAAAAATTCAGCGTACACGAACGATAATTTTCACCGACGAAATTACGAGCAAAAATACCTTTTCTTCATCAACTGGCAAATCAGCTTCCGAAGCTAATAAAGCCCGTCTCACAGAAATTCATCAAGACATTCAACAGCGCAAATAGAAAATTTCACTCCCTCCCGTTTTAAAAATTTATGTTAAGGAGTGAAGATTTGTCATGCCTAAAATTAAGGCTATTCTTCGCCCGGTTTATGACTGGACGGATAAAATTCTCATGGTTGTATGTAAATTGCTCCTTGTTGCTGATGTCGCGATTACGACGATGTCAGTTACGGGGCGTTATGTCTCGTTTATTCCTGATCCTGCGTGGAGTGAACAGATAGTTTTGACGTTAATGGTCTATATGGCTGTGTTGTCGGCGACATTGGCAATTCGTAAGCGCGCGCATATTCGTATGACAGCGTTTGATGATTACATGCCGAAGAAACTTGTAAAATTTCTTGATTTGGTCTCAGATTTGGCCGTTCTTGCTCTGGGAATAATTATGCTCGTCTATGGAATTAAAGTTTGTCAGTCTCCTCTTGCTCGTTTCGGGAAATATGAAAGTCTGCCGAGTTTAAGCCGCTTCTGGATGTATTTGCCTATTCCTGTAGCTGGAGGAAGCATGATTATCTTTGAGCTTGAGCAGGTATTCTTAAGACTTGAGGATTTATTCACGAAAGAGGATGAGTAATTATGAGCCCTGAAGATATTTCGACGTTAATTTTGCTTGGAAGTTTCTTTGCGATGATATTATTGCGATTTCCGATTGCTTATGCTGTGGGGTTATCGACGGTATTTTGCCTTCTTTCACAGGGTCAAGCTCTCGTTACTCTTCCTCAACAAATGGTAAAAGGTATCTGGTCGTTCTCGTTGATGGCCGTTCCGTTTTTTATCACAATGGGCGTATTAATGGGATCCGGAGGAATTTCGGATAAGCTAATTGCGCTGGCTAATTCGCTTGTCGGATGGATGAGAGGCGGCTTAGCAATGGTTAATATCGTCGCGTCTTATTTCTTCGGCGGAATTTCCGGCTCGGCTTCTGCTGATACGGCTTCACTCGGCTCAATCTTAATCCCCATGATGGTGGATCAAGGTTACGACGCAGATTTTTCGACGGCTGTAACTATAACTTCATCGTGTGAAGGCTTATTAGTCCCGCCAAGTCATAATATGGTCATTTACGCGACTACAGCTAGCGGAATTTCCGTAGGAGCTTTATTCATGGCAGGATATATTCCCGGTGCTTTATTGGCCGTGTCGTTAATGATTGGCTCGTATATTATCTCAGTGAAGAGAAATTATCCCAAAGGTAAGCCCTTCAGCATGTCATATTTTCTCCAGCAATTAGCGACTTCATTTTGGGCACTCGCGGCGGTTTTAATCGTCGTTGTTGGAGTTGTCGGCGGAGTATTCACAGCTACGGAGTCGGCGGCAATCGCGGTAATTTATTCCCTTATCGTCTCGGTTTTTGTCTACAAGGGCTTGACCTGGCGCGGAGTCTGGAAGGCTCTTGATACTTGCGTTGAAACCTTAGCGATCGTGTTAATTCTGATTGCGACATCGGCGGCGTTTGGTTATTGCTTAACAATCCTTCATGTTCCGGCAAAAGCAGCAGCATTAATCACGAGCGTATCAAGTAATCCCATAGTTGTCGCGCTATTAATCAACGCAATACTTTTACTCTTAGGCTGTATCATGGACATGGCCCCGATAATTTTAATCGCAACGCCTATTTTGCTTCCAGTTGCGCAATCAATCGGGATTAATCCTATTCAGTTCGGCGTAATGGTAATTCTCAATTGCGGAATTGGCCTCTTAACTCCTCCCGTCGGAGCTGTCTTGTTCATAGGTTCAGCGGTCGCGAAATTGCCGATGGAAAAAGTCGTGAAAGCAACTCTCCCGTTTTATCTGTGTATGCTAATCACGTTATTATTGCTGACATTTATTCCGTCCATAAGTTTATGGCTTCCAGCAGTGTTCGGCTATGCAATGTAAAGGTGATGACGATGAAATTACTCGCAAAAGTTTATTACTTTCTGTTGTCAACAATCGCCGTAATCGGAATGATAGGCTATATTCTCGCTGTTGTTATTCAGGTCTTCAGCCGAACATTTTTACCTGTTGTGCCTTCATGGACAGAAGAAGCCGCGCGTTACTTATTCATTTACTCCGTAGCAGTTGGAGCATCACTTGTTGTCCTGAAAGACGAATACGCTCGAGTAGATATTTTCACGTCAAAATTAACCGGAGCACGAAAAACTTTTTATGAGATTACCTGCTGTGCTGTGATGATAATCTTTGATGTCTATCTTGCAACATACTCAATTCCCAAGTTCGTATTTTTGCGTTTTAGAATGGTATCAACGGCGATGCAAATTCCCATGCAGTATATAAATTTCTCGGTCTTGTTGTTCGCGATACTTCAAGCTGTGTCTTACGCGATAAATATAATTTTCATGATTGCTGGCGTTGACTACAAGAATTTATACTCAAAGGAGGCCGCAGAATGAGTGTAGCAGTGTTATTCATCAGCTTTCTAATTTTCCTGTTCGTTGGAATTCCTGTAGCTTACTGCTTGGGAATATCGAGCCTGCTTTACTTTTTTCTTGAGAATATGCCGCTTGTAACTTTTGCTCAGAGATTTTTTTCGGGATTAGACGGCTTCACATTGTTATGTATTCCCGGCTTCATGCTTGCAGGGAACTTGATGAACACCGGCGGAATTACGTATCAAATTGTCCAGTTCTGCAATAAAGCGATTGGCCATATTCGCGGAGGCTTGGGGCTTGCTAACATCGGAGCGTCAATGATTTTTGCGGGAGTTTCCGGGACTGCGGCGGCTGATGCGGCTTCACTTGGAGGAATATTAATCCCCGCGATGGTTAAAGACGGTTACGATGCTGATTACTCAGTTGCTGTTACGGCGGCGAGTTCATGCATTGGCCCGATTATCCCGCCGAGCGTGCCAATGATTATGGCCGGAACTTTGACGGGTATAAGCGTCTCGAAGATGTTTGTTGCTGGCATAATTCCCGGTATCTTAATGGGCTTAGGAATGATGCTTGTAGCTTATGTAATCTCAGTGAAGCGTAATTATCCAAAGAATGAGCGGCGCGCGACGTTTAGAGAGATAATTTCATCAGGACGTGAGGCATTCTGGGCGTTATTGATGATGGTAATAATCCTCGCTGGAATTTTGACGGGAATTGTTACACCGACTGAAGCAAGCGTTATAGCCGTCGTTTACGCGTTATTCGTCGGATTTTTCATTTACAGGGAACTCACGATAACTTCAGCTTTAGCCGTAATCCGTGATTCTATGGTTGGAGCCGCCAGCATAATGGTTCTGGTTGGGTTCGCTAACGTGTTCGCTTACGTCCTCACGAAAGAGCAAATTCCGACGATGATAGCCAATGCGATTTTGTCAGCAACTCAAAATAAATATATCATCCTGTTAATCATAAATATTTTCTTGTTATTCGTAGGCTGTTTCATGGAGACTATTGCAGCATTAACGATTTTATTCCCCGTCTTGCTTCAGGTCGTAACTCCGCTCGGTGTTAATCCCATTCAGTTCGGAGTTATGTGCGTGCTAAATCTCGTGATCGGCTTAACAACTCCACCGGTTGGCGTATGCTTGTTCATAACATCGTCAATCGCAAAAATTTCTCTTTCACGCGCGACGAGAGCCGTAATGCCCTTCCTGATTTGTAATCTCGTCGTGCTTCTTCTTGTAACTTATTGCCCGCCTGTTACGACATGGCTGGTTGGATTGCTATACGGGCTTTAAGTTTTCGGCTCAGGAGCTTAATGCTTCTGGGCTTTATTTTTTGCTTACAACACGTAACAATCATTATCAACACTTCAAGCATATATTGATATAATTCATTCATCCATCAAAATTTTAGAAGGGAGAAATTATTTATCATGGCACTCTTGAATTATGATGTGCTTTCTCAGTCAGGTTATAAGGGATTTATTCTCCGTGAGGCTCCGGAAAAAGTTATGCAGTTCGGCGAGGGAAATTTTTTACGCGCTTTCGTTGATTACTTCTTTGATGTCGCTAATGAGAAGGCCGGCTTCAACGGAAAAGTTGTTCTCGTTCAGCCGATAGCTTCAGGCTTGACGGAATTAATCAACAAGCAGGAAGGACTTTACACGCTCTATCTTCGCGGTTCGGAGAAAGGCCAGAAAGTTGACATGAAGCGTGTAATCTCCTCATGTTCACGCGGAATTAATCCTTATGACGACGGCGGCTGGGAAAAAGTTTTGGAGCTTGCAAGAAGCCCGGAGCTTGAGTTCATCGTCAGCAACACGACCGAAGCAGGAATTGTTTATGACCCGGCATGTAATCTTGATGACGTTCCGCCTTCGAGTTTCCCGGCAAAATTGACACGAGTACTCTACGAACGCTTCAAAGCTGGACTTGACGGCCTCGCAGTTCTGAGCTGTGAGTTAATCGACAACAACGGAAAAGAATTACTCTCATGCGTCAATAAATACATTGCTCAATGGAAATTAAGCGACGAGTTCAAAGCATGGGTAAACGAGAAAAACATTTTCTGCTCAACATTGGTAGATAGAATTGTTCCGGGAAGAATTAGGGATCCTCAGGAATTGGCCGAACTCAACAAGATTAACGGCTACGAAGATAACTTGCTCGATGTCGGTGAAGTCTTCGGTGTCTGGGTAATCGAAGGCCCGGCGGAACTCGAAGCAAAATTACCGTTTAAGCGCTCAAATCTTCCTGTTCATGTCGTCCCTGACGTAACACCTTACAAGAAACGTAAAGTCCGCATTCTCAACGGAGCACACACGGGCTTTGTTCCTGGAGCGTATCTTGCGGGATTTGACATCGTGAGGGACTGCATGCACAACGACACGATAAGGAATTTCATGAACAAGATGCTTTATGATGAAATTATCCCGACATTGCCGCTCGACAAGAAAGACTTGAACGATTTCGCCGAAGCCGTCCAGGACAGATTTAATAATCCGTTCGTCAATCATGAGTTAATGAGCATTTCCCTTAACTCAACATCAAAATGGCGAGCCCGTAACATGCCGAGCTTCCTTGAGTATTTCGAGGAGAAAAAGGCTCTGCCTCCGTGTTTAACAATGAGCTTAGCCGCTTACATCGCGTTTTACTCGAGCAACATTCAGGAGCTCAACGATAAAGGCCTCGTCTGCAAACGTGAGAAAAATACTTACACCGTCAATGATGATAGAGCTGTGCTTGAATTTTATTACGCGAGAAAAGATTACGGAATTGAAAGCCTCGTTCATGATGTATTATGCAACAAAGACTTCTGGGGAATGGACTTAACGACGATTACGGGACTTGAGCAGAAAGTTGACGAGGATTTACACAAAATTCGTGAGGACGGAGCAGAGGCGGCGTTCAAGAGCGTAATCTAGTCATAAAAATTTCATGTTCAACGACGATAATTTATTGCAGGAGGTGTTATGAATTATGATGAAATTTGCAAGAATAGTTTTTGTGTCAGCGTTAATTTTCTCATTGACAGGGACGGCTTTTGCGGCAGCTCCTGCTGAGATTATCAACAATTTTGCTCTAAATGCCGGAAAAATTTTATCGCAGTCCGAAGGCACGTTCTTTTTCTCACCATTCAGCATAATTACGGCGTTCGGAATGGCCTACAAAGGAGCTTCGGGAGATACAGCGGCTGAAATTGAGAAAGTTTTAGGCTTCAACCAGGAATTGCACGAAAATTTAGGCGCGTTCGTTCGGGATATTGACAAGAGCGGGCAAATTTCTTCGGCAAATCGTGTGTGGCTTCGTAACGGGTTGACGCTGAATAAAGACTTTCAGAGCACGCTTTATCTTTATTACCACAGTGAACCTGAGGAACTCGACTTTGAGAATGCGACGGAAATATCGCGCGTGAAAATTAACGACTGGGTAAGCTCAAAGACTAACAACAGGATTAATAACTTGCTGCAAAATCTTAATCCTGAGACTCAGATGATTTTGACGAACGCGGTATACTTCAACGCTCGCTGGGAAAAAACTTTCAACAAGGAGCGTACGACTTCCGAAGATTTTTATGACGGTGATAAAGTCGTGAAAGTCCCGATGATGAAGAAGCATGATAATTTTGCCTTTGCTGAGTTCGACGGTGTGAAAATTATCCGGCTTCCTTATGAACAAGACAGAATGTCTATGATTGCTGTACTTCCTCCGAAAGAGAATGAAAAGCTGCTTGAAGTCCTTGACGCTGAAATTCTCAAGCATTGGATTTCTTCACTTGATAGATACGAAGTTGACTTATGGCTTCCGAAGTTCAAGACCGAGAAACGTTATGAGCTTAAGAATTTGTTTAACGCGCTTGGAGTGAAATTAGCATTCACGGATTTTGCGAATTTCTCGGGAATTACCGACGACGAGAAACTCAAGATTGACGCGATAATTCATCAGACGTTTATTGACGTTGACGAGGAGAAAACCGAAGCGGCTGCGGCTACGGCGATTACTATGCTTAAGGCTACAGCTATGCCGACACGACCGAAACTTGCAGAGTTTCATGCGGATCACCCGTTTATTTATTTCATAATGGATAACTATACGGGAACGATATTATTCATGGGCCGTCAGACTTTCGAGAAATAAAAAAAATTGGCCTCCCGTTTTTAAGGCGGGAGGTTTTCTTTACCCTTATACTTCCATTTTAGTGGCTCGATTGCGGCTCACTGAATGCTTTATCTTCCGTAAAAAGTTGAACATTCCCGGCGTTCCGTGTTTCATCACAGTCTTTATGACGTTCTTGAACGATGCAGGATGTTCTGCTAGATAATCCTGAAACTTCAGAGCCTTTACGAAAAATTCATACTGCTCAGGCGAGTAATACTTCTCTATGATTTTCCTGATGTCTTCCCTGTCATTTTTCCCAACTGTTCTGTCCCAAGGGATTAACAGGCTCTCAAGTAAATTATTGACATGATCAAACGTGCAATCTGAAACTTTGAAAGCTCTAATATTCGAGAAACCTATTGCCTCATTATCAGGAGCAGGAGTAATTTTTTCCTCTGAGACAACATGACCAAATAAATATCTACATGCGTTCGTTGATAATCTCCCGTTTGGATCCGTATAAAGCGTAATATCATGCAACACTGTCCACGAAAAATTGCGCTTTAAGAACGGCAGGACACAGAGAAAATTCATTGTCTCCCAAGGATGAGTATGTGCCGTGTCGAGCATAAATAAATCAATATCTCCTCCAACCTTCTCAATATGTCGTGAAGCGTCGCCTCCTCTGAAAATCTGCCATTTATCCATAAACTGCGGGAACTTTTCCTCAACAAGAAATCCTGAAGGTTTATCCGGAAAAAAGAATGCCGTCTGTGAGTAATCAATCGAATATAATTTTGCCCCGTCTATATCAGAAATTGCGTTTAAGATTATCGAGGTTCCGCCTCCTGCTGACACTCCGACTTCAAGAATTTTCTTCGGCTTCAATGCTCGGATAATCCCGTTCAAAAAATAACGTTCATTCTTCTTCATCTCTGAATACGGCTCTATAATCTCATAAATCGGGTCAAGTCGCTCACGTTCAAACTCTTCGTAACGCATTAATCTGCCTCCTGAAATTTCCGCGCACAAAAAAACGCCCCGTCAGAAAAATTTTTTCCAACAGAGCGGTAAAATTCTATACGCGTATTATCAGAGGTCAGACTACTCCCGATAACCGATAACCGATAACCGATAACCGATAACCGATAACAAGGTTATAACCATCATGTGATTTTGTCTACCCCTTTTTTTGATGAATTTTTTGTGATTGAATTTACATATTTTATCATAGATTATTTCATTTCCAGCGAGTTCAAAATTTCCCCGAGCGTATCACCGTTCTTCTCAAAGCCGGAAGCCATTATGACCATGTAAAAATTTTCATCGCCCGTAATTGTAGCCTGGCCTTCACCGTCAGAAAACTCGAAAGTGTAAGTTCCCTCGTCGTCGCTCACAAGTTCAGAGCCTCCAAGTTCAGCCAAAAAGTTTGAAGCAAGCTCAGCAATAGTTTTCTCCTCAGGTTCGGCCGCAATTATCCTCAATTCTCCCGTCTTGTCATCGGCCGTAATTCTGACTTCATCATTTTCCTCTTCAGCCGTCCAATCGTCAGGAACATCAACCGAAAAATACTTGAACTCCTGAATTTCAGCATAAGCACTCGAAGCTAGTATGAATATCATCGCAAAAATTATTACTCGTTTCATTTTTTCTCCTCCGTAAGTCTCGAAGCAAAATCATCAGCAAAATATAACATGTTCTATTTTATTGCCTCTTGCTTCCGAAAATATTAAACAGGTTCAATCTCAAAGCATTCGTTACAACGCAAAAGCTCGATAAACTCATTGCAGCAGCTCCGAACATTGGATCGAGTTTCAGGCCCCATAATCCCGCCGCTAAAGGAATTCCGATTACGTTATAGATAAACGCCCAGAATAAATTTTGATGAATATTCCTGAGTGTCGCTCGGCTCAATCTCACAGCCGCAGGAACATCAAGCAATGAACTCTTCATCAAGACAACGTCAGCCGCATCAATCGCTATATCAGTTCCCGCACCAATCGCAACCCCAATATCCGCACGTGTCAAAGCAGGAGCATCATTAATTCCGTCGCCAACCATCGCAACTTTGCCATTAGCCTGAAGCTCACGAATTACGCTCTCTTTACCGTCCGGAAGAACTCCAGCGATTACGTCGTCAACTCCGGCCAATTTCCCGATTGATTTTGCCGT
>CALGHA010000140.1 GCA_937915835.1 uncultured Fretibacterium sp. | reverse complement strand
CTCTTCAAGTGCTTCATTGAGGACACTGCTTTTTACTGAACCGGCAGAATACGGCGCGAATTTAGGCTCCGAATTGTATATATCCGAAGCATAAGCTGACGAGATTAATAATAACGTCATAAAAAGAGTTGCAAGAATTTTCTTCAGCTTCAAGATAAACTGCCTCCCGATAAAAATTTTTTGCTGGTAAATAAAATTGTGAAGTTGTGTATATTATAATTAATTTTACATGAAAAAAATTGCGTAACTTTTTCTAATTTTTCACTCTCACACAAAAAATTTTACGCTACAAAATATTTCAGGAAGATTTTACGAGTATAACTCACTCACTAATTTTTTCACGAGGAAATTATTGACGGATTTCACATATAATCATATTGACTGTTTACATAGAAAGATTTTACGGGCTATAATCCAATCTATTAACTTTTCATGGAGGAATTAAAATCACTATGGCTAAATTCAGATGTTTAGAGTGCAAGAAAGAATTTGAACTTGACCCCTCATCATCAACAACACGAAGATGCCCCGAATGTCGCAGTAAAGCTCTCGAGTTAATCTCAGGAGAAATTCCGCGCGGAAAATCCTGGAGCTCAAAAAGTTACTCAGCAAGATAGAGAAATTTATAGATTAGAGAATAACAATCATGCCTGAAGAAAAATTAATAGTTGATGTAAGAGATATTGCCGCCGCAACAGAGAAACGTCCTGAGCCTGAACCTGCTCCCGAACCGCCGAAGAAAGCTGACCCCGAATTTCTCGCGTTGAAATCTACGTTCATTCCAAGTCGCGGAGATATGGGCGGAGGCTTCTGCGTAATCTTCGAGGGAAAAACGGGTAAAACAGTCTTTCAAGTTTTCTGGCTGGCTAAACCTTTTGCGACCGGCGGGACGATGATTGAACCGACTAAGGACTGGCGAAATTTCGTGAAGAGACTTCCGCAGACCGGGCCTCTTGATAAAGATTGGGGCGAAAAGTTACAGGCTCAATTGAAGGAAATTTTGACGGCTGAAGAAAAACGCAAACTCTTTGAGAATTACACAAAGGCAAAAATCCGACAGCTTGAGAGTATAATTCGCCGGAGTTTTGAGAATATTACGGGATGTGTATTTTCTGCCGCGTCTGAAGCCGAGCCTATTCAACGTCCTGAACTTGAACGGGCAAAAGTCGTGAAACCTCTTCCGCCGTCTCCAGAAGAACAAGCCCGACGAGACCGAGAAAAAGCCGAACGTGAGAAAGCTGAGCAGGAAGAAAAAGAAAAACAGGAGGCTAATAAAGACGGCACTTTTGAGGGAACAATCATAATGTGTACTCCTCTTGTGGATCCTGTAAGAGGGAAGGCCTCATCCGAGATTACTCCGGGAGATATTATCGGCGTGAAAATTGAAGGCGACGGAACGAGCGCGCTGGTGAAGAAATATCTTGATGAGAATAACATTGAGCCTTTATTCCCAGTTAATGAGATTAAAGAGACGGCCGGGAAAAAGTTTTTGTACGTGAAAATCAGCGATGAAATCAGGGGCGCAATCAGCATCACTAAGGACATAAAGATTAAGATTAAGGAAAATCCGCAGCAACAAAAACAGGAGGGAGCAAGTCTTTCATTCTTCGGAGATATAATTTTCTTCGGAGTTCTGGGAATTGCTTTAATTGGCCTGTTACTCGTTCTGCGTTATTTCTTCTTGTAAGAGGAGCTGTTCATCATGAAGAAAACTGATATTGGCGTATGTCTTGCGATGTATGCTGTATGCGCGTTCTTTCTCTACATGACCTTGCAATTACCGAAAGCGGCCCAAATTTACCCGTTATGCGTGAATGCTCTTTTAGCGGCTCTGACAACTTTACACGTCTTCAATATGATACGTTCGGCAATTCGTGAAGGAGTTACGAGCGGACTTGAGGACTTCAAAGAGTTTTTGCCGTCTCAATTCTTCGTTTTGCTTGGAATGATAATAATTTATCTCGCTGTTATGCCTTACTTGGGATTTTATGTATCAAGCATAATTTTCATGACAGCAAGTTTATTATTCTTACGCGTAAAAATTTGGCAGATAATTTTAGCTGAACTCGCAATCTTTATTCTCGTTTATTGTGCGTTTACGTTATTCCTTGAAGTTCGTCTTCCGTCTGGAAGTTTATGGGAGGCTTGGTTATGAGTGAGACATTATCATTAATGGCTTCTGGCTTTGTGAGTGCGCTTTATCCCGTGAATATTTTAGCTATGATTGCCGGTGTAACAATCGGAATTATAATCGGCTGTCTTCCGGGATTATCGGCGGCAATGGGAGTAGCTTTATTACTTCCTATGACATTTTCAATGGAAGCATCAACCGGAATGATTATGCTTGGAGCGATTTACTGCGGGGCAATTTTCGGCGGTTCAATCTCGGCAATCTTAATTCACACACCCGGAACTCCAGCGAGCGCGGCGACGGCGATTGAAGGCTATCAAATGACGCTTAAGGGTCAAGCGGGAAAAGCTCTAGGCACGGCGTGTATTGCTTCATTCTTCGGAGGGTTGCTGTCGTGCATTTCACTTTACTTCTTCGCTCCGATTTTGGGCCAATTAGCTATGAAGTTTGGTTCTCCGGAGTATTTCTGGCTCTCGATATTTGGCTTAACGATTATTGCCGGAGTTTCTTCTAAGTCAATGGTCAAGGGCTTAATGAGCGGAGCACTCGGCCTTTTGCTCTCAACAATCGGAATGGATCCAATGCAGGGCGTGAAAAGATTTATGTTCGGTCAAGCGTCGCTTTATGAGGGAATTAACGTAACGTGTGCATTAATCGGCTTGTTCTCGATGAGTCAGGCGTTAATTCTGGCAGAAGCGAAGATTAAGCAGCGTGCACGAGCTACGAAGTTCAACGATAGAATGTTATTGACGAAAGATGAGCTGAAGGAGATTGCGCCGACAATTGGCCGTTCGTGGATAATTGGAAACTTAATAGGGATTTTGCCCGGAGCAGGAGCGTCAATAGCGTGTTTCATGGGTTACAACACAGCTCGGCAATTTTCGAAGCATAAAGAGTTATTTGGACATGGAAGCTATGAAGGAGTTGCAGGAAGTGAAGCCGCGAATAATGCTGTAACAGGAGGCTCATTAATCCCAATGCTGACGCTTGGAATTCCTGGTGAAAGTGTTACGGCTGTCTTAATGGGCGGATTAATAATTCAGGGCTTGACACCCGGCCCAAATCTTTTTGTTGGTGAGACTGCGAAGATGACTTACACGTTTTTTGCCGGTTTCGTGTTAATTCAGTTCTTCATGCTGGGAATTGGATTACTCGGCTGTCGTGGATTTGCTCATATCGCGAGACTTTCGGACGCAATATTAATCCCCTCAGTAACAATTTTATGCGTGGTCGGTTCGTTTGCAATTCATCAAAATTTTGTTGATGTCGTCATAATGTTGATATTCGGCGTAATCGGCTGGCTTGCTCGTAAATTCGGGCTGAACAATGCGGCAATAGTTTTAGCATTAATTCTCGGGCCAATCGGAGAAAAGGGCTTGAGACGTTCATTATTACTTTCAGGAGGAGACCCGAAAATTTTATTCTCAACGCCGGTATGCTGGGTATTAATCGCGTTATGCATTCTCGGTGTACTTTCTCCAATCTTGATGGACAGAATGACGAAAAAAGCTGAAGAGTAAATTTTAACCCTCTCGTGAAAGTTCAGCGGGAGGGAATTTTTTTTTTACACATTAACACTTAACCTTTGCTACAATATTAACAAATTCCCACATCAAAAATTTCACTACATAAAGGAGGACTCACACGCATGGTAAACCACGAGTTGAATAATCTTATTGCTTTTGCTCTTCATCACAAGTTAATCACTCCTCAGGACAAAATCTGGGCAGCAAATTCCCTCATCGGAGTTCTTAAGCTCAACAACTTTGAGTTCGAGAAAAACCTTGACGACGTAACCGCGACTTCACCGGATTCAATCCTTGCGAAAATTCTAGACTGGGCCGCTGAGAATAACTTAATCGAGAATACCGAGACCGAACGCGATTTACTCGACACCGAATTAATGGGAATGCTCACGCCTCGTCCGTCTGACGTAATCGCCGAGTTTGAGAGGTTATGCAAAGTTTCACCGGTTGAAGCTACGGATTATTTTTACGCGCTCGGAGTTTCGTCAAATTATATTCGCTCAGAGAGAACGGCAAAAAATATCTGCTGGAAGACTTCAACGGAATTTGGCGAACTCGACATCACAATTAACATGTCCAAACCGGAGAAAGATCCACGCGACATTGCTAAAGCCCGCGCAATAAAATCTTCAGGCTACCCGAAATGCTTACTCTGCAAGGAGAACGAAGGTTTTTACGGTCATCATGGACATCCGGCACGTCAGAATATCCGGTTAATTCCTGTTGAGCTTTGCGGAAGAGATTGGTATTTCCAGTATTCACCGTACAGCTATTACAATGAGCATTGCATAGTTCTTGACGGGGCACATGTTCCAATGCTGATTTCGCGCGAGACCTTCGAGAATTTATTTGCGTTTATCGAGAAATTTCCTCATTACTTCGTCGGTTCAAACGCTGACTTGCCAATCGTCGGAGGTTCGATACTTTCACATGACCATTATCAGGGCGGGCGTTACGTTTTCGCGATGAATAACGCTCCGTTTGAGAAAATTTATCTTGACGGTGATATTAAAGCCGGTCGCATTAAGTGGCCGATGTCAGCAATTCGTTTGCAGTCAAATAATCCCGAAAAACTCACGGACTTAGCGGACAAAATTTTATCGGCGTGGCGTGAATGGACTGATGAGAGCGTTGATATTCTTGCGTATTCCGACGGCGAGCCTCATAACACGATTACTCCGATTGCAAGACGACGAGGCGAATTATTCGAGCTTGATTTAGTCCTTCGCAACAACAGAACGAGCAACGAACACCCCTTAGGAATATTCCATCCACACGCAGAAGTTCATCACATAAAGAAAGAAAATATCGGTTTAATCGAAGTTATGGGATTGGCCGTGCTTCCAGCGAGATTGAAGAGTGCATTAGAGAAAATTTGTGCGGCATGGCTTGAAGGTAAAGAGAAATTGCCCGAAGAGCTTGAAGTCCATGAAAAATGGTACGAAGGCTTACGCGTAAAACACGAGGGACTTTCAGGAGAAGCTGACGTGAGAAAAATGCTGCGTGATGAAGTCGGTCATGTGTTCGCTCAAGTTTTGACTGACAGCGGAGTTTATAAACGTGATGCTGAGGGATTAGCGGCATTCGATAAATTTTCACAGGAGGTTTTAGCTTAATGGAGCTTGAAAAGTTTTTCAGGTATGCAGGGAATTACGAGCAAGTTTACGGTGTTCGCAGGCTTGTAATCGATGAAGGAACTGCGAAGGGTAACGCGATTTATCAGGTTACGACGGCAGGAGGCCTTGAGTTTGATATTTTGCCGGATTCCGGGCTTGACATTGGACGGTTGAAATTTCGCGGTGTCAACATCAACTACATGACTAAGAACGGTTATGACAATCCCAACCGGCTTTTGCCAATTCCGAACAATTTCGATCACACTTTTTCCGGCGGAATGCTCTACACTTGCGGCTTAATGTCGGTCGGCCCTGATAACACGGACACTGAAGGCAACGGAGAATTTCACGCTTTACACGGAAGATTTCACGGACAATCAGCGAAAAATTTATTCGGTTACGTTGATGGTGAGAATATTTACGTCGGCGGCGAGGTCAAAGAGACTAAACAGGGCGGCGAGAACTTCTCAGTTCGGCGAAAGTTCACAATTCCTGCTTGGGGAAGCGAGCTTTTACTTGAAGACGAAGTTACTAATCTTACTCCTTCACCAGTTGAATACATGATGCTTTATCATTGCAATTTCGGCTGGCCGATGTTGAGCGAGAAAGCAATCTTAGAGTTCCCCGAAAAACGCAAGGTTACGCCGAGAACGAAATACGCCGCTGATAATTTAGCTTCTCAGTGTGAGATTACGGCACCGATTGACGGCGAAGAAGAACGTGTTTACTTCAACGAGATGGAAAGTGAAGCCTTCGTGAGACTGAGAAATTCTGAGCTTGGAATTACGGCCGAGATTAACTGGTCGCTTGATACTCTGCCGATTTTAGCCCAATGGAAGAACATGCATAGCGGAGATTACGTGCTTGGACTTGAGCCGTCGACTTGCTACATAATGGGACGAAGCCGTGAGCGTAAAGAAGGAAGATTACTCACAATGAAACCGTTTGAGACGATTAAAAACTTTGTGAGACTTAAATTTTCGGATTAAGGAGGATTAAACATGACACAAAAAGTTTTTCCGGCCAATTTCTTATGGGGAGGAGCAACGGCCGCTAATCAGTGTGAAGGAGCGTATAACGTTGACGGACGGGGATTATCGAGTGTTGATGTAATTCCTGCTGGTCCTGACAGAATGAAAGTTGCGCGCGGAGAAAGAAAAATGCTTGAGTGTGAACCTAGCTATGATTACCCGTCGCATGAGGCAATTGACATGTACCATCATTACAAAGAGGATATTGCGCTTTTTGCTGAGATGGGCTTCAAGTGTTACAGGCTTTCAATCGCTTGGACACGAATTTTACCCAATGGCGACGACGACACGCCTAATCAAGCCGGAATTAATTTTTACCGTTCACTTTTCGAGGAATGCCGGAAATACGGGATTGAGCCGCTTGTAACGATTGACCATTTCGACACACCAATTGCGCTGATAAAAAAGTTCGGAGGCTGGCGCGACAGACGAATGATTGACGCGTTCATGAAATATTGCCGAGTAATCTTCACGAACTATAAAGATCTCGTAAAATATTGGCTGACTTTCAACGAGATTAACATGCTGCTTCACATGTCGTTTATGGGAGCCGGATTAGTCTTTGACGAGAACGAACCCGCCGAACAGATTAAATATAAGGCCGCCCATCATGAATTAATCGCCAGCGCAAAAGCCGTTCAACTTGCACATGAGATTATTCCGGGCTCAAAAGTTGGGTGTATGTTAGCCGCCGGAAATTTCTACCCTTATTCGTGCAATCCTGATGACATTTTCGACGCTCAAGAGAAGGACCGGGATAATTACTTCTTCACGGATATTCAAGCACGGGGGAAATATCCAGTTTGGGCCTTAAAGCGAATGGAACGTGCCGGAATTGACCTGAATAATATTTTTGCTGACGGAGACGCTGAAACTCTCGCGAATGGAACAGTTGACTTCGTAGCATTCTCGTATTATTGCACACGCTGTACGACGGCTGACCCGGAAATTTTCAGGTTACACGCTAAACCTGGCAATGCTGTCTTTCGCTCTGTTGTTAATCCATACTTGAAAAGCTCTGAATGGGGCTGGCAGATTGACCCGTTAGGATTAAGAGTTACGGCCAATTCACTTTATGATAGATATAACAAGCCGTTATTCGTCGTTGAAAATGGACTTGGAGCTGTTGATAAAGTTACTGAGGACGGGAAAATTCACGATGATTACAGGATTGATTACCTGCGAAGACATCTTTTAGCACTTCGTGACGCAATCAACGATGACGGAATTCCTGTGATGGGATTTACGGCTTGGGGATGTATTGACCTTGTGAGCGCATCAAGCGGAGAAATGCGAAAACGTTACGGGTTTATCTATGTCGATAAGGACGACGAAGGCAACGGAACGTTAAAGCGTATTCGTAAAGATAGTTTTGACTGGTATAAAAAAGTAATTGCTTCATCTGGAGCTAGCCTTGATTATAGTTTGGTAAGTGATGATGGTTTTCTCGCTTTATGTAAGGATGGCGATGCACAAAAAGTTGAAGAAGCCTTAATAAACGGTGCTAATGTCCATGCTAAGAGTAAATATCGCTTGACTGGTTTAATTTGGGCTGCGTACGAAGGCCGCAAAGAAACAGTAGAAGTACTTCTTAGACACGGAGCAGAAGTGAACTCTAAGAGCAGTTACGGAGATACGGCTTTAATTTGGGCTGCTGGCAAGGGCTATAAAGAAATCGTAGAACTTCTCTTGAAACACGGCGCGGATGTAAACACAAAAAATAATAAAGGCTTCACAGCTTTAACGTCAGCAGAGCACGGAGGCCATACGGAAATCGTCCAGCTTTTACGCTCATACGGAGCTAGCCCTGATTATAGTTTGGTAAGCGATGATGATTTTCTCGCTTTATGTAAGGATGGCAATGCACGAGAAGTTGAAGAAGCCATAATGAACGGTGCGAATGTAAACGCTAAGGACAATGACGGCGCAACTGCTTTAATGTTGGCAGCCTCTAAAGGACATAAAGAAGCCGCAGAAGTTCTCTTGAAACATGGGGCTGATGTCAACGCTAAAAAAAATAACGGCATGACAGCTTTAATATGGGCAGCATATAATGGCAAAACAGAAACTGCAGAAGTCCTTTTGAAGCATGGCGCTGATATCCACGCTCAAAGCGATGGGCACTGGACGGCTTTATGGTGTGCAGAAAATTATAAAGGACACAAAGAAACCGCTCAGCTCTTACGCTCATACGGAGCAAAATACTAAACAGGGAAGCAACAAAAAATTTTTACAGGAGGTAACACAATGGACTTCAAAGAATTAGCCGCAATAATCATCGAGAACGTCGGCGGAAAAGGTAACGTCAAAAGTGTAGTTCACTGCGCAACACGTCTTCGCTTCACTCTGAAGAATGACGCTTCAGCAAAAACTGACGTACTCACGAAGACTAAGGGAGTTTTATCGGTCGTTAATGCTGGAGGACAATATCAAATCGTAATTGGCCCGGACGTTCCACAGCTTTACGAGGAAGTTTTATCACAGGGAGGATTTGACGCCGCAGCTCCGGTTGATGATCCTGACGCTGAAAAAGAAGATAACCGTTCAAAGTTGAGCAAAGTTCTTGAGAGTATCGCGAGCATTTTTCAGCCGATTATTCCCGCGATTACCGGAGCAGGACTTCTGAAGGCGTTAATGGCGTTATTCTCGACGATGGGCATTCTCAAATCCGGAACTCAGACGTACATAATTCTTAATGCAATGGCTGATGCCGCGTTTTATTTCCTTCCGATTTTGTTAGCGGCTTCGTGTGCAAGAAAGTTCAAATGCAATCAGGGTAACGCTTTAGCATTGGCCGGAATTTTAGTTTACCCGTCGTTTATCGCGTTAATGGGAGGAAAAGAAGCAATTACATTCTTGGGCTTTCTTCCTGTGACAAAAGCCGTCTACACTTCTTCAGTAATTCCTATTATACTCGGCGTTTGGTTTATGTCCTACGTTGAGCATTACATACAGAAGATTTCACCGAAAGCAATAAAATTCTTCTCTGTTCCGTTAATCAGCCTGTTAGTTGCCGGAACTGTAACAATTACTCTACTCGGGCCAATTGGTTCATGGTTCTCTGAGTTGATTAATATTTTCTTCACATGGATGAACGCTACAATTCCTTGGCTCGTCCCGACTTTGGTAGGAATTTTCAGCCCGTTACTTGTTATGACCGGAACACATTACGGATTAATCCCAATCGGCACAAACAACTTAGCGACCGTAAAATGGGACTCCGTAGTAATCGGAATGCTTCCGTCGAACGTTGCACAAGGAGCTGCGGGCTTGGCAATTGCTGTACGCTCGAAAAATCCAGACACGAAACAGCTTGCTTCGTCGGCAGGACTTACGGCTGTACTTGGAATTACTGAGCCTGTATTATACGGTGTCAACATGCGCTTCACTTTCCCGCTTTATGCTGCAATGATTGGAGGAGGACTCGGCGGCTTGTATCTCGGTGTAATGAGAGTTGCGAGATTTGCCGGAGGTTCTCCGGGACTTCTAGTTTTGCCGGGATATATTCCTCATGCTGAAGCGTTAGCATTGGGCTACACTATGAATAACTTAGTCAACGCGATAATCTCAGTAGCGATTGCTTTTGTCGGAGCTTGGGTTGCGTGCAACATAATGTATGATATTTGGCTTAGACGCGGGAAAATTCCTCCGGAAGAAAGAGGAGAAGTTATCCCGGACGTTGCTGATGATGCGATTGTTGCGGCGGTCAACGGAAGATTTATCGGTCCTGATGAGATTAAAGATGAGATGTTTGCTCAGCAGACGATGGGCCAGACTGTAGCGATTGAACCTTCGGACGGAACTGTTGCGGCTCCTGTTAATGGCAAGATTGAGATGATATTTGAGACCGGGCATGCTTTCGGAATGAGGATGTCCGACGGAACGGGCTTATTAATTCACATTGGAGTTGATACGGTTAATCTCAAGGGTCA
>CALGHA010000139.1 GCA_937915835.1 uncultured Fretibacterium sp. | reverse complement strand
GGACTAACCAAGTTCATGAAAACTTGCTAAACTCGCCAAGAGATATTTGCTTCTATGAGAACAATCCGAACCAACGCGAGGGATTAATTCCGTTAGAAGTTGGGACATTCGCGGCGTTTTTCCCTTGGGATGTTCACGTTCCGGCAATCGCTGTTGATGGCAAACCGATGAAGATACGCAAAATTGTAATCAAGGTTCCGTTGACTGAGTGCCTGAAAGCGTAATGAATATCAAACGGCATTTACAAAGAGTATCGCTCAGGGAGTTATCGCTTAGACGTGAAGCCTTGAGCGAAATTCTTTTATCAGATGGAGTAAAGTTTTCCAGAGAAGAGGAGAACGGAATAGTGAACTTCGTGTTTGCGTATGAAGGTGAAAATTCGGGGCTAATTTTGGCGGCTCATTACGATAATTATCGGGGAAGTTTCGGGGCAAATGACAACATGGCTTCAGTTTGCATCTTGATAAATCTGTGTCAGGCTCTGACTTTACGAAGAATTCACGCAGATTTCTTGCTGACTGACGGCGAGGAGGATAAACATTCAGGTGCAGAGTTCTATGCTCGAATCCACGACATGAAAAAATACGCCGGAATTATCAACTTGGATTTATGCGGTTACGGTGATGTGATTGTGCTCAACGGGAAATTGAATAAGTTCACGGCCCGCAGACTTCTCAATAAACATAAAGCCGAAGTCGTGAAATATCTGCCAGAGTCTGACGCAATTATCTTCAGCAAATCTCATGTCCCGACCTTGAGTGTCTCGATAGTACCAAAATGGGACGTGCAATATCTCAGGGCTTTAGCTTCTTTCGGTGATGGACTTTTAGGCAGACCGCCGGAGTTCTACATGATACTTTCTCAGATGGAAATCACGCAGACTTTTCACAATGGCCCGAAGGATAATCCCGAATATGTTGATGAAAATGCGATGCGGAAGGTGTATGAATATCTTCTTGATGGGATTACGTCAGACGAGAAAGACGAGTTTTCAATTATGCAATTATTAAGGAGGTTACGACGATGAATTATGCTGAACTATTCTCATTAAACGGGAAATATGCGCTTATCACTGGCGGGACTGGCGGACTTGGCGGAGAAATTGCGCGTGCGTTTGTGAGTTCAGGGGCGAAAGTTGCTGTTTGTGGAAATCATCCGGAGAAGGCGGACCCTGAGACGCTAGCTATCAAGTGTGACATTTGCGATGAAGAAAACGTGAACAACATGATGAATGAAATTGCTCGTGAATTTGGCACGCTCGACATCCTCGTAAATTGCGCAGGGAAAAATATTCTCAAGCCTGCAGAAGATTATGATACGTTTTCATTTCTCGACGTTATGAGCTTGAACGTTACGGCTCTTCATGTTGTAACGCGAGAAGCCGGAAGACGCTTTATGATTCCCAAATTGGCCGGTAAAGTTTTAAATCTTTCGTCGGTCAAAAGCATAATCGGCACGGATAAAGATTACATTGCATACTGCACGAGCAAAGGCGCGCTGAACATGTACACAAAACAGCTTGCCTGTGAATGGGGGAAATACAACATCAACGTAAACGCAATAGCTCCGACGTTTGTACGGACAGCGATAAATTCTTTCCAGCTCGACAATCCAGATTTCTATAATGCGTTAATAAACCGAATTCCCTTAGGACGTATCGGCTCCAAACAGGATATCGCATCAGCCGCAATCTTTCTGTGTTCGGAAGCTGCGAGTTTTATAACTGGCCAGGTTCTGTGTGTCGACGGAGGACTTACGGCTAAACAATGAAAATACCCCCTGCCGAAAAACAGGGGGCTTAATCATCAACCTTCTACGCCTTGTAATTTTCCATAGCATGAATTGCGTTCACAATGAACTCATGACACGGAACATCAACATTGCATTTCTTAGCTGCTCTTACGACTGAGCCGCTTATAGTTTCAACTTCGGTTCGTCGTCCTGCCCTCAAATCTGCGCAAATTGACGTTACTCCATTGGGCGAGTTTTCGGAGACGGCTTTAATCTCAGCAAATAATTTCTCCTCGTCAGCTTCAAGTCCGAGAGCATGAGCGACACTAACAGCCTCGTGCAATAATTTTCTGGACAAGTTCATAG
>CALGHA010000138.1 GCA_937915835.1 uncultured Fretibacterium sp. | reverse complement strand
GCGTTCGGCGACGTTTCGAGGAATTAACTTCACGGCTTCGGCTTGAGCTTGGTAACGTTCGAGATTAATAAATTGCAATTCCAGTTGGACAGCGAGAGTTTCAGCGACTTGTCCGAGAGTCATAGCGTTGATTGACACGAGAATTTCGCCGAGCCGTTTCTCAGAAGTTTGCTGAAGTCTTAAAGCGTCGTCGAGCTGCTCTTGAGTAACTAGATTATATTCACGTAAGATTTCGCCGAAGCGTTTACGCTGAGTGAGAAAAATGTCCTGCAAGTCAAGTCACCTCTCCTGTTTATATTTATAATATTGATTCATATACTACGCCCTTGAGTACATACAAATGATGCCAGAATGTGAACATTAAAACGCCTAAAACACTTAAGAATACCAGTATTCTCAAATATTTTTCTTTTACAAATAAATGAAGTGATGATAATAAGAGCACACCAGCATAGTCATTATACATTATGCCTCGTGTCATTAATTTTGTTATGAATAGCCAGAAAAAGCAAAATATAGCATTAAAATAAAAAAACTCAAATTCTCTACTGTCACCTAAAGAACTCTGAAAAAATCTTTTCCCTCCATTCATAAACATAAAGCACATTATTAGTTGACCTAAAGCAAGTACTGTTTGCCCTCCAGAAACATTATCATCACCAGGTGGGGTAATATAGCCTGAATATCTGGCAATATAAGGAAGAATATTTGAAGTAAGTATAAATCTTGCTATTTGACGTCCAGTAGTTAAAAGAATAACAAGTAAGACAGCCAAAAAGTTTCTAAGCTGTGTATTTTTTCTAATGGTATCTGAAGTAATAAACCAATGTAATGGCAAAAGAAGCAGAAAAGAAAAGTATGCAGAACGATGAAAAAGTGTAGCTGCGAGAATATACAAGCTAAATCTCATATAACGTTTATGCTCTAAGTCGTATAGTCCCATAAAAACGATTGAAGCTGCTATACTTTGACGCATAAGATTATGTGTAGTTGCTAAATGCACTATCAAATATACAAAATATGTCCAATAAAACGGAGGCTTGTCTCTGTATCTGTAAGCTCCTATGTATATACATGCAAATGTAAGCAACTGATAGGAGAATAGAGACCAATTCAGATGTCCTCCAAATTTTGTGGCATAATAACAAAGAAAATAGAAGCCAACTTCTCCCTTATCGTAAAGCGACATGTAATTCGAGAAACTTACAGCTGCTTCTGCATCATTTGCCATAGGGGAAGCATAGACCATAACATCTACTCCAATTTTTGTAGTTCTGAGTCCGCCTACAATTGAAGGTATGAGAATTGCTATTGCTGAAAATATAAAAATAGCTACTTTCCTTTTTGAACGAAAAGCCAAATATGCAAAAAAACCAGCAAGTGTAAAAATATACATGTAAAATAAAAAACCAGCAGTTAGGTACAAATAATTTCTCCCCCTGTGAATATATTAAAAGTTTTCATGAGGTTGTATGCTCGTGTATTATAGCTAACCTTTTTAATTATGCAGTATATCCTTTAGACTATACAGTTAGTTTATTTACTATAATTATATCTTGAATATTTTATCAGGAAGTGATTTTATTTATGGCATTAATTAACGCACCGCGAGGAACACGAGACATTTTACCCGGAGAATCTTGGAAATGGGCTTATATCGTCAATACAGCTTCTCAGACAATGCGGGATTTCGGGTTCAGTGAAATTCATATGCCAATTTTCGAGCACACAGAGTTATTTTCGCGCGGAGTTGGTGAGACTACTGACATCGTAGAAAAGGAAATGTACACGTTCAACGATAGAGGCGGAAGAAGTATCACGCTCAGGCCTGAAGCTACAGCCGGAGTTATGCGCGCGGCACTCGAGAATAATTTATGCGCTCAAGGCTCAAGCGCTAAGCTCTGGAACTGGGGGCCAATGTTCAGACATGAGAGACCTCAAAAGGGACGTTACAGGCAGTTTTACCAGATTGACGCGGAATGTCTGGGGATTGCCGGGCCTCGTGCTGACGTTGAAGTTATCACGCTGAGTATTGAATTATTCAGGAGATTGGGCTTGAAAAATTTGGAAGTTGTGATTAATTCCGTAGGTTGTGAGAAATGCCGCCCCGTTTACCGTCAAAAACTCATTGATTATTTCTCAGCTCACAAGGATAAATTATGCGAGACATGCTTAACCAGGCTTGACCGTAACCCGTTGAGAATACTCGATTGCAAACAGGAAAATTGCGGCTTAATCGCTGACGGAGCTCCTGACATTTTCAATTCACTTTGCGACGAATGCCGTGAACATTTTGCGGAAGTCAGAGCCGGGCTTGAACGTTTAGGTTTCACTTACACTCTCAACAAAAGATTAGTGAGGGGACTTGATTATTACACGAAGACGGCGTATGAAATATTATCCGGAGATTTAGGGGCACAAAACGCGGTCGCTGGCGGAGGACGTTATGACAACTTAGCTTCGGCAATCGGAGGCAATAAAATTCCGGGCGTTGGGTTTGCTTGCGGACTTGACCGAGTTATGCTCGTGATGGAGGAACAAGGCTGCTCGTTCGGAAAAGCTCCGGCGGTTGAGGTTTATGCGGCGGCTCTTGATGACGCTTCAAGGGGAGCTGTTCAGGGTCTGACGTATGAGCTTCGGAAAAATAATATTGCTGCTGAGTGTGATACTGCGGGAAAAAGTTTTAAAGCTCAGATGAAAATTGCGGGAAGTTGTAAATTTGCTTGCATAATTGGCCCGGA
>CALGHA010000137.1 GCA_937915835.1 uncultured Fretibacterium sp. | reverse complement strand
TTAATGGGCATGAGCGATAGAATTATGGTAATGTGCGAAGGCAGAGTTACGGGCTTCCTGAACAAGGGAGAATACAGCCAGGAGAAAATTATGGCGCTGGCTACACAGTTTGCTGATACACACAGTAAACCGGCCGCTTAAAAACTTAGGGAGGAGAAAAATTTTATCATGGCAAACACATCAAAATCAAAACGTTTATTCACGACGGCGGGGATTGTGTTCCTTGCGCTTGGAATAATTCTTTACTTTGCGAAGGCTCCGCTTGGTCTCAACCGAAAAATTTATGACCTTCCTGTATTCTTAATCATCATCGGCGTATGCTTTGCGCTTAAAGGCTTTATGACGAAAGAGAAGACTGAAGAGGAAGCGGCATTATCCGGAAAAACTTTCAGCGAATTTCTCACGAACAATGCGATTTTGTTAGCAATGCTTGTTCTTGTCGTCGTAATTTGTATTTTACAGCCGAGATTTATGCAGATAAGAGTTGCGCTTGATATTCTCACGCAGTCGTCGACGAAATTAATTATGGCTCTGGGAATTTGCTTTGCTCTTCTCATTGCAGGTACAGACCTTTCAGCCGGCCGAATGGTAGGACTTGCGGCTGTCGTTAGTGCTTCGATGATGCAGACAGCGACATACGCGAATAGATTTTTCCCGGATCTTCCGCAGGTGTCTGTATGGATTCCTATAGTTGCGGCTATTGTTGCATGTATGATCTTCGGTGCGTTAAACGGATTTCTTGTTGCGAAATACGAAATGCATCCGTTCATTGCGACCCTTGCGACTCAAGTTATCATCTACGGAGCATGTTCACTGTATTTCGACATGCCCCCGAACAACTCACAGCCTATCGGAGGAATTCGCCCGGACTTCGCACAGATTGGACAGATGAGGCTTTTCAGCGGAATTTACAAAGGCTTTCCTGGAATAAGCATATTAATTCCTATTTCATTGGTTATCTGCGCAATCATATGGTTTATTCTCAACAAGACAGTCTTCGGAAAGAACGTTTACGCAATCGGCGGCAACCGTGAAGCGGCAGTAGTTGCAGGCATTAATGTATTCCGTAACATAATGTTCATATTCATTCTTGCGTCATTCCTTTATGGCATTGCAGGAGTTCTCGAAGCAGCACGTACAGCAGGAGCAACGAACAATTACGGCAATGGTTACGAGACTGATGCTATAGCGGCGTGCGTTGTCGGAGGAGTTTCAATGAGCGGAGGAATTGGTAAGGTCGGCGGTATCGTTATGGGCGTGTTAATCTTCACGGTCATTCAGTACGGCTTGCAGTTCATTAACGTGTCCCCAATGTGGCAGCAAGTAATCAAAGGCGTAATTATTGCGGTGGCAGTTGCTATTGACTTGACGAAATACCGCAGAAAATAATAAAAGTTTGAAAGATTATCCCTCTGTCATATCGGCAGGGGGAATTTTTGTTATTCATGCTATAATTTACACAAATTCATGATAAGGACGGTTGACAAATCCAAAATGAGTAACATAATTGACTCAGGACGAACTATGCCTTGATGTAAGATTTGAGGAATATGAACGTGAGCGGCTTGATGAGATTTATGATGTCGTCGCGAAATATTCGGAGATGGAGAAGAACGAGCAATATTTTCTGAACGGCATAATAAGATATTTCAAGCCCGAAAAAATTCTCGAAGTCGGAGTTGCGAAGGGCGGCGGCACTGCGAAAATTCTCAACGCGATAAAAGATTTACCCAATTCACATTTAACTTCAGTTGACTACTGCGAAAAATATTACGGAGGCAATGTTGATAAACTTTCAGGCTACTTAGTTGACGAACAATTTTCACACTTAAAATCAAAATGGACA
>CALGHA010000136.1 GCA_937915835.1 uncultured Fretibacterium sp. | reverse complement strand
TTATTTCTCACGCATAACCCAGACGCTTCAAGGCAGTATTATTTTTTCGCCAGCCCGGTAAAACTTTTGCCCAGAGTTCGAGATACACAGGAAGTCCCGTAATTTCTTCGAGACTTTTACGCGATAATTCCCCGATTTTCTTTATCATTCTTCCGTCTGAGCCGATTAAAATTTTCTTCTGGCCTTCAGTTTCAGTAATCAATGACGCGCGAATGTATAATTTTTTCCTGTCAGGATATTCTTCCGGACTTTTGTACTCCTCGATTTCGACGGCCACGCAATGAGGGACTTCATCACGAAGGAGCATCAAGATTTTTTCACGTATAATCTCGCTGGCCATGAATTTTTCGGTCGTGTCCATGAGAATATCAGGGTCATAAAGAGGCTCACCATTGGGAATATGCCGCATGATTTCGTTCATGAGTTTGTCAAGGCCTCGTTTGAGTTTTGCTGAGACGGCAATTTTCGCGGTGAACTTGTGAAGATTATCATAAAGTGAGAAGGCCAATTCCGGATTTGAACGATCTGACTTGCTGGCAACGAGAATAACCGGAACGTTCGGAAGCATTACGGAAATCTCAAAATCATCCTGAGCAAGTTTACGAGTTCCCGCGTCAATCAGCCATAAGACAACGTCAGAATCTTCAAGAGCTCCGGCGATTGCGTCATTGAGAAAAATTCCGAGTTTGTCGCGCGAATTATTAATCCTGTAAAGTCCGGGAGTGTCAGTGAAAATTATCTGGGCCTCGTTGTCGTTGTAAATGCAGCGTATAGAGTTTCTCGTCGTCTGAGGTTTGGGCGAGATTATCAGCGCGTGAGTTCGTAACAGAGCGTTAATCAGTGAAGATTTCCCGACGTTCGGACGGCCTATAAGCGTAACTGTTCCTGTTTTCATGATTTAATCCGGATCGAGCGTGAAATTGTGAGGCAGTAACTTTTTCAGCTCGTAAATTTTCGCGCCGTCTTTCGATGCCATTACGACGAACATATTAGTATTAAATTCCATCAGGGCCTGACGACAAGCTCCGCACGGAGGACAAGCAATTTTCATGTAATCATCTTTATCCTCGTGTGAACCAGCTACGGCGATTGCTAGGGGATTACGTTTTCCCTGAGAGACCATGATAACAACGCCTGCACGTTCGGCACAAATTGTTACACCATATGAGGCATTTTCGACGTTGCATGATTGGATGACTTCATCGTTTGCGAATAACATTGCGGCACCGACATGAAAGCGCGAATAAGGGACGTAAGCTCGTCTTGCGGCTTCACGGGCCATATTGAGGAGGTCATCAGGAGAAATTTTTTCTGAAGGCCAGTTATCTTTTGCTGACATGAAAATTATTTTACCTGCCTTAAATTTATAATATTAATGAACAAAGCAATATTTTACACTAAATATCATGATAAAATTATGCATTCACAACTTAAAGGGGATATTTATAATGTATCAAGTCAGGCCGAAATTTATTACACATACTCAGCTTGAAAGTCTTTGATGTAAATATTTATGTGTCAATTCAGCTTGTTAAAAAGTTTTGTGATAAATAAATTCTGTTATTGTAAAGGAGAAAACTTGTTATGCGTAAAATTTTAGCATTGTTCATGATAATTATGCTTTCTTGCAGTCCCGCCGAATGTGCCAAAGCAAAGAAATCTTCACGTCCCAAAACTCAAACTCAAGCTCAAGCTCAGCCTTCAGGATTTTACTCACTCTCCGGAACTTGGTCAGTTGCTGACTCACTAGGAATAGCGACGGACCCAAGACAGCCTGGAGTTGATATTGAGATTATTGCGGAGAAATTTACATTGACAATTGAGGAAATAAAATTTTACGAGAGTTCCGGCGAAGGTACAGCGAATATAATTTACAAATGCACGATCGTCGACACTCGCGGGAATATTCTCAACCAAAGGACTTGGGAATATGCTCTTCCTTATGACGTTAAGCGTGAAAGCTCTGACACATGGACATTCACGAGCGAATATCTCAACGGTGAGGACAAAATTACGGTAAAGTTAAAGAGTGCGAAGACTGCGGAGATAAGATTTGAGGGAATGAATTTTGACGAGACTTACCCGGAAGATAAATACACGTTTGATGTAACTTGTGAGGCTGTGAAGAAGTAAATAATAAATATCCCCCTGCCGGTTTCAATGACAAGGGGATTGAAATTTTACAGGCTCTTGATTTTTTCGCTGACTTTTTCGGCGTGTAATAATGCCTTCTCCTTCATTTTGAGCCGTGAGAAAATCCATGAACAAAAACGTCTTCCATTTCAGGCATAATTGACCTCACAATGAAAGAATTATGCTTGATTATATCATCTGTTTATGAATGCCTCGCGCCATGTATCACCTGGCTTAAAATATAATATATCAGCACTGTCGATCTCAGCAGGAGTTTTAGCGTTATACTTTTCATCGTTCGAGATAATTACGGGACATTCTCCGTCATGATAATTTATGTCATATTCTGAAGGGGATTTAGCATAATGAAGCGTCCTGAAATATTCCGGCTTTATTCCCATTAAGAGGCTTATAACTTCGTCGAAAGCAACAGGATTTTCTCCAAGTGCGATTATCCCGTTTTGTTTGGGTTCTGGACTGAGAGGGCCGTTGTGTTCGCCTGAAATTATCATGTCTGCAATCACTATATATTTTCTCTGTTTCTCGTTATGAAGTCTGCCGTTGACATCACCGTAAAATATGCACCTGTTTATATCAACTATGCTTTTGCAGATTGTGTTATTTCCGTACCAGCTCCCGTCGCCTGAAGGCTTGTTGAATGTAATAATCTGGAGAATGCGTAAAATCTTCGTGCTCTTAGAGAATAACCAGGCAAGTTTAGGCATCCTCCAGTTTTGAGCTATAAAATTCTTGATGTCAATCACGCAATTTTCACACCATGCCAAAAACGAAGCGTCTTGATATTGATCTCCATTATGAGACGGCGAGCCATTTGTATGATGAGGAACACACTCTTTGCGGGAAATCATTCCGATTGAATTTTTCAGGGCAATTGTAACTCCGGCTTTCCTGTGAGTTTTAGGCTTAGGGAGGCTTATAATTACGTCGGCTTCAAGTACATCACGCGATATAGAATAAACGTGCCTTGAAGAATTGTGATAGTTTTTCAAGATGGACGGATCATAATTAGTTATTCTCAGCCTGTTTAGTTTACTCGTATCACATCCGGCAAACATGCTCGAGTCTCCCAAGTCTATATCAACTCCCGGTGAGTTCATGTTCTCCGTGTAATAATGAACGCCTCTTTTCACGCACGAATAAATCCCGCGTAAGTCCCTCAATTCAATAATGACATTCCCAGTTCTGCCAAGATAAGAATCTACCAGAGCTTTATAGCCGCTGGTTATTATAAATTCATCAAAATTACATTCTTGAACTGGAGCATCAGCGATAATTATTTTCCCTTCACCTCGAAGAGCTTTCAATACGTAATCTATAACAGGAGCAGTAACTTCTGACTGAGTATAAAGGCATTTAGTCCCCCCCCCATGTAAGTGGTTTTGCTGAGTTACCATGTTGGGCTTAAGCAAAACTTTATCGCCGGGCTTTATGAATTTTCCCAAAGGGTTCCAGTCAGATTGGCCGTAATGTTCCGCGTCGTATCCTGCAAGATGAAAAGCCATACTGACCATTTCATAAGCATCAGCATAGTCAGCATATTCACGTTTAATTATGACTATTTCGTTATCTTTCATGATGTTAAAGCCTTATCATATCTCCGGCAGCTTTATTATTCTCCTGGCTCAACCATTTACTGAAACCGCCTGCAGGAGTAAAAGTCATTTCGCCAAATTTTATATGCCCTTGAACGTAATATAAATCAACTCGCACATACTTGAAGCCCTCGCTTAATATTCCTGCAATCTTCAGAAGATCATCAAGAAAGTCCGGCTTCTCCGGAGTAATTTCATATTGAGCGTAAGTATGATACATCAAGTCGTTACGTTCCCATTCAGACGAGAAAAATGCTTCGTAAGCAGTATGTTTCACTAGGTCTCTGCTGCCGATAACCTGAATTATTCCGGGTTTCCCGTCAAAGCAATGTATCTTATAATCGACTAAATCACCGTCGGACTGCTCAATAAATTCTTCGGCGATTATCTTTCTGGGAATATTGAAGTATTGAGGCTCATAGCCATGTAAGCCGTAAGTCTGTATTAACCATCTGTGCATTTTCTTTATAGCTTGAGGAATATCCAACTTTGACTTATCTCGTACAGCTAAATTCATTCCGCTTCCGTGATTAGCTTTCAGACAGAAACTATCCGGCAAATCTGCAAAATTAATCTCGTAGGGATTATCATATACTCCAAGCAGAGGCACAAGATATTCGCGGCCAATTTTTGAGCTGACCCATTCGCGAACGAGATATTTATCTGAAAGCGGGCATTTTATTTTCTGGTTGTCAAAGATTTTCAGCCATTGGATTTTCTGGTTATAATTCTCTGGAGCTTCGAGATTTAATTTTTCCCCCGTGTGGGCATAATAAAGTTCGCTGACATAATTTTTCAGTTTCTCTGTGCTGAAAGAACGTACATGCTCAAGATTAAGCTCACTGCATTTCTTCAAAGCATAACCGGAACGCGTAACCTTTTGCAGAATATGTAATAAAAGATAATCAACGCCGAAATACTTTACTTCTCGGAATAATTTTGCAGGAAGTCTCTTAAACATTGCGAGGCCTCCATATTTGTACCGGGATTAGTTGATTTTGACTTGATAGAAAGTTTTTGTGAAAAGTATGATTGTTATGACGGGTTAAAAGAGCAAAAAGATTACGACAAACGACAAACGACAAACGATTTTACTGATTTTCATTGATGATGTCAAGTCCTTTCATGATAAATTTTGTGAATTATAGCATAAAAAATTAACCCCTCCGCTTAATTATTCAGAGGGGCCAATGCTTAATATTTCAATGTCGGCTTATTCTGGAGAACCGCGCTCCCGTTTTTCGCAAATCCAATACTCATCACAGTAATATATTTCTCCAGGAATTGCGTAATCTCCGTTTCTGTCATCTTTAAGTCAAGTCTCAGCAATGCACGGTTAATCACTGAGAATAAATTTAGCTTGTTCAAGTGATTTTCTTCAATCTCGTGTATAACTTCCTGCAAAACTACTTCAGTCTTAAGCTCAACATTTCCCGACATGAAGAACTCATCAATATAGAAAAATGGAATGTCATTATTTTGCAGTCTTTGATAATATGCCTGAGAACAATTATCATATTCGAGCATAACAAGAAATTTCACCTCCGGAGTTAACTCGATTAACGGCCAGAAGTCGCAATCGCTCGAAATTATCACGGCTGAGTCAATCGGGTTTCCTTCAGCTTGGGCTTGAGCAATTTCACGGTAAAATTTTATCGTCATCGCTACGTCAACCGCAGATTTCTCATCTTTAACCCTGTCAGTCATGTAATATTCAAGTGGCAATTTCTCGTTGCGTCTTAATGCTCGCCACTGTGATGAAGTATGTTCGTCGTCAACCAGCAAAATCTTCGTGATCTTATCGATTAATCCGCGAGCGTCTAAGTCCTTCATTATGCCTATAACTTTGCACGGGTCAGCATTCTCACAGTCAATCGCAACAAAAACACGTCCGGCTTGAGCAAAAAATTCTTTCGGGTCATTCATCGCCGCGTCTCCTGCGTCCGTAACTTTGCTCATGTCGTAAAATCTATCGTGATTGTGTTCGTATAATAACGGGAGAAATTTAGCGTCATCACGTAAAATATTTCCGTCGCCCTCGTCAGGATACCAATTAATATATGCTTGATATGGGAATAAGTCCCGGAACTCGTTGTAAATTCTCGCAGCTTCTTTATTTCCGTCTACTGTGTTGCCCTTGTTAATGAAAAATAAATTCTTGATATATATCCATTTAATCCAGTCAGGCATAAATTTTTGGCAATTTGGAACGTGAGGTAATAAGTAATTATGAACGTCAACAATATACTCTTCAAGTCTTCGTTTAGCCCGGACAAATAAAATTCCGTCGCGTTCAAGGGATTGCAAAGATTCTTGAGGGACTAAATCAGGGATTGCGTCAATATTCTTAATGTCTGAGTTCATTTCTGTGAAGATTGCCCTAAAATTTCGCTGAATTTTCGTTCTGAGTATGCATAAGTGTCGGACTATTCGAGCTTCTTTATCCTGGTTGAGTGTGTCATAAACGCTTCGGTAAAAATGAGGGTTCATGTTCTCAGGTATTCCAATTCCAAAATATTTGTTGTCAATGCCTATTAAATATGCAACTCTTGAGACTATATCCCGTTTTGATCTCGGGGCGGCTTCTGGAGGCAATTTCTGGGAATTTTGCGGCAAGTTCTCAGAAAAATTTTGCAGTGATGCCCGCTTGTCTTCGTCGAGCATACTTGCTATAGATATTAAATCAGTCATAGTTTTATTAACAACTCCTTTAGTAATTATATTTTACAATGAACACGAACGCTTGAAGTTGGGACATGAGACTTTTAGCGGAAAATCTCATGCCTTAATTCGACACGTCTTACAGCTCATTTTCAACGTACATAAATTTATAACCGGCCAATTTTTACAGAGATCGCCAGCTCTTAAAGCCTCTTCCTACAACTTCAGCGGCATCCACGATTGAGACAAAAGCATGTTCATCCTTCTCCTTAAGAAAACGTTTGAGGTAAACAACCTGTCTCGGTTCAAGCAGAGTAATCAAGACTGGACGAGTTTGGCCTGTGTAGCCTCCTTTACCTTCGAGACGAGTTACGCCTTTATGCATCGAGTTAATGAACTTGCTGACTTCATCAGGAATATTCGTGATGATTATCGCCTGTTTACGTTTGTCGAAACTCCTTGTAACGTTATCGAGAGTTATTCCGTTCACGTATAATCCGACAGCTCCATAAACGACCGCTTCAAGTCCGACGACTCCGATTGACAAGCCCAGAATGAAAAAGTTAATGAACATCGTGAAGCGTCCGATCTCAATTCCGTATCTTCGTCTTAACGCCGCGCCTAAAATGTCAGTTCCTCCGCTTGAGCCTCCAACGTTGAACATTAAGCCGCCGGCAGTTCCCTTCATTAAGCCCGTGATGACAGTAGCCATAAATTTGTCGTCAGGAAGAGGAAGAGGATAAAGCGCGAAAACTGAGAGCATCGTTGAGAAAGTGAAAATTGCTATTAGTGTCAACGCGAGAAAACGAACGTTCAAATAACGCCAAGCCCATAATACGAGGATAATATTGCCAGTTAAGATTACCCAGTTTGGAGAAATTCCGAACATGTAATTTGTCAGCACTGCGATACCCGATACGCCTAAGTCCGGAAATCTGTAGTGAAGCGTGAAATAATTTACCGCGAAAGCCTGAATTGAACTCGCAATAATTATCGTCAATACAGCCTTCCAGTCCTCTTTAATTATTGTGATTGTGTGATGAAAAAATTTGCGCAAAAAATTCTTCATAGTGTGCCTCCTCAGAATTAGAATGAAAGTAATATTAACACAGATAATATTTGAACTCGCTGTATAATATTCGCATTCATAATTTAAGGAGATGGTGCTTATTGGCCGAAGAAAAAGTTGCTTTGTTCGACTTCTGCGGAACGATGATTAATTTTCAGTCTGCAGATGCTTATGTTCAATTCGTGAAGGAGCATGTGCCTCATGATTTCCGGATGAATTTTATTGAGTTCGTGAGAAAAATTTTTGTCAAGTCTCAAGTTATGCGTGTGCTTGAGAAGTTAAACCGCAGAGGCTCAATTAACAAGAAAACTTTATTGAGGGAAATTCAAGGACTTTCGCAATCTGAAATGGAAAAACTCGCGGAAAAATTTTATCACGAGAGAATACGCCCTAATTACATTCCGGAAGTTATCGAGGCTGTGAAAAAATATCATGCTGAAGGTTACAAACTCTTAATCGTCAGCGGCGGCTATGATATTTACTTGAAGTATGTCGCTGATGAGTTCGGCTTTGATGATGTACTCGCAACATGCCTTGAGTTCAACGACGGGAAATTTACAGGACACTACAAAGGAGAAGACTGCATGAACAAACACAAAGTTATTCTGCTGAAAAAATATTTTGGCAGAGAAGATTTACGGGATTGCAATTCTGTTGCTTATTCTGACTCGAGAAGTGATGTCCCGATGATGAAATTTTGCAGACGAGGAATAGCAGTATTGCAGAAATTGCGTATGCCCCCCCCCCGAAATTACTTAGACGGCGAGAATGGGTTAATGCTAACGGTTTTGAGGTGCTCTCATGGTAGGAAGAATACTAAGGAGCATAAAGTCTTCATTGAAAGCAAATTCATTTCTTCGTCCATGTTATCTGAAAACCAAAGATGCTTGTTACCGATTTCTGCTGATTTTTTTAGGTGATAAAAGATTAATAGAATTACGTTATAACTTGTCTTTTGGGAAAAAGTTAAATCTTCAAGCCCCGAAGACAATGAACGAAAAAATACAGTGGCTGAAGCTGTATGATCGCAAAGATATTTACACCACACTTGTAGACAAATATGCTGTCCGTGAATGGCTCGCAAAAAGGTTCGGCGAAGAATATTTAATCCCCCTTCTTTTCACAACAACAGACTATCGCGACATAAAGCCTGAAAACATTCCCGATGTTCCCTGCATAATCAAGACTAATCACTCATCTGGGACAAATTTCATCTGCAAAGATAAAAATTCCGTCGATTTGGCAAAACTCCGTCGTAAATGTAAACGATGGCTGAAGTCTAATTTTTATTATCACGTTCAAGAATGGCAGTACAAGAATATTCCACCGAGAATAATCGTTGAAAAACTTTTGCTGACACACGAAGGCAAACTCCCGAATGATTACAAGCTCGAGTTCTTCAACGGAAGGCTTGAGTTCGTTTACTGTTCGATTGACCGTGAAGGCGACAATTTCAGAAATATTTACTCCGCTGACTGGAAGCCGCTTAATTTCGCGTGGGGAGGTCATCCGAATAGAGGCCCTGAGATTGAACCGCCTGCATCATTCCCGAAGATGCTTGAGATTGGCTCAAAAATTGCAAAAATGTTTAGATATGTCCGTGTAGATTTTTACGATGTTGACGGGAAATTATATTACGGCGAAATCACTTTACATCACGGATCGGGCTACGATCATTTTTCTCCTGACAGCTGGGATTTATACTGGGGCGAAAAATTAGACTTGAATGCCCCTGTTGAGGATGACGTGCAATGAACTTCATCAATAAATATCTACGAAGCCTCAAGCCCTATAAGACAGCTTCACATAAAATCTGGGCTGTAAATCCTGATGAACGTAAAAATATCCTCAAGCTCGACTGGAATGAAGCCGTTGTGTCTCCGTCACCGTCAGTGAAAGAAAAGTTGAAAGCATTGTTGAACTCGTCGGAATTTTTCAATCTTTATCCGCAGACTTTCAACCCTGAACTTATACGCACGCTCAGTGAATATATCGGCCTGCCGAGTGAGAACGTTCAATATTTTGCGAGCTCAGACTCACTGCATGAATACATTGCTAAGCTCTATATTTCACCAGGAGATCCAGTTTTGATTTTATGGCCGTCTTACGATAATTTTAGACTTACAGCCGAAGCTAACGGAGCAAAATTATTCTTCTCGGAACTTGGTGAAATTTTTAAGTTTGAGCCTGAGAAATTCACGCGTGATATAGAGACTTTCAAGCCCTCGTTAATTTACATCTGCAATCCGAATAATCCGACCGGGACTTTTATTGAACGTCATGAACTGGAGAAAATTATTGCGGCTAATCCCGAATGCATGTTCATAATCGACGAGGCTTATATCGAGTTCGCCGGTGAAGGAGTAAATCAACTCGTCCTGAAATATGATAATTTACTCGTAACACATACGCTTTCTAAGGCTTTTGCTCTGGCCAATTTCAGATTTGGCTATCTCGTCTCGTGCGCTCAGAATATTTCTGACATCTCAAATATTCGCAACTCAAAGAATATCACAACGTTTACTCAGGCGGCGGCAATTGCGGCTTTGGACGATGCGGATTACATGAGAGCTTATGCCGAAGAAGTCAAACGGGCACGGAAGTTTTTCATTGACTGTGTGAATAAAGACTTTTCTCGTGAATTTTATGCTTACGACAGCAAGGGAAATTTTGTGCTCGTGAGATGTAAAATTTCAGGCCTTAAGGAGAAAGTTATTGCGGGCTTAGAGAGTGAGAATATTTTTGTCCGTAACGTCTCACAAAGTAAATCTCTTCATGACTGCTTCAGAATAACAATAGGTACTCGTGAACAGATGCAAAGAGTTCTTGAGGTCCTGAGAGAAATTATGAATTAACAAAACTCCCTCCCCATTAATATCAACGAGGAGGGATTATTTTTGTGCGTTAATCATTTGGAGGTTAACGTTGCTTGAGCTTGTTCAGGAGAAACCAAGCCACCATTTACAGCCAAGGCCAAGGCCGCAGCACTTGCTCCAACCTCATTAATACTCTCTTTGTTGCCTGACAATCCCATTAGCGCACCAATACCCCCACCAAGTTTTGCCCCAGCAATTCCAGCGCCAGCCGAAGCTGCCAATATTTCCGGAATAGCAGCTAGCGTAGCACCGCCTGTGAACAATGCTCCAACAACACAAGCACCGATACCGATACCAGCACCCCATCCAGCTCCTCGTACTGCTCCTTCGCCGGTGTCTTTAAAGATTTGACCTACAGATCTCGAACTCATTTACAAACCCTCCTTAAGGTAATTTTCCTTATTATAAAAAAAAAAAAATGTCAAGCAAAATATTCAAAAGGAGGGGGAAATTTTTAACCGCCCAAATAAGCCGCCTGAACCTTCGGATTATTCAAGAGTTCCGCTCCAGTTCCCGACAAACTCACCGCCCCAACTTCAAGAACATACGCACGATGAGCTGCCTTCAACGCCGCAAAAGCATTCTGTTCAACAAGCAAAATTGTCCGGCCTTGAGCGTTAATCTCTCGAATAATCGCAAAAACTTCATCGACCAAAATTGGCGCAAGTCCTAAACTCGGCTCATCAAGCATTAATAACTCCGGACGGCTCATTAATGCTCGTCCAACCGCTAACATCTGCTGTTCTCCGCCGGATAACGTGCTGCCTTTCTGTTTATGTCGTTCTTTCAAGCGCGGAAAAAGTGTGTAAACGTATTCTAAATCCTCAGCAATTCCCTTCTCGTCGTCGCGAATGTAAGCTCCTAACGCTAAATTCTCTTCGACCGTCAATTGCGGCAAAATTCTTCGGCCTTCAGGGCTTAAAGAAATTCCGAGTTTAACGTGAGCTTCCGCAGGTTTCCCAAGAATGCTGACACCTTTATACGTCATCTCTTCGGCGTGCGATTTCGTCAGTCCCATTATCGAACGTATGACGCTGGATTTTCCCGCTCCGTTGGCTCCGATTAACGTAACAATTTCCCCCTTGTTAATCTCGAGTGAGACATCACGAACAGCATGAATAGCTCCGTAATTCACGTTGAGTTTGGAAATCTTTAACATAGTTTCGCTCATTTTATGCCGCCCCCTTGCCTAAATACGCTTCGATTACGCGAGGATTGGCCTTAATCTCGCCTGGTGTTCCCTGAGCAATATGAACTCCCTGATCCAGAACGTGAATATAATCGCAGACGTTCATCACAACTTTCATGTCGTGTTCGATTAATAATATTGTCAGGTCAAATTCATCACGCAATCTCCGGATAAAGTTCATTAATTCCTCGCTCTCTTGAGGGTTCATTCCGGCGGCTGGTTCGTCAAGTAATAAAAACTCCGGCTTAGTCGCTAAAGCTCGTGCAATCTCAAGTCGTCTTTGTGCTCCGTATGGAAGTGATGAGGCCTGTTCGTCAGCAAATTCTTCAAGTCCCAATTGGCCGAGTAATTCAAGGGCTTGTGCTTTAACTTCTCCGTCCTCGCGCAAAACGTCAGTGAAAATAAACGGTGCAAGTGTCATCCACCAAGAATAATTTTGTCGAACTCGCGAACCTATCATTACGTTCTGTAAAACTGTCTGATGTCCGAAAAGTCTTATGTTCTGGAAAGTTCGGCTCATTCCGGCCTTGCAGACTTCATCCGGGCTTAATCCTCCGATTGGTTTTCCCAAGAATTTTATTGTTCCTGACGTTGGCTTGTAAAATCCGCTGATTACATTAAACGCTGAAGTTTTCCCCGCACCGTTCGGGCCAATTAACCCGACAATTTCACCGCGCTTAATCTCGAAGCTCAAACTTTCAATCGCTGATAATCCGCCAAATTTTAACGTGATATTCTCAAGCTCTAAAACTTTTTCGGACCTCTCACGCTCAGACTTGCCGGCTTTCTTTTTGGGCTTCGGGAAAAAGATATTCCATGAGAACTCGCGCATTCCCATAATTCCCTCACGCCTGAAGATTATTACGATGATTAATAGCAACGAGAAAATTACCATTCTCATGCCGGGAATTCCTGGAATATTTATGCTCCATATTGTGATGGGGTTCTCGACAAATCTTAGCCACTCAAGCATCGTCGTAACAAGAACAGAGCCGATTATTGAGCCCGTAACGCTTCCAAGTCCACCGACTACGATAATCATTAATATATTATACGTCTGAGTAATCATGAACATTCGCGGGTCAATCGTCGTTATCAAATTTCCCATGAGCGCACCGCCCAATCCTCCGCCGAAACAGCCCAAAGTGAACGCGATAACTTTAATCTTGAAAGTGTTAATTCCCATCATCTTGGCCGCAACTTCATCATCACGTACAGCCCGTAACACTCCGCCGAAATTGCTTCTTAACATACAGACCGTGCAGAGCAAAACTACTCCGAGACATCCCCAGCTCATAAAAAGCGTTGTGTACGCAGGAATTCCCTTCAAGCCGAGCGGCCCGTTCGTTAATCTTGCAGCGTTAGTGATAAGTATTCGGATAATCTCAGCAAATCCGAGTGTCGCAATTCCCAGATAATCCCCGCCGAGCCTCAAAACTGGAAGCGCAACGAGTAATCCGAAGAATGCCGCGACTAATCCACCGAGAATTATTGACACGATAAACGGAGCGTTGACGTTCAGCAAAAACGGGTAAATGTCCTCCAATATCCACATTGAGTTTTTCTGAGCAGGACTGAGAACTAGCAAAGCTGAGACATACGCACCGATTGCCATAAATCCAGCATGACCGAGTGAAAACATTCCGGTAATTCCGTAAATCAGGTTAAGACTTAGAGCTAAGATTGCGTTGATAGCGATTAAGTTTAAGATCCTCTGCCAGTAACCATTGAGCAATAACGGAGCTTTATCAAGAAAGAACGCGAAAAGAATTACGGCTATGATTGTGAGCAATAAATTTCTGACGTTTCGCATTATATTTTGTCCTCCAATTTCTCGCCTAAAAGTCCCGTCGGTCTGAAGAGTAAGATTAATATCAACAGTAAGAAAGCAAACGCATCTTTATAGCCTGAGAGTGTCGGGAAAAATGCGACTGACATAATCTCTACGAAGCCGAGAATTAAGCCCCCAATCATTGCGCCTGGAACTGAGCCAATCCCGCCGAAAACTGCCGCGATAAACGCCTTAATTCCCGGTGTCATTCCCATAAACGGTTCAACACGAGGATAACGTAATGCCCACATTATGCCAGCGACTGCCGCCAATGCTGAACCAAGCCCAAACGCGAGCGCTATGATCTTATTCACTGATACTCCCATCATTCGCGTAGTCTCGATGTCAAATGAGATTGCACGCATAGCAAGGCCCGGTTTCGTTCGGTATAACAGCCACAATAACGCCCCGACAAGAACAAACGCGACGACAGGCACAAGAATTCCGAGCGGGATTAAGCGTACGCCGTTCTCAAACTCGATGGGCTTCATTAAAATTGGAGGCTGAACAACAGGGCGAGGCATTCCGGTAAAGACGACGACCGCGAAATTCTCAATGAAGAATGATACGCCGATCGCGCTGATTAACGCTGAAATTCGGGGAGCTTCACGCAACGGCTTATAAGCTATTCTGTCAACGAGAAGCCCGCAAATTGTCGTTAAGATTATCGCGATTATGACACCGACGAACCAGTTTAATTTATACACGATCGTAGCAAAGTAAACGAAATAAGCTCCGAGCATGAAAATATCTCCGTGAGCAAAATTTATGAGCCTTAATATCCCGTAGACCATCGTATAGCCAACTGCAACAAGCCCGTACAATGAGCCGAGACTTAAGGCGTTAATGAAGTGCTGAATGAAAATGTTTAAGTTCAAAATATCATAACCTTTCACGTAACAAAAAGAGGAGAAGGCAAAATCCCTTCCCCCCCTGAAAATTTCACATTGAGATTAAAGATTTATACCTCAGGCACAACAATTCCGACAAAAGTTTTTGCGCCGTTACGAATTTCGACAATTCCCATGTCCTTCTCAGCGTCATGTGTAGCGTTAATCGTCGTCATTCCCGTAACTGTCGGAAGGTCCTTAATCGTCTCGAGTGCGTCGCGGATTTTCGCAGGTTCAGCACTTCCGGCTCTCTCGATTGCGTCCTTGAGCATAATGTAGCAGTCATAACCGAGTGCGCAGTTTACGTTCGGAGCTTTATCGGGATGAATTTTGTTCCACTCTTCCGTAAACTTTTTCGCCGTATCGTTCATCTCAGGCATTGACGGGTCATAAGCAAACGTCGTGTGCATAAAGCCTTCGACAGCATCGCCGCCAAGCGTAACGATCTCGGGGTTGTCCATTGCGTCAGCTCCGATAAATCTGAACTCAGCACCAAGTTCTTTAGCCTGTTTGAGAACGATTGCTCCCTCAGCAAAATATGCCGGCAAAAATACGATGTCCGGTTTAGCGTCGATTAACGCCGTAAGCTGTGCTGTGAAGTCGTTATCGCCTGACTGATAGAATAAACTTGCTACGACCTCGCCGCCCATTTTCTTGAAACTGTCGCGGAAGAATTTTCCCAAGCCTACGCTGTAATCATTCGACATGTCAACGAGTGTTGCCGCGCGCTTAAGGCCTAAATTCCTGAAAGCGTATGTTGCTGCTCCTGCTCCCTGAAATGGATCAATGAAGCATGCTCTGAAGTAAAATTTCTTGTCCAACGTAACAAGGGGATTTGTGCATGACGTTCCGATTACGGGAACTCCGGCCTTCTCCGCAACTTCACCGCCGGCCATAGCTAATGAACTCCCGTATGTGCCGATAATCGCGTTGACTTTGTCGTTCTCGATTAAACGTGTTACAGCATTTGCCGCTTCAACTTTGTCTGACTTGTTGTCGACGATTACGAGCTCAACTTTTTTGCCGAGAATTGTGGGATTAAGAGTGTGAGCTAACTGTGTGCCTTCGAGTTCAAGTTGACCGCCGAAAGCGTTTTGACCAGTTAAGCAATTGAATATTCCGACCTTGATAACGTCATCGTCAGCACAAGCAACAGCACAAAGCATTAACACAAGCATTAATGCCGCTAAAAATTTACGCATAAATTAACAACTCCTTTGAAAAGTGTGAAAATATTTGCAATTATATCACTGAATATTATTCTGATTCTGTCGGCTGTGCTTTCTTCGTTCCTTTTTCGGCGTCTTGAGCTAAATACATGTTGAGCGTCGCTTCGATTTTGTCAGCATGTAGATAAATATCATCGATTGTTGCAACTGGAATTTTTTCACTCTCACTTTGAGGATTGTCATAGAAGATTACGGCTTTATTCTTGGGATTGTTGAAGAAAAACCGGCATAAGGGCTTTCGCGCGTTTCCATCAAGTAAAACGTTGCAATAATTAATCGTGTCCTTGAGAGTAATTCGCTTAACGTCAATTTTTGACCTCAGAATTGCTTTCACAGCGTTATAACCGTCAATCTCGTCTTGTGTCGTTACAATTTTGCTCTTTGGCTCTGCTGGAACTTCGGGTGCATTGTCGTCCTGTTTCTCTTCGGGAGTATTCGCGGCTTTTTCTTCGGATAATGCTGAAGCTAATCTGTCGCTGACCCTGTCGCTTATGAACTGGGTAAATGCTTTTTTCGTGATACTCTTGAACTTTTCCTTTGCGTTTTGCGTCAATTTCCCTGTGAAAACTTTTCTAGCCATATGTTCAACGAAATCATCCGAAGGCTCTTGAAGCTGTTCCATCAAATAATTTTTCATTGCGCCGGTATATTTCAGTTCAGAAGCTGTCGAAGCAATCTCCTCAATTTTGAACGCTGACTTCGTAAATCGTTTAAGCTCCCTCACAATTTGTTCATTAATATCACAAATCGAGAATTGTAAGAAAGGCATTGTGTCCATAATATTATCCTGGTCCAAGTCCGTGTAAAATCTGTATTCGTGGCCGTTAGTGAGAATGCCTATTTTTGCTGGAGTAACGTTGAAATATCGCATTAACTGGCTCTCTTTTCCTACGTCGAGTTCTTCACCGCTCCACTTTGCTTCGATTAACATTATGGGCTTGCCGTCGCGAATAATCGCATAATCAACTCTTTCGCCGCGTTTAATTCCCATATCTGCCGTGTATTCCGGGATAACTTCAGACGGATCAAAAACGTTGTAGCCTAAAGCCATAATGAACGGCATAATCAAAGCATTCTTCGTAGCTTCTTCGGTCTGGATTGTGTCTTTACGTTCGGTGTAAACTTTTGCGAGCTGCCTGACGGAATCGATTAGTTCCATGATATTACTCCTTATTAAAATGTAAGTATAGGATTATTGGTTGAAAATTATATCACTCATTATATGCTATAATTACTAAGATTTTGTTGCTTTAATCTTAATATAAAAGGATTAATATAAATGGAAAATAACGTACAATTAAACTCCAAGCCCTTTATTGTAAACTTTTTACTTCGCTTCAAGAAATTTATTCCAGTTAAATATTTCCCCGTATCATTAATTCCGTCATTCATATTCGATCCATACGATGTTCCTGCGGACAAAGATATTAATCATGACAATTGGCAGGAATACTTACGCTCAAACTTTGACAAAGAAGGCTTTGATATTCTAGAAGTCGGCTCACGATGCGTTACCGGTTCACTCTTTGGGAAAACTTTTCAGCATGCATCTTATACAGGCTTTGATTATTATCCTGGCAAGAATGTTGATGTTGTCGGTGATGCTCATAGTTTAAGCTCTTACTTTGAAGGAAGGAAATTTGATTTAATCTTCAGCAGTGCCGTCTTTGAACATTTAGCTATGCCGTGGAAGGTCTCAACCGAGATGATAAAATTGCTCAAGGTCGGCGGGTATGTTTTCATTGAGACTCATTACAGCTTCAGCAGTCATGAAAGGCCGTGGCATTTTTTCCAGTACAGCGAGAATGCATTAAACGTGTTATTCCCTGAGAAATTCGGTATTAAATGCGTCAAGAAGGGTTGCAGCAATTTACTCAAAGGGTGCTTTTCAAGTAAGGCCAGCAAGTATTTACGAGGTCATTTAGTGAGAGGCTTATATTGTCATTCCGAGTTTCTTGGTAAAAAAATCAAGGATGTCGAAAATTTATCTTGGGATGATGTCAGTCTTGATGATGCCTCCGTCGGGAAATATCCTGCTCCTAAGAAATAAAATAGATAACGCCCCCTGTTGATGTAAAGTTACAGGGGGTAAATTTTATGTTCGTAATTTTTTCTCCCAGCCGGAACGCTTAATATGAAGTGTCATTAACAACGTACAAATCATCCAGCCCAGAGGATAACCTATTGCGATGAAATATATTGATGTTGTGAGTTTCGAGATTATGAACAAATAAATTTGTCTGAACACTACGAATGAGCTTAGCATTATTAACATCGGAGTTCTGGAATCTCCCACGCCTCGTAAAGCTCCTGCCTCAATCTGATTAGTCGCGTTAACCGGATCAAATATACTGTTGAGCCTTAAGAATAACACGGCATATCCCAAGACGGCTTTATCCTGATTGAACATTGCGGCAATATACGGAGCGAAGATGTACAGCATTGTGATTATGCAGGCTGAAATTCCCCATGAGATAAATAATCCCTGAAGAAGTCCCCTGTGTATTCTGTCGGGTTTACGTGCTCCGGCATTTTGACCGACGAAAGTTGTAGTAGCCATTGCCATGCTCTGAGTGGGCAGAATTACGAACGCGTCAACTCGTGCATAAATTCCCCAGCCTGCTGTTGAGGCCGCACCGTAAGAGTTAATATAGGCTTGAACAAAAACATTCGAGAACGAAGTCAAAGCCATCTGGAAACCTGCGGGAAATCCGATTTGAATTATTCGCTTCAAGATTTTTCCGTCAATTTTCATCTCATGCCAAGTTAAGCTGTGAACTTCATGACTTCGGAACAATATCCAGAAAATTATTAATCCCGAAATTAACTGCGCAATAATCGTAGCATAAGCAACTCCAGCAACTCCCCAGCTGAATTTTATTACGAACAATAAATCCAGGAAGATATTTAATACAGACGCAAGAATTAAGAAATACAACGGACGCTTTGAATCTCCGACGGCCCGCAAAATTGCGCTTCCCATGTTGTAAAGCATAGTTCCGCCGAGCCCAAGCGAAAATATTTGCAGGTAAACAACGGCTTCTTTGAACACGCTTTCAGGAGTATTCATCATTCGTAATAAATAAGGTGTCGAGTAATAGCCGATTGCTGAGATAATTAACGCCATAATTATTGTTGAGACGACGGCCGTATGAGTTGCGCGCCTTAAGCTGGGAATGTCCTTAGCTCCGAAATATTGCGAGATTACGACACTTGCACCCATTGAGAGACCGATGAATAAGCCGATTAGAGTAATTACGACGGGAATTGTTGAAGTTACAGCACCGAGAGCGTCAGCACCGACGAAATTTCCGACTACGATGCTGTCGACTGTGTTATAGAGCTGCTGAAATATATTGCCTATGAACAAAGGGAAAGCAAAAGTTATGAGATGCCTCCAGATTGTTCCTTCGGTCATATCTTTAACGGTTGAAGATTTTTCCGGCAAGATTAATATTCCCCCTTTATGAACTCGAAAAATTTTATGCCATGAACTAAAGAGGGTCAAATTTTCATGTATAATTTAAGCTAGATTATTCAATATAAGGAGAGAAGAATTATGAAGGCTAGAGAAAAAGAAAAAATGAGCGAATTGCTTACACAAGCTCGAAGTTTATTACAAAATCATGTTACTAGTTCTGATATGGATTTTAAAAAATGGCATTTGAGGACAGAAAAATTCTTAAAGGCAGCTTTCGGTGAAGAATCGGACGAGTTCAAAAGATTTAATGCTAGAAATTTTTCCCCTATAATGTTGTCATCTTCAATGGATAAGCATGAAAGGCATATACTTTATGAGAAAGCATGTACTGACGATTTGAATAATACAATTTCAGATTTTGATGTATATCTTGAGTGTGAAGATGATGAGGAAGATAATGAAATGAACCAAAACAAGCATGATGTAGAGAAAAATCATCCGTTTGATAAAGTATTTGTTGTCCACGGTCATGACGGCGAACTTAAATTAGAGGTTGCAAGGCTGCTCGAAAAACAAAATATTCAGGCCGTTATACTCAGTGAACAAGCTAATCAAGGAAAAACGATTATCGAGAAGATAGAAAATTATTCTGATGTTGGAGCGGCAATTATTTTATTTACTTGCGATGATTTAGGAAGAGCAAAAGAAGCGAAAGATGATAAATCACGAGCTCGGCAGAATGTAATTTTTGAAGCAGGTTATTTCATGGGACTTCTCGGGCGAGACAGGACAATAATAATTCATGAAGAAGGCATTGAAATTCCCTCAGACTTGAACGGGTTGGTGTACACTGATAAAGGGAACTGGGAAATAAACATTTGCAAAGAATTAAAAGCTATTGGATTTTCTGTAGACATGAACAAGCTCTTTTGAAAAAAAGCCCTGCACGTAACAGGGCGTAATCTTCATATTAATAATGTATTACATTTTCAGTTCCTCGTATTCTATTTATCACACTCTCAGCTTCAGGACTTGTGAAAAATTTATACGTACTCTCAGGCACTAAGCCTTTCATCTTCGCAAATTCGCCGTCCTTAATCATTTGCCTTACGTTTGACGCACTGATGACTTCTCCGGAATTTTCTTTTTTTCGCGGGACAATCACGCATTTAATCCCGTGTTCAGGAAGTTTTGTTGACATTATCCGGTTGTAAATTCCAGTTACGAGACTTTTCGGCTCTTCTCCGACGTAACGGGAATTAATCCCTAAGGCTTCAGCAATCTTCACAAAAACTTCCAAGTCTAAATTCGCATGGCTCTCAATTACTGCGCTGTCGTCCTTCTGAAAATAGCTCGGAAATGTCGCACTGCTGATGATATACGGGCCTGTGTCGTGATAAATTATGTTGTTCAAGTGAGAAGTTCCCTCGATGACAAGTTTTTTGCGGACTTCAAACGGGACTAACGAAGCATCCTCACTCACGATAAAGACATGAAGCACATCATTTTCACTTGCAGCTTTCTCGACTAAAAATTGATGGCCGAGAGTGAACGGGTTAGCATTGAGGACAAGAGCCGCGACTTTCTCACCTTCACGTTTAGTTTTTGCGAGTTCAGCGAGATAATCACTGAAGCCGTTTTTCCGATTTTCCATGAAGACAATCTGATCTTCAATCCTGACAATCTCGTAAAACCCTAAATCCCCGAAGAATTTTGCTGAGTTGCATTTTGTGTAGAGAAATAAATTATAAATCTTACGGTCATATTCATATTGAACTAGATGTGAGACAACTTCATTCATTAAGCCCTCGCCTTGATGATCATGACTAACGGCCATACAGCGTAAAGTATTTCCGAAACAGCTTCCAGTTGCGATAACGTTATAATCATCGTCGTAGACTGCGCAAGTGTAATCAAGATTTTTATCGCGTCTAATACCTTCGGCCAGCAATAATTTTTCGATCTCAGAATTGGCCTTCTTGTCGGATTTATAAACTTTTGATATGGACATTAACAATACCTCCAAAAAATTTTTGCTCGTTTAACATTCTGGAAAATTTTAGACATTGTGATATAATTGCGCAAGTTTTCACGGAGAATTGGCCGAGCGGTCGATGGCGGTTGACTTGAAATCAATTGAGGTGCAAGCCTCCGGGGGTTCGAATCCTCCATTCTCCGCCATAAATTTTGATAATAACAGTCCTATAGAGTTTTTCTATGGGACTTTTTGTTATAGCTTTATTTATATTTCTATACTTTTATTCTTGACAAAATATTATTCTTGCAGGAGGTATAACATGACAATTCAGAAAAAATATTCAGCTTTGAAAGATTACATTGCTTCACTTGAAAGCGTCGCCGTAGCATTCTCAGGAGGAGTTGACAGCACACTTTTACTCAAAGTTTCACACGACGTTTTAGGTGATAAAGCTATTGCCGTAACTCTCTCGTCGGATTTGTTCCCTCATCGTGAACTTGATGAAGCTAAAAATTTCTGCGCTGAGAACAATATCACTCAAATCATCTTTCATGTTGACGAACTCGCTATAGAAGGTTTTGCACAGAACCCGAAAAATCGCTGCTATTTATGCAAGAAGGAGTTATTCACGAAAATTTTACTCGCCGCAAAAGAACATAACATCTCTCACGTAATCGAAGGCTCAAATCTCGACGACTTAGGCGATTATCGTCCGGGACTTAAAGCTATTGACGAACTCGGAGTGAAAAGCCCGTTACGTTTTGCCAAGCTCACAAAGTCAGATATTCGGGAATTATCGCGTGAATTAGGGCTTAAAACTTGGGAGAAACCTTCTTTTGCTTGTCTGGCTTCACGTTTCGTTTACGGCGAGACCATTACTCCTGAAAAGTTAATCATGGTTGAACACGCTGAAAGTTTCCTGCTCAACTTGGGATTTAAGCAAATGCGAGTGAGAATACACGGCGATATTGCCAGAATAGAAATTTTGCCGGAAGATTTTGAACGCGTAATAAACTTACGGACAAAAATTTATGACACTCTCAAGGATTTGGGGTTCTCTTACGTTACACTTGACCTGAGAGGCTACAGAACCGGCAGCATGAATGAAACTTTAATACGGCCATAATATTTTGAAGTCATATGCAAGTCTGTTGTCAAGATACTCGAAAATTTCAGGCCCGAATATCATCGTGATAAAACATCCGGCCGCTAAAAATGGTACAAGCGGGATTGAATCTCCTCTTCCCCATTTGACCCGGCCAATTAATAATAATATCAATACCCAAATCCCGCCGATCATCACACCCAGATAAAACGCCAGCAATGTAAATCTCCAGCCTAAAATTGCTCCCATTCCTCCCATGAAAACAGCATCACCCCAGCCCATTCCGCCGCGAGTGAGAAAAATTATCAGCGCGAAAATTCCCCAGCCCGTTAATGCTCCTTCGAGACCGTCAAGAATTCCCGGCCAATTTCCAGCAATCCTGATGATTAATCCCAAAATTCCCGGAGTTATCGCGAACACGTCAAAGACATCACCGCTCTCGTAATCCGTCAACGAGTTCAAGACAAGTCCGCAGGTTCCGACGCTGACGATTAAAGCTGCCCATGAGATTTCCCAGCGAACAAGAATTATCACAGCAAGAACGGCACAAATTATCTCGACGAGAATATATCTCACGGAAATTTTTGCCCCGCAATTTTTACATTTGCCGCGTAAAATCAGCCATGAAATTATCGGGATTAACTCTAACGCGCTCAGGACATGTCCGCAATTCTCACACACAGAACGTTCTTTTCCCCACCATGAACGCCCTTGAATGCTTCGATGTGCCGCCACGTTCAAGAATGAGCCGAGACATGCTCCAATTATCGCGGCTGTGATTAATAATTCTGCTTCTATCTTCATAATTTCCTGCGTGTAACTTTCATAGCGTCTTCGTTTTTTGAAGCTCGAGCGTAAATTATTCCGCCGTATGTCGTAATTCCGTTGCGTCTCATTTTTGCGAGTTCACCGTCGATAGCTTCAGCGATTTTCTGACGACTTCCCTTTTTTTCGCGGCTGTAAGTTTGCATGTCCCGTTCAATATAGCCGAGTTCAACAAGTGCTTGAACGTCAACCGGATTAATTTCCATTGCTTCGGCTAAACTCTCAACGTCAAAAATATCGTCGCCGTGATCCCTCATAAATTCATGAACTGAGCCGTAAAGTTCCTCAAGTTTTCTTATGCATTCTCCGCAGTATTTCCCGTTGTTGATGGAGTTAAAGAGTTTTCCGCACCTTCTGCATCCCGCTAATCCCATAAAATAATCCCTCCTCTTAAAAACTTATAATTTTGTAAGCGTAAATGTTTCATCTTCTTCAGTAGCCTGCAATAATCCCCCCAGAAAATTATGTTAATGGCATATAATACTTTATTGAATGGGGATTTGTCATTATATCTTGCTTAAATAAAATTTTCCTGCAAGCCGCTCATTCTCTGCATGTTAATATTATGAAAAATTTTACCAGGAGGAATTGTCATCACGTTAAACTTATTTGTGAAATTTTTACGTTTCCTGCCTCATAAACTCGCATTATTGTTCGGAAGATTAATCGGAAGACTTTTGCATTTAATTCTATGGAAGAAAGTTGATAGATGTGAAGCACGCTGTGTAAAATCTCTCGGCATTGGCATAACTTTAGCGCGTGAGATTGTCCGTAAATCCTTCATGAACTTGGGAATGTCAGCTGTCGAATTTATCAGGCTACCGAAGATTAAAGCAAGAATTTCTGACTATATCGATTTTCCCGAAGAGAGCCGAAAAACTTTACGTGAGGCCTTATCTCGTGGAAACGGCGTAATCCTTATGACTTCACATATGGCTAATTGGGAACTCGCCGCAGCTGTCGTAATTAGTTCGGGATTTCCTCTTCATGCTGTCTACACTCCTCAAAGCAATAAAGATGCCGAAGCAATAATCTCTGACATTCGCACACACACTATGAAGATGAACATAATCGATAATCATAAAAGTTTACGCGAAATCTTCAAGACGCTTAAATCAAATGGAATTGTCGTAATCATGCAGGACTTGGACGCTCGCAAAGACGGAGTTATCACGAACTTTCTCGGACTTCCAGCAAGCACTCATGACGGAATTATTAAGCTCTATCAAAAATTTCATTGTCCAATTGTTCCAGCTCATTACGTAAGAGACAAGAAGAATTTTTCTCATCATGTCGTAACAATGCCGGAAATTCTCAGCGACAGGGAAAATTTTTCTGAAAACGGCCTCGAAATTTGCAATGAAGTTATTGAAAGCTGGATACGTGAAAGACCGGATTTATGGTTATGGCTGATGGACAGATGGGAATTTACATTAGGGAAAAATGTTTAACTATGAGGAATATGCAGAATGTCAGATAAAAATTTAGTGCTCGCTTTCGATCCTGGACGAGACAAAACCGGCTATGCTTTCACGGACTTAACCGGCCAATTAATTTTGTCGGGAATATTCGAGACTGGAGAACGTGAAAATTTCTTTGACGGCCTTCAACAAGGGAAAATTGAGAATGTCATCGAGAAAAATTTAGAGCTTCTTCCGTCAGACTTGCTTGAACATGTGAAATTCATTGCGATTGGCAACGGGACAAACAGCAGAAATTTTGTTGAGTATGTGAAAATTTTTTGCGATAAAATAGAACGTGTTATATTTAGTGAACGTCTTGAGATTATAATAGTCGATGAGAAAAATACGACGCTTGAAGCCAGAAATCTTTACTGGAAAATTCATGAGCCTAAATTCTGGATGAAAATTTTTCCGGAAAGTTTGAGAGTTCCTGCAAGAGTTCTTGATGATTTAGCGGCTTGGGCAATTGCTTTACGTGCTGTGAAAAAATATAGAGATATAAGCGCGAATA
>CALGHA010000135.1 GCA_937915835.1 uncultured Fretibacterium sp. | reverse complement strand
GTTAATGTAATGTCTCATGACCGTGCGGCACGAGCGATTACGATTATTGATGAGGCACTCGATAAAGTTTTAACCCAGCGTGCTAATTTAGGGTCAAGCCAGAGTGCTCTTGAACACACGATGAGTAACTTAATCACTGAGCAGGAAAATTTAACTCATGCTGAGAGCCGAATACGTGATACTGACATGGCAAAAGCTATGATGGTTTTCACTCAGTTAAACATTATGAGGCAGTCGAACATCTCAATGCTTGCACAGGCTAATCAATTACCTCAGCAAGTGTTGAGCCTTCTACGTTAAGAATGAAAAAATTTACTCGCGCAAAAAAATTCCCCTCTGTAGGAAAATTCGCAGGGGGGATTACTTTTCACAACTTTATTTTTTATTTCACTATTTCACTGTTATATCTTTAACTGTAAAGTCTCTCAACTGCTCCGTGAACCTCTTCAAGTTTTGGCTCATATGTCTGACGGAAACGTCCGAAGCAAACGTCCATCTGCTCATAGAATGAAACTGTTTCAAGTCCGACAAATCTTTGTGCAATTGCTTCTGCTGTGGGCATGTAACGAATTTTCCCGTCGTACATCTTCGTAACTGTAACGCCGCTAACTCCCTCGTCAAGAAGAATTACTGCTGCAGCTCCGATTTGTTTGCCAAAATTAACGTCATAAGCCGAAGTTGCTCCGCTTCTTACTATATGGCTTGGAATTACTTCACGAATTTCCGGAATTTCGAACACGCCGGGAACATACATTCCTGAAGTCTTCATGAACTGTCGGATTTCAGGGTCTTCACGCATCATGCTCTCGAGTTTTTCTTTGACGAACAAGCCTGCTCCTGCAAGTTTCGGATGACCGAAGGAGTCCGCAGGTTTTCCGCCGCCGTCCGAGAATAATTTCCCGTCCTCGCCTCTTACGCCTTCAGCAACAACGATCGTGTAAGTTCCTGCATGAACGTCTGAGTTGAGAATACGACGGATATAATAATGCTTCAAGTGAGCGTACACAGCGTTAAAATCAACTGGGACTTCGGGAATTAATATACAGTCAGCATCAGCCGCAATTCCGCCCCTGAAGGCCGTATGTCCTGCGTAACGTCCGAAAACTTCGATTACCATAATTCTGTTGTGAGTTGTTCCGGTTGTCTTGAGGTCGTCTACGATGTCAGCGATTTTGTTGATTGCTGAGTCTCCTCCGACTGAATAAGTCTGCAAGTCTAAGTCCATTGTTTTTGGAGCATGAACGCAAGGAATTCCGTGTTCGGATAAGTCAACAACGACGCTTCCAGTGTCATCACCGCCGGAGATTACGAGGCCGTCAAGATTATGCTTGCGAAGTCCCATCATGATACGGTCGTATTTGTCCGGGTCGTTAATCTTCGAGATTTTTACTCGGCTGTGTCCTGCGTCGCTTCCGGCGAATTGTGAGTTAACGTGGTCAGTTCTCTCTTCGTCGAGTTCAACAAGGTGATCGAAATTCACGAGATTATAAAGTCCTGCGTAACCGTTTGGAATTGTGAAAGTTCTCATTCCGCGCATGAGGGCAGCTTTTGCGGCACCACGAATTACGGCGTTAAGTCCTCCGCAGTCGCCGCCTGATGTGATAATGCCGATGTTCTTCATTTTCTTCTTGTCTTCTGTCAAGGCTAATTACTCTCCTTTATGATTTGTGAAAAATTTTTCATTGTGATAATTATACAGTGTTTTGACCGGCTGAAAAGTTTTGTTGAATAAGTTTATGGTAAAAATTTAATCGCCAAAATGTCCACTCTTAAAAAGTTTTTAGGAATAAAGTTATTATTGGGAAATTCATAATGATGAGGATTATGCTAAAATTTTCTCATTCCTCAAATTTCCCATCGATAAAAATTTTATGAAGGAGTTGAAGTAATAATGACGCGTAAATTTACTCATTTATACAGGTTATTATACCTGCTTGCGGCGTTCTGTGTGATAATGCCTGTTGCGGCTGATGCAGTCGTTAGTCTTGAGATTAATGAAGCGAATTTCCCTGATCCAAGTCTCTGTTCGTTTATTCGCAGCGCTTGGGATCATGGATACAGAGACTCAGAAGGTAAATGGGTCGGAGTAAATGACGGCTTTTTGACTGCTACAGAAGTTACGGATGTTAC
>CALGHA010000134.1 GCA_937915835.1 uncultured Fretibacterium sp. | reverse complement strand
GTCGGGAAGAAGAGAACAGCTTTTTTCCAGCCCGAAGTAATAGCCTTTAAGATTTTCATGATGGGGCCAGTTTCGTTGAGTTTACTCAAGCCATCGAGACTGTCAATAATCTCATTGGGGATGACTAAGAGTTGTTCGCCTGAGTTGTCGGATAACTTACGTTTGAATTCTTTCACAGCTTTATCGTCGAGGCCTAAATCTCTTCCTGATTGTTCAATGGCCATGTCGAGAATATTTTCCGTGAGAGTGTGAGCCGAATGTATGAATTGGCCAGCTAACGGGTTAAAAGTTCTGTAACCTTCCGGAATATGCAAGCCCCATTGTTCGCCAAATTTCTCCTGCAATTTTTTCTTGATGTCGTAATTGTCGCGAATATCCTTAAGAGCTTTCAAGCGTTCAATATCTTGGAGCTGTTTAGTTCTGAAGTCGCCCATAGCGGAGATGTAATTAGCGTTTACGTTTTTCCCTTTGATGACGCGAGCATAGTCGAGAATGTAAAAGTCGTAACGTTTAACTTTTTCCGCGAATTTCTTCATGCCGAGTTCAGTCGCCAAAGCCGAAAGCTCATCGCGAATTGCTTCATGGACGTATTGTTCAGATTTAATAGCTTGGATAATGTTACTGTCGTTTTGAGCCAGGCGTGAGAATTTTTCGCGTTCAGTCTTCAAAGTCTCCTGAGTAAACCCGAGCGGGAGATTAGCGCCAGGATTGTAACGCTTGAATGTGTACAAGTCGTTAATGAGCAATAAGCGCGTGAATGTGTTGAACTGTTCGAGGCTTAAATTGTGCAAAGATTTTTCGAGGGACTGAACGGCGATTTGAGTTTTAGCGTCGGATTTTCTTCCGAGTTTACGTAAGACTTCACGAGCGAAGATAAATTTCTTGTTGCCGGCCAATTCCGGGAAATCGCCTTTGAAGCCATGAAAGACAGCGCCGAGATTTTTCAATATGGAGCCAGAATTGTCATCAGGTTTCAGAGCGTCGGAGAAAGCGCGTTCTGTTTCAGGGTTATCGAAAGTATGAGCCTGTTGAAAACGTTCAACGAGAGGATTTTGCTCAAGATTAGCAGGCTGATGATAAACCTCACTAAAGCCGTCATCATCTTGAGCGTCAAGAGAAGTGCGAGCGAAGTCATCAATG
>CALGHA010000133.1 GCA_937915835.1 uncultured Fretibacterium sp. | reverse complement strand
GCATTTATTTACTACCAAAAAGTTTTATAATTCCTGGATTTTTCCTGTTTAGATTAATCGACATTCTCAAGCCTTGGCCGGTCTCAGCGATGGAAAAATTACCCGGAGGCTGGGGGATTATGGCCGACGATATTTTAGGCGGAATTTTCGCGAATATAATTCTTCAAGTTCTGAACGCGTATCTTTATCATGCAGGATGGCTTGTGCCGTTGATGGAGATGATTAGCAAGTGAAAAGTGCTGTATTAATTGCAATCGGCGATGAATTGTTGAGCGGAGTTCGTCAGGAAAAAAACGGTTCGTTTATGGCCTGGCATCTTCATGATAAGGGCTGGGAAGTAAAAACTATCGAGGTAATCTCGGATGAAGAGGACGAAATCATAAACGCTTTAGCTCGCTGGACGGGAAAAGTTGACCTGTTAATCTTTTCAGGAGGATTAGGCCCGACACACGACGACAAAACCCGTTATGCCTTCGCAGAATTTCTTGACTGTGATCTTGCGCCGAACAATGAGCTTTACGACAAAGTTTTAGAGCGCGTTAAAGATGACCCGAGACGTTACGAATACACCGAGAATTGCAGAAATCCTCAGGCTTATATTCCCGTAAAGGCTTCGGCTGTGTTTAATCCCGTCGGTTTTGCGCTGGGAATAAAATTTGAGATGAACGGGACAAAAGTTTTAGCATTGCCCGGTGTCCCTATGGAATATCAGGCCATGACGATGCAGGAGCTTCCTGAAATTTTCTCTCATGATGAAAATAATTGCTGGGCTTCGGTTATAATTCTCGGACTTCCTGAGGTTGATATAGTTAAAAAAATTCCAGAAGTCATAAATAATAAAGATTTGCACGTCTCAATTTTGCCCGCCTCCCCTCAAGTCGAGCTAATAATACGCGGAGCCCCTGAACTTGTCGCCGAAGCTGAAAAGTTTACTCGTGAAAAATTTGTTGATGTCACCCCGAAAGGCTGTAAGTCTCTCGCTGAAGCCCTCTTAATGGAAGCACGAATGAAAGATGTAAAAATTTCCTGCGCTGAGTCATGTACGGGCGGACTTGTCGGAGCAAGTTTGACGGAAATAGCCGGAAGCTCAGACGTTTTCAACGGTTCGGCGGTAACTTACAGCAATGAAGCCAAGCATAAGATTTTAGGCGTTAAGAATGAAACTCTCGCGAATTTCGGTGCAGTCAGTGAGGAATGCGCGTGTGAAATGGCAAGCGGAGCAAGAAAAATTTACGACGCTGATTTTGCGGTCTCTATTACGGGGATTGCCGGGCCTGACGGAGGAAGCAAATTAAAACCTGTCGGAACTGTCTGGTTCGGATTGGCCGATAAAAAAAGTTCTGGGGCATTCATGAAAAAACTTCCGGGAAATCGCGATGAAGTCAGGATTAGAGCCGTAAGATTTGCATTGGCTGAACTCTGGCGAAGTATTCACAACGGGAAAATTTTATCGTGATATACTTAACGCTCAAAAAAATTTTATGGGAAGGTGATTACTCTGGCTAAAGCTGTAAAGAAACCTGCTCAGACCCGTGAAGAAATTTTAGAGGCAGCAATCGGCGACATTCGCGGCAAGTTTGGAGACGGAGCGATTATGAGGCTTGGAGATACGGCGAAGAAAAATGTTGACGTAATTTCCAGCGGTATACTTCCTCTTGATGTTGCTTTAGGAATTGGCGGTTATCCCAAAGGAAGGATTGTAGAAATTTTCGGCCCGGAAGGTTCAGGGAAGACGACAACAGCATTATGTGCAATCGCTGAGGCTCAGAAGGCTGGAGGAATTGCGGCGTTTATTGACGCTGAACATGCGCTAGATCCGAGACTTGCGAGAATTTTGGGAGTGAACATTGAGGATTTATATCTTTCACAACCAGACAGCGGTGAACAGGCCTTATACGTTCTTGATGAGCTTGTGAGAACCGGAGCGGTTGATATTGTCGTTGTTGATTCGGTTGCGGCATTGACACCTCAAGCTGAAATCGAAGGAAGAATAGGCGAAAGTCAATTAGGCTTGCAGGCACGCTTAATGTCATATTCACTTCGGCGTTTAGCTTCGGTTATCGCAAAAACTAACTGTGTAGTAATCTTCATCAACCAGTTACGCGCGATGATCTCAACGGGATATTCTCAGGGGCCTAGTGAGACGACAACAGGAGGACGAGCCTTAAAATTTTACGCGTCAATCAGGCTTGAAGTGAAGCGCGGCAAAAGATTAGACAAGGGCGAAGTTACGATAGGGCATGAATTATTCTTGAAAGTTGTGAAGAATAAACTTGCTCCCCCTTTCAGGACCGGACACACGAGCTTAATTTACGGCAAAGGAATTCCGAACGAGATTTCGGTTGTCGATATGGCGACAGATTTCGGCGTAATCGTGAAAAAAGGTTCATGGCTTGCGTATAAAGGCGAGACTTTAGCACAGGGAAAAGAATCAACGGCGCAATATTTAGCCGAACATAAAGCTCTTCAAGAGGAAGTTGTGAAGGGAATTATGGCGAAAGTCGGCGAAGGAATAGGCTTTATTCCGGCAGCTTCTGAAACTCCAGACAATAACGAAGACGATACGCCCATCGATGAAAATTTAGAGGCTGAAGCTGAGGACGGAATACTTGAGATTTCTGACAGTGAAGCTGATGCTGAGTGAGCAAGCAAGTGAGTGAGTGAGTGAAGTAAATATCCTCTCGTGAATTAAAGCGGGAGGAATTTTTTATGTGTTAAAATTTCCCATTGAAAGGAGGCTAAAACTTTATGAGCTTATTGAAGAATGCAATTATTTGCGCTCAAATTCCCTTCAGACGTGATTACAGGTTCAAGGCTCTTGCGCAACTCATGGGGTATTATAAGTCGATGCCCGACGAAGAATATTTGCGGCGTAAATTTCTCGCGACAATCGGCCGTGAACTCAATCTTGATAATCCCGACACTTTCAACGCAAAATTGAACTGGCTCAAGCTCTACAACCGAAGACCGGAATATACTCTCATGGTCGACAAATACGAAGCAAAGAAATGCGCGGCTGGAATTATCGGCAGTGAGTATATCATCCCGACGCTTGGACTTTATGAGAGCTTTGACGAGATTGATTTTGACACGTTACCTGAAAAATTCGTGCTGAAGTGTACTCATGACTGCGGAAGTGTTATTGTGGTCCGTGATAAGAAAAAGTTCAAACGGGCTTCTGCTCGCGAAAGATTTACTAAGGCAATGCGAAAAAATCATTTCTGGGTTTCTCGTGAATGGCCGTATAAAAACGTCAAGCCCCGAATTATCGCAGAAAAATTCATGCAGGACGGAGATAAAGCAAATTTGCCGGTCTACAAAATTTTCAACTTTGACGGAACTCCGAAACTCATTCAGGCAATCCAGAACGACAAGAAATTAAACGAAAGTATTGACTATTTCGACACTGAGTGGCACAAATTGAACTTACGCCAGCAGTTCAGGAACAGCCGGATTACTCTCCCGAAGCCTGAATATCTCGACAAAATGCTTGAACTCGCTGCAAAATTAAGCTCAGGAATTCCCCACGTCCGAACGGATTTATATCACATCAACGGACAAATTTATTTCTCGGAATTTACGTTTTTCTCGGACGGAGCTTTTGAGAGATTTCACCCTTACGAATGGGACGAAAAGCTCGGTTCATGGCTGAAACTTCCGGAGAAATACGACTTGACAAAACCAAAGGAGGCAATACAATTGACTCAGGACTCAGGACTCAGGACTCAGGACTCAGGGCGAATTATGCCTTGATATTTATTCTTCATTCAAAGCGTCGTCGAAAGTATACCGTAAAGAAATTAATTACCCTGCCAGTAAGATATTACGAGCGGGGTATTTTTGCGGAGACATGGAGGCAGCATCATGATTTTCGCAAGGACAGCCGGAAGATTATGGAGGGTACTTACAGATCCAATATCGCGATTTAACGTTTGGTCATACTTTCACGGTTTCTATAAGCAGATGCCCGATGAAGAATTTTTACGCTTCAAGTTCAAATCATCTTTAGGTTACGCGCTCAACTTAGACAATCCCCAAACTTTATGTGAAAAATTACAGTGGCTAAAACTTTACGATCGTCGGCCTGAATATACTTCGATGGTTGACAAGCTCGCTGTGAAAAAGATTGTTGCTGACAAAATCGGCTCTGAACACGTCATCCCGTTAATCAGAGTTTATGACACGTTTGATGACATAAATTTTGACGAGCTTCCTGAACAGTTCGTGTTGAAATGCACTCATGACAGCGGAGGGCTTGCAATTTGCCGGGATAAATCAACGTTCGACCGTGAAGCCGCAAAACGAAAACTTACGCGTTCACTCGGAAATAATTACTTCTGGATTGCTCGTGAATGGCCGTACAAAAATGTTCAGCCGAGAATTATCGCCGAAGAATTTGTTGATGCACTCGGTAAAGATAATTCAATCGAGTATAAATTGACGTGCTACAACGGCCGAGTAAAATTTTTCACGATTTGCAGGGGGCCGGCTCATGACTTATGGAGCAAGCGTACGAACGAGCATTACGACAGGGATTTTAACCGGCTTAATTTCTGGGTAAACTATAGAAATCCGCGAGAGCCTGAGAAAATTCCTGAACAGATGCATGAATTAATCGCGTTGAGTGATAAACTTGCTGAGGGAATTCCTCAAGTTCGCGTTGACTGGTATATTGCTGACGGGAAAATTTACTTTGGCGAGATGACCTTTTTCACTTGGGAAGGGATTATGCGCTTCAATCCTCCTGAATGGGACAAAATTTTAGGCTCTTGGCTTGAGCTTCCGACAGAAAAACGAATGTAAATATAATCCCTCGTCTGAAGTTTTACGGCGGGGGAATTTTTGTGTGCTAAAATCTTCAGTCATAAATAATCCAGAAAGGAGCTAACAAAATGGCGAATAATATCTTACTTTTCACAGCTTTTTCCTTCGCAGTAATCCTCGTGTATTATTGCGTACCGTCGTCAATCCGGAAGTTTATTCTTTTGGCGGCAAATGTTGTATTCTATCTCAGTATTTCTACGGGGGGGTATAGTATTTCTTACTGAGTTAATAATTTCTTGGTGTCTTGCAAAGTTTCTCGATCATCACAAGAACAAATTAATCTTAGCAATAAGCATAATCCCTTCTCTCTTGCTTTTCGTCATAGCAAAATATGAAAATTTTATTCCGCTCTCTACCCTCTTTAATCCTTCGACAATGAGATTAATTCTTCCGATAGGCATATCATTTTTCACGTTAAAGATAATTTCATGCCATGTAGAACTTTATCGCGGAAATATTCAAGCCCCGTCATTATGGGATTACATTTTATATGTCTCGTTATTCACGCAAATTCTCAGCGGACCGATTATGCGAGTGAATGACTTTATCCCTCAGTTGTCGAGCACAAAGTTTGACGGTGAACAAGCAAGATCCGGAGCATTCATGATAATTATGGGACTGTTCAAGAAGTTGTTGATTGCTAATATGGCGATGCCTTATGTTGATAAAGTTCACGAGAATATTTCCGGAGTTCCCGCGCTGGCTTTATGGACTGCGGCATTTCTTTACGCTATCGAACTTTACGCTGACTTCTCGGGTTATTCTGACATTTCAAACGGTATCATGAAGATTTTGGGAATTGACGTTCCGGCCAATTTCAACGCGCCGTATTTTTCTTCAGGTTTTCGGGATTTCTGGAGCAGATGGCATATCTCGCTTTCATCATGGCTTAGGGATTACGTGTATATTCCACTTGGAGGCAATCGATGTTCGGAGCTTAGAAGATTTGTGAATGTGATGATTACGTTTATTGTTTCTGGTTTATGGCACGGGACGGGAATAAATTTTCTACTCTGGGGAATTGCTCACGGCCTCTTCGTTTACCTTTCACCCAAAGTAAAATTCTTGCGCAATCAGCTCGTAACCTTCATGCTCGTAATGTTCCTATGGATACCGTTTAGAGCTGTAAATTTGGCTTCAACTTGTAACTATTTCATTCGAATGTTCAGGGATTTCAACATCTCGTTTGCTTCAATTAATTCATCGATAAGGCTCTTCGTTCTCAACAGCACAAGCATAAATTATGCATTGGCCTTATTCACGGGAATATTAGCGCTAATACTTCATGACTTGGCAATGAAACACGATAAGGATTACGGCTTTGCGTTTACGTTTATCTTCGTGAGTTTGACTGTGTTATTCGGACGGCTCGGAGCTTCGGCGTTCATTTATGCTGGTTTCTAAGAGGGTGAAAAATTATGAAATTTAATTTTAAGGCGTTTATTTTAGCGTTGATTTTCTGTACTGTGTTAATCTCTGTAAAAAACGTATATTCTTGTGATCTTAACGCGAATATTGAAAGAGGCTTAAACGGAGCTTTGAGAATGCGTGAAATTGATGAGCTTTACGCCGGTTCTTCGATGTTTCGAGGATTAAACCCTTACGAGCTTGAAAAGAAAACAGAGCGGATTTTTATCTTGCAATATGCCGGATTGGACCCCGCTATGATTTCATTGCTGCTTGAAAACTTGATTGATAGGGGATTATCGTTAAAAAATTTTTATATTGACATGTATGCTTGGACGGCAACAAAACAACCATGGCTTTCTGAATCGATTTTATTATTTGAGTCCCCATTCAACCTGAAATTGCAAATCTGGGACTTGATGAAGCAGAATAAGAATGCTGATTTAATTTCGGCGGCTTGGGAGATGTTTATTCATTCTGGGAATGATATGTTTATATTCTGGCCGATATATTCAAGACTGGTGGAAGGAGCTCATCATAAGGGCGGGAACTTGAAAAGTCATTATGCCGTAAAATCGTCGTCATCAAGAAAGGAGAAGTTCCCTGACATTCCAGAAGAAGAATTTGCCTCAGAAATTAATCCGCTTGAAAGAGACGCGATAATCAAGATCATAAATCTATGCCGGGAAAATAATATAAATCTCACATTTATTGAGACGCCGAAACATTCAGCAACTAACAACAGCAAAAAGTATCAAGCAATAATGAGAAAATATCTCAACATCATGAACGAGAACAACACAAAATGCATAATGGCCGCTGATACGCTCATGAAAATTCACGCCGAGAAAAGTAATAATATTACGAGCTACGAATTTGAACACGACAACTTGAATTATTTCGACGATTATGTTCATCTTGCACCTGCCGGCAACGTTAAATTTACGGAGCTTTTAGTAACGATAAATTAAGTTTACTCTTCCTCCTGTGAGTGAGCTTGCAGGGGGAAAATTTTTTACGTCAGAATATATTTCACCGTCTCGAAAATCAATCTATGCAGATAATAAAATTTACTCATCCCGTATTTCTTGTAAATCCCGTAAATCTCATCAAGTCGTTTCTTGGCTTCACGAAAACTTTTCTGCGTGCTCATTCCGCCGAAAGTGAAGTTGCTGATGACCTTATCAACCGGCATAATCTTTTTTCCGTCAAGATATACATGCGTCGCGAAGTCAAAATCATCATGGGAATTTATTAACGGGTAAGGATATTCCAGCAGAATTTTTCTCGAAGCAAACGCCGCCGGATGACACCAATGCGAAGTTGTCCATAATAAGCCTCGTCTTGCGTGCTTAATCATATTCCCGTTCTTCGTGATTACGTTTATGCTCCCCCAAGCTAAATCGTAATGCTCACGTTCATATAATTCCGCCATCGTTTGCACAGCATCAGGCTCGTAATAATCGTCAGCGTTAATCTGGCCAATAATCTCACCATGTGCTAATCTTGCGCCTTTGTTGAGAGCGTCATACATTCCCTTGTCAGGCTCAGAGATAATCTTCATGTTTCGTCCGGGAATTGCATTGAACTTTTCGAGATATGAATTTGCAATCGAGACGGTATTATCACTTGAAGCTCCGTCAATAACAATATATTCAATATTTTCATAGCTCTGGTTCATCACTGACTCAATCGTGCGTGCAATCGTCTTCTCACTGTTCAGCGCAACCGTCAAAATCGTTACTGGAATGCTCGTAATCTCTTCACCTCGTCGAAATTTATTTTCGTGATTATAGCATTATGATAAAATCACACCAGAAAGGAGCTCATGAAATGGCAAACAATATCTTACTCTTCACAGCTTTTTCACTCGCAGCAATTCTCATTTATTATTGCGTTCCGTCATCAATCCGAAAGTTTATTCTTCTTGCGTCAAACATCATATTCTATCTAAGTATTTCTACGGGGGGGTAATACTATTTTCTACTGAGCTGATAATTTCTTGGTGTCTTGCTAAACTTATCGAGCATCACAAGAATAAATTCATCTTAGCAATAAGCATTTTACCCTCACTTTTACTCTTTGTATTCACGAAATATCAAAATTTTTTCACAACATTTTCCCTCTTTAATCCTTCGACGCTGAAAATAATTCTCCCGCTTGGAATATCTTTTTTCACGCTAAAAATAATCTCCTGTCATGTAGAAATTTATCGCGGAAACATTCAAGCCCCTTCGTTATGCGATTACATGCTTTACGTCTCACTATTCACACAAATTTTAAGCGGACCGATTATGAGAGTTAATGACTTCATTCCTCAGCTCACAAGTGCAAAATTTAATGCTGAACAGGCACGATCCGGAGCATTCATGATAATCATGGGCTTATTCAAGAAATTGTTAATCGCTAATATGGCTATGCCCTTCGTAGATAAAGTTCATGAGAATATTTCAGGAGTTCCTGCACTGGCTTTATGGATGTCAGCTTTTCTTTACGCTGTTGAGCTTTATGCTGACTTTTCGGGCTACTCGGACATTTCTAACGGAATAATGAAGATCATGGGAATTAACGTTCCGGCCAATTTCAACTCACCGTATTTCGCTTCAGGATTTCGGGATTTCTGGAACAGATGGCATATTTCGTTGTCGTCATGGCTCAGGGATTATGTCTATATTCCGTTGGGAGGCAGCAGATGTTCAGAGTTCCGAAGATTTGTGAACGTTATGATTACGTTTCTTATATCGGGATTATGGCACGGAACAGGCTTAAACTTTTTATTCTGGGGATTTTCTCACGGCCTCTTAGTCTATCTATCACCGAAAATTAAGTTGCTCCGAAGTCAGATAATAACTTTCTTGCTCGTAATGTTCTTATGGATACCGTTTAGAGCTGTAGATTTGAGTTCAGCGTTTAATTATATTATCCGAATGTTCGTAGACTTCAAAATTTCAATGAGCTTAATCATCCAGACAGTAACTGTTAACGGCGGCAACACAAGCCCCATTACCATGACAATTTTATTTACGAGCTTTATCTTGCTTATGCTTCATGATTACTTTATGACACGCAGGGATTACGGGTTTATTTTCACGTTAATTTTTACGAGCATGACTATTTTATTCGGCAAGATGGCGGAATCAGCATTTATATACGCGGGATTTTGAGGTGAATGAACTATGAAATTTAGACTTAAGGCGTTTATTCTGGCGATAATTTTATCTGCTTCCATAATCACGGTAAAAAACGTTTACTCTTGGGATCTAACGGGATATTACGACAGAGGCTTAAAACGAGTAATCAATCTTGGAACTGTTGACAGACTTTATATCGGCTCATCGCTCGTCAGAAAAGGAATAAATATTGCTGAAGCCGAGAAATATTCACAAAGCGGCTTTCTCCTGCATTACGGAAGCCTTGACCCGCTCGATATGTCCATGCTTCTTGAAATTATGCTTCAACACGGCCTAGTAATCGAAAATTTGTATATTGACATGCATACTTCAGCGGCAGTTCCTTATCACGGAGCAGAAGGAAGTATATTCTTTGAAGTCCCATTGAGCATGAGAGTGAAGATTTTCCAGCTTATAATGCAGAACAGCGGAGCAAATTTCCTCAAAATAGGCTGGGAAGTTTTCGTGTCAGACGGGAATGAAAAACTTTTGTTCTGGCCTCTGTACAAAACTGCTATATCCAGAGCATATTATAAAGGAGGTTATCCCGAAGGTTACGTAAGACCTGGAACGACGCGTGAAATTCTGGATGCCGAAGAAAATCATGATAATAATCCCGGAATTGATGTAACTCAAAAAAGGGGCATTCTGAAGATTATTAAACTCTGCAAGGAGAATAATATTAATCTGGCTTTTCTTGAACTGCCTAAATATTCGGCTAAAGTTAATAACTCAATATATCAAAAATTTATGACCGAATATATATCTCTTATCAACGAAAACGGCGTGAAATGCATAATCTCAGCAGAATTATTGAAGCAGCTTAATATTCACGAAAACGATAAAGTAATAAGTTATGAATTTAATCATGATAATCCTGAATATTTCACGGACCAGATACATCTTTCAAGTGAGGGCAGTATTGCTTTAATGAAGTCTCTTACGAAAGTTAATTAAGTTTACTCTTCCTCCTGTGAGTGAGCTTGCAGGGGGAAAATTTTTTACGTCAGAATATATTTCACCGTCTCGAAAATCAATCTATGCAGATAATAAAATTTACTCATCCCGTATTTCTTGTAAATCCCGTAAATCTCATCAAGTCGTTTCTTGGCTTCACGAAAACTTTTCTGCGTGCTCATTCCGCCGAAAGTGAAGTTGCTGATGACCTTATCAACCGGCATAATCTTTTTTCCGTCAAGATATACATGCGTCGCGAAGTCAAAATCATCATGGGAATTTATTAACGGGTAAGGATATTCCAGCAGAATTTTTCTCGAAGCAAACGCCGCCGGATGACACCAATGCGAAGTTGTCCATAATAAGCCTCGTCTTGCGTGCTTAATCATATTCCCGTTCTTCGTGATTACGTTTATGCTCCCCCAAGCTAAATCGTAATGCTCACGTTCATATAATTCCGCCATCGTTTGCACAGCATCAGGCTCGTAATAATCGTCAGCGTTAATCTGGCCAATAATCTCACCATGTGCTAATCTTGCGCCTTTGTTGAGAGCGTCATACATTCCCTTGTCAGGCTCAGAGATAATCTTCATGTTTCGTCCGGGAATTGCATTGAACTTTTCGAGATATGAATTTGCAATCGAGACGGTATTATCACTTGAAGCTCCGTCAATAACAATATATTCAATATTTTCATAGCTCTGGTTCATCACTGACTCAATCGTGCGTGCAATCGTCTTCTCACTGTTCAGCGCAACCGTCAAAATCGTTACTGGAATGCTCGTAATCTCTTCACCTCGTCGAAATTTATTTTCGTGATTATAGCATTATGATAAAATCACACCAGAAAGGAGCTCATGAAATGGCAAACAATATCTTACTCTTCACAGCTTTTTCACTCGCAGCAATTCTCATTTATTATTGCGTTCCGTCATCAATCCGAAAGTTTATTCTTCTTGCGTCAAACATCATATTCTATCTAAGTATTTCTACGGGGGGGTAATACTATTTTCTACTGAGCTGATAATTTCTTGGTGTCTTGCTAAACTTATCGAGCATCACAAGAATAAATTCATCTTAGCAATAAGCATTTTACCCTCACTTTTACTCTTTGTATTCACGAAATATCAAAATTTTTTCACAACATTTTCCCTCTTTAATCCTTCGACGCTGAAAATAATTCTCCCGCTTGGAATATCTTTTTTCACGCTAAAAATAATCTCCTGTCATGTAGAAATTTATCGCGGAAACATTCAAGCCCCTTCGTTATGCGATTACATGCTTTACGTCTCACTATTCACACAAATTTTAAGCGGACCGATTATGAGAGTTAATGACTTCATTCCTCAGCTCACAAGTGCAAAATTTAATGCTGAACAGGCACGATCCGGAGCATTCATGATAATCATGGGCTTATTCAAGAAATTGTTAATCGCTAATATGGCTATGCCCTTCGTAGATAAAGTTCATGAGAATATTTCAGGAGTTCCTGCACTGGCTTTATGGATGTCAGCTTTTCTTTACGCTGTTGAGCTTTATGCTGACTTTTCGGGCTACTCGGACATTTCTAACGGAATAATGAAGATCATGGGAATTAACGTTCCGGCCAATTTCAACTCACCGTATTTCGCTTCAGGATTTCGGGATTTCTGGAACAGATGGCATATTTCGTTGTCGTCATGGCTCAGGGATTATGTCTATATTCCGTTGGGAGGCAGCAGATGTTCAGAGTTCCGAAGATTTGTGAACGTTATGATTACGTTTCTTATATCGGGATTATGGCACGGAACAGGCTTAAACTTTTTATTCTGGGGAATTTCTCACGGTCTTTTAGTCTATCTATCACCGAAAATTAAGTTGCTCCGAAGTCAGCTTGTAACGTTCATTCTTGTAATGTTCTTATGGATACCGTTTAGAGCTGTAAATATGACTTCAACGTTGAATTATCTTGTCCGAATGTTCAGGGATTTCAATATTTCGTATGGAGCAATCAACTCGTCATTAAGGCTTTTCGTCCTCAACAGCACGAGCATAAATTACGCGTTGAGTTTATTCACGGGAATATTCGTGCTAATCCTTCATGACTTCTTCGCAAAACATGACAAGGATTACGGAGCTGTTTTTACGTTTATGTTCGTGAGCCTGACAATTTTATTCGGACGGCTCGGAGCTTCGGCGTTTATTTATGCAGGATTTTAAGGGGTGATAATCATGAGGTTTAACTTTAAGGCGTTTATTCTTGCGTTAATTTTCTCGATAGGCTTAATCTCCGTCAAAAATGTATATTCCTGTGAGCTTAATACGAATATTCAACGAGGCTTAAGCGGAGCATTAAGAATGCGTGAAGTTGATGAACTTTACACAGGTTCGTCAATGTTCAGAAATGGACTAAATCTTTATGGACTTGAGAAGAGGACTGATAGAGTTTTTCTTGTGCAATACGGCGGTTCGGATCCAGCTATGAACTCGTTGATACTTGAAAACTTAATCGAACGTGGGCTTGTAATCAAACATTTCTACGTCGATATGTACGCTTGGGCGGCGGCAAGAGATCCATGGCCTTCTGACGCAATTTTATTCTTCGAGGCTCCGTTTAACATGAAACTGAAAATCTGGGACGCTATGAAGCAGAATAAGGACGCTGATTTACTCTTGGCGGCTTGGGAAATGTTCATGCAGTCGGGAAATGATATGTTTATTTTCTGGCCGATTTATTCACGATTAGCGGCACGAGCTTATCACAAAGGCGGAAACTTGAAGAGTTATTATGACGTAAAACCTTCCGGACAAAAAGAGGCGTTTCCAGAGATACCCGAAGAAAATTTTGATATTGAAATTAATCCTGCTCAACGGGACGCGATAATAAAAATCATAAATTTATGTCGGGAAAATAATATCAATCTCACATTCATTGAGACACCGAAATACTTAGCAACTCACAACAGCCGAAAATATCAAATAGTCATGAAAGAATATCTCGATATAATGAACGAGCATAACACTAACTGCATAATGTCAAGCTACACACTTCAGAAAATCCATGCTGATAAAAGCGATAACGTTACGAGCTATGATTTTGAACTCGACAACTTGGATTACTTCGGTGATTATGTTCATCTTACAGCGGCCGGAAGCGTTGCTTTCACAAATATTCTCACTCAGATAAATTAACTTCTAACTCCTCCTGAGCAAAAACGTTCGGGAGGAAATTTTTTACATCATCAAGAAAATATAACGTGTTCTATTTTGCTGCTCGTGAAAAAAATTCGTTCGTGTTGACTTTTTTTAATCCCTCTGCTAATCTTATCAGCGTTAAAAATTTATTGGCACTCGTTAATAAAGACTGCTAAAAGATTTCAAACAGGAGGTGAGTAAAATTGACAGAAAGACAGTTAAGCATAATTCTCGCGGTCGTCTATGAATATATCAAGACAGGAGAGCCTGCAGGTTCACGCACGATTATGAAGAAGTACATTAAGGGATTAAGTCCAGCAACAATCCGCAACGAAATGGCAGATTTGGAGGAGTTGGGATATTTCTATCAGCCTCACGCTTCATCAGGAAGACTGCCGACAGCACGAGCCTATCGAGTTTACGTTGATTCAGTTACGGCACGGGCAAGAAGTCATTCACACGTTGAGGACATACGCCGCGAAATTCTCGGAAGCCGGAGCGGGATTGAAGAGCTGCTTAATCACGTAACTCACCTCATGGCAAGATTAACGAACTGTGTAGCCGTTGCCGCAATGCCCACGCTTGATGACGCGGAAATTCAGCATATTGATTTAATGCTCATGGGCGGAAATAACGTGTTAGCTTTGATTGTTCTGAAGGGCGGATTAGTTCATCACTCGCAATTCAATCTGCCGTATGACGTTGAGCCGGGTGCGCTTGAAGAACTCAGCCGGAGGATTAACACGGTAGCTTGCGGGCATTCCTGGAGTGAAGTAAAGGACGTGTTGTATCAATACGTTCTTGGAGGGCTTGAGCAGGCAGAAAGTTCATGTCGTGAAGCTATAAAGGAACTCGATAAATTTTTGACCGAACAGAACTATAAATTTTTCAGCTCCGGAGCAAAGCAGATTTTGGGACTTCCTCATTTTCAGGCATTATCACGTTTGCAGGCAGTCTTGAACTTGCTTGAACAGGAAAAGCCCCTCGCTCACATGATCGAGAAATGCCGCCAAAGCTCAAAGCTCAAAATCTCACTCGGCGAAGAGAACGAAACCGAAGGCATGGAGGATAACGCGATGATATTAATTCCTGCCAGACCGAGACAGCAAAAAGCAGTTCTCGGGTTAATTGGCCCGCTGAGAATGGATTACGAAAAATCAATCAGCGTTCTTGAAAGTGTTGCAGACGCATTAGATGAAGATTCAGGGAGGTGAACAAATTGGGCAAGGAAGAGTTTAATGAAGACGACGACGCAAAAATTGCAGACCAGGAAGATGAAAATTCTGAAGCTGAAGCTGCCGAAGACGAACGAGATAAACGCATAAAAGATTTGGAACATGATTTAGCCGTCCAGCGTGCGGATTTCTACAACTTCAGACAGCGGACGATTAAGGAACGTCAAGAAACCCGTAAACGTTCGCAAGAAGAAGTGATAATTGCGATTTTGCCGGTGCTTGATAATCTTGATAGAGCTTTAGAAGCCGCAAACTCTGAGGACGCAAAAAGTATTCTTAAAGGCGTTGAGATGGTGCAAAGGCAGTTCGTCAACACTCTTGAAAATTTGGGAGTGAGCATAATCAAGACCGAAGGCGAAAAATTTGATCCGGCATTACACGACGCTTCAGGAACGGAAAAAGTTGATGACCCGGAATTAGACGGAAAAATTATCACTGAGAGATTAAAAGGTTATCGAACACAAGAAAGAGTTTTACGACCGGCACAAGTTACAGTAGGAAAAATTTAACGAAAGATTTAATTAGGAGGAAAATTTACAATGGCTAAAGTAGTAGGAATAGATTTAGGAACAACAAATTCATGCATCGCAGTACAAGAGGGCGACCAGACTACAATTATTCCCAACAATGAGGGAGCACGCACGACACCTTCAGTTGTAGCGTTCACGAAGGACGGCGAGAGGTTAGTCGGACAACTCGCGAAACGTCAAGCAATCGTCAACGCGGATCATACGATTATGTCGATTAAGCGTGAGATGGGAACGGATTACAGAGTTTCGATTGACGGGAAAAGATACACTCCTCAGGAAATAAGCGCGATGATTTTGCAGAAGTTAAAGCGAGATGCTGAGGATTATTTAGGCGAGACTGTAACACAGGCAGTAATTACGGTTCCGGCATATTTCACTGACGCTCAGAGACAAGCCACGAAGGACGCAGGAACAATCGCGGGCCTCGAAGTCTTACGCATAATCAACGAACCGACGGCGGCATGCTTAGCTTACGGCGAGAATAAGAAGGACGAGCACAAAATCTTAGTGTTTGATCTTGGCGGCGGAACTTTCGACGTTTCAATTTTGGACGTTGGCGAAGGCGTGTTTGAAGTTCTTGCGACGGCTGGCGATAATAGGCTTGGCGGCGACGACTGGGATAATCGCATAGTTGAGTGGATTGTTGACGGCTTCAAGAAGTCAGAAGGGATTGATTTACGCAACGACAGTATGGCCATGCAAAGATTACGTGAAGCGGCGGAGAAGGCGAAAATTGAGCTTTCCAACATGACCGAGACGACAATATCATTGCCATTTATCACAGCTAATCAGACTGGCCCTAAGCACTTAGAGATGAAATTAACTCGTGCAAAGTTTGAGGAAATGACGGCGGATTTGCTCGACCGAACGATTAAGCCGACACAAAGAGCACTCGAGGACTCCGGATTGAAGGCAAGCGAAGTTGATAAAATTTTGCTAGTCGGCGGCTCAACTCGTATGCCGATGGTTCAGAAGAAGATTGTTGACTTACTTGGCAAGGAACCCACGAAAGGAATTAATCCGGATGAATGCGTCGCGGCCGGTGCAGCAATTCAGGGAGCAATCCTCAAGGGAGATCATAAGGATATAGTTCTCGTTGACGTTACGCCGTTGACGTTGGGAATTGAGACGCTCGGCGGAGTTATGACGAAGATGATTGAGCGCAACACGGCAATTCCAGCACAGCAGAGCCAGATTTTCACGACAGCTCAGGACAATCAACCCCAAGTCGAGATCGCAGTGTTTCAGGGTGAGCGTCCAATGGCAAATGATAACGTCAAACTCGGCCAATTCACATTAGACGGCATTGCTCCTGCACCGCGCGGAATTCCTCAGATCGAAGTAACGTTCAACATTGACACCAACGGAATTTTGAACGTCAGCGCAAAAGATAAAGGAACTGGCAAAGAGCAGAAGATTACTATTCAGTCGTCGAACTTGTCGAAAGAGGACATTGCACGAATGAAGCGAGACGCTGAAGATCACGCCGCTGATGACGAGAAGAAACGTTCAGCCGCTGAAACTCGCAACGAAGCCGACGCCGCAGTATTCGGAGCAGAAAAGTTGATGAGAGATCTCGGCGACAAGATGACACCGGAAGAAAAAGGACGTGTGAACTCGAAAGTTGACGCCCTGAAAAAAGCCATCGAGACCAACGACGAATCAGGCATGAAGTCCGGAAAAGATGACCTCAACAAAATGCTTCAGGAGTTCGGCACAAGACTTTATCAGAACGCCGGACCTTCTGCAGGAGCTAATCCGAACGCGTCATCGTCAAGCTCATCAAGCAATAATGATAATGAAACAGTTGATGCGGAGTTCACAGATAAGAATTAAGCGAATTAAGCATAGAAAGTTTCAATCCCCCCGTTACGTGCGAGGGGATTTTTTTTGCTCTCAATTCCTCAGAATTTCTAATGAGCCTGAACGAGTGAGAGAAAATATTGTGTCATATTCCGGCAAAGTCTCAGGCGAAAACTCTACATCAGAAAAATTCTTCACAGTCTTTACGTCAATTTTCGCCTTCCATCCCCAAAGTGAATTAAACGCATGACCTGTAGCAAGCCCATGCCCCATATCATATTTATATGTTCCGTAGCCTTCTTCAGGTATATCCTCGATGAAATAAATTAACGCTTTAGAAGGAATATTCTCGAACTTTGACTGTTGAGCCTGTAAAAAATTATGGACATCAAGAGTGTAATCATGCATCACTAAAATTTTATGAGCGCAGACGAAAATCATACTCGCAAACATTGCCGCAATCGCGAGCTTCATGAATTTGGGCTTTCTGCATGATGATGAAAGTATTACGCCCAGCATCAATGCAAGCATAAAACTCATCTCGTAAGCCATAGCGTCAGATATTTGGCCGGCAAGACTATAAGGCGAAGAAATATACAGTGCACAAACGAAAAATCCTATAATTCCAGCAAATAATCTTTTATCGTTCATGAATATCTCATAAAGACAGGCAATAATATAACCAAGAAAGATTACACTGACAATAAATGTAATGATTAATATCATGAAATTTCGAGGCTTCAAGAAAAACGCAAGAGCATCTACCGAAGTTGCTGCTCCTCCCAATATCAAGACATAATTCTTTAATATATGAATAGGCGAAAATATAATCTGATATCTGCCTCCAGAAGCCCCCAAAGATAAGCCCTTGCCAAATAAATAAAATCTTACAGCAAAATATGTAATCATTCCAAGTAAGCCGATTATTATAAACAGAAATTTTTCCCTTATGAGCCTAATAAACTTTTTATCGCTGTTAATATAAACATAAACTATGTTCACAAAAACAGGCGCAAGAAACCAAACAATGCCGTTCTCCTTGAACAGAACTGACAAAAATGCAAGTAATAACCATCCTGCATAATAAGCATTAAAGAAACACAACAAGGAGATTAATCCAGCGAGAAAAGCGTAAGGCTGATTTATATAATCCGGGTTAGTTACTGTGATGATTATTGCAGGCGAAAGACAGAAAAATAATGCGCCAATAAAGCTATGAAATTTATCGTGTGTAATTTTCGTGAGCATGCTGTGAAGAATTATGCATGTAATGAAAAATCCGGCAAGGATTACTAAATGATTAAAGCTCGGCCATAATGAAGGCATAAACCCTAGTCCGTATTCAATTATTCTGTCAAAAGGTCTCCAAAATGTTGCTGTCGGCATAATTCCAGCAATAATATTCATGCTCGGCTTCGGTGATGCATAAACCCAGTCATCATGAGAAGGGTAAAGATTAAAGACGCAAAAACTCAGCAAGATTACATAAAGCGCGAAAAAATATTTGAACTTGATAGACTTGAACATGATATTAATAACTCCTTGTTAATGCTAAAAATTTCGTATGATAATTATTGAAATTCCATAAAGAAGCACGGTGATTAATATGGGTTTTTCTTTATACAATGCCTCGTCAGGAGAACCTCCGGAATGTTTTACGTGAATGACATAGAGATAATAAAATATCCCGTAAATCACAAGTGGAATTGTCAGCATCATATCGTGATTACTTTCTGCGAAGAGGGAATATGAAATTATTACGGCTGAAGTTACGGCATTTATCATCTGGTCGATTAATTCAAGTTTGTAATGCTTCAGAACTTCACGAGCTCCATTAGGATTTTTACGCTGAATTTCGACGAGTTCATGCCTTCGTTTTCCAAGAGCAAGAAAAAGTGAGAGAAACATTACGCAAAGCAGGAACCATTCTGTAATATTTATTCCAGCAGAGACAGCTCCGGCAACAGCCCGTGCAACAAAACCGTAAGCAATTATCATAACATCGATTATCACGACATTTTTCAGCCAAATCGTATATAGAATATTAATAAGCAAATATGATAGTAAGATAAGTAAAAATTCAGAATTAATATTAACAGCAATAATCAAAGCCAGCGTTAGAATTGTGAATGAGAATATCAGAGCGAAATTTTTATTGACAGCTCCTGAAGCAATTGGTCTGTTGCGTTTTTCGGGATTGAGCCTGTCTTTTTCCAGGTCAAATATGTCATTGATTATATATATTCCGCTGCTGACAAGACAAAATGCAATAAAAGCCGACGACGTTATGAGAAATTTCTTAAGGTTGAAAGCACTTCCGTTGAAGATTAAGGCCGCGTATGTCAATAAATTCTTCGTCCATTGTTTGATACGCATTTCCGCCATAAGTAAAAATAAAAATTTTCTCATGGCAGACGTTTTATAGTTGAAAAGTTGTGATTACAAGGGTAAAATATTAGTGTGCTGTGCTGTGCTGTGCTGTGCTGTGAAAGCATATACGTCCAGCATGATAACGTCAAGCTCCTTTCTTGAAGTTTTATAGAATTATATCACACAAGAAAATTTATTGAGGCAGGCTCTAGATCCTAAAACCTGCCTTTTTGATTCACTCGTCCTCGTTATAATCGTTAGCCTCGTCCGAATTTTCCGGCTCAATTTTCGTCATGTTCAGCGTAGTAATTCTGTGGTCCTCAAGCTCAATAACTTTTATTCTCCAGCCGTTATAGTTAAACACTTCGCCGACCTCCGGAAAACTTCCCGACAAAGTCAAGACTAATCCGCCTAAAGTTTCAGCGTCCTCACTCTCAAACTCTGAGCCCAGCGCTTCGCTCAAATCCTCAAGGCTGATAATCCCCTGAACGAGATATGAACCGTCTTCGAGCTTCTGAATTTCAGGAGTTTCCTCGTCGTATTCGTCCTGAATTTCCCCGACAATTTGCTCAAGAATATCTTCCATTGTAACGATGCCGGCAACTCCGCCGTATTCGTCAACGATTATTGCGATGTGAATATGCTCACGCCTCATGTTCTCGAGAACTTCAGCGGTCCTTATGGTCTCAGGCACGAAAATTGGCTTGCGTAAAAGCGTACGGACTTCACAGGATAAATCGCCGTCGAGTAAATTTTTCAGGGTATCTTTGACGTAAAGAATGCCGACAATATTATCCGGGCTTTCTTCGTATACTGGAATGCGCGAATGTCCCTGCTCAATGAAAAGTTTCACAGCGTCAGCAAGCGTATCATTGGCTTCAAGAGCTATCATGTCAGTTCTGGGTATCATGATCTCGTGTACTCTCGTCTCGTCGAAGTCGATAATCCCGTCAATCATTCGCCGTTCACTAGCTTCAAGTGCCCCGCTTTCCTCGCCAATTTTCACAACCTGTTCAATCTCATCACGAGTAACGAAAACTTGCTGAGTTCCTAAGTCAAGATGAAGAAGGAAGCCGATAGCCTTGACACATTTTTTCATTGCCCACGCGACAGGAGAGATTAAGAATGCTAAAACTCTCAGGATTGGTGCGGCGAAAATTAAGACGTTTTCGGAGTAAATCATTGCGGCACTTTTTGGCAGAATTTCACCGAAGATTACGATTAAGACGGTCATAACAGGAACGACGATTACGAGCGCGCCAGAACCGAAAATTTGAAGCACGACGCTTGAGGCCAATGCGGAAGCTGAGATGTTCACGACGTTGTTCGAGATTAAGCAGACTGTCAGGGCCTCTTGAGTGTCGTCAATGAGCCATTGAAACGTTGAGTTGAGAAATTTGTATTTCCCTTGCTCCTGAAGAGTTCGGAGTTTTCCCGTGCCCGTCGCAGTTATCGAAGTCTCCGCCCCGCTGAAGAATGCCGACAATAAGAATAATATTACGAAACCTATGATTATTCCCGTCATGAATTAGCACCTCTCAGACTTGAAACGTCAAAGCCCCAGACATTGGCCAGGACTGCGAAGATATAAAGACGTATCAATTTGAACGCAATGGAGAAGAACAGGAATATTAACGCTCTAATCACTTTAATACCTCCGCAAGTTCTCTAGCAATTTTCGCTTGCAAGTCCCACATAACTTTTTGCTCGTCCTCGTCAGCATGGTCATAGCCGAGTAAATGCAAGAATGAGTGAGCCAGCATTAATAATATGCCGTCGTGTAAAGATAATTCCGGATGAAGTCGTTTAGTCTCTTCCGGGCAAATCACGATGTCGCCGAGTGCTAAGACTGGGAGCTCAGGAATTCCGACGGGTTCATTCTCGATTAATGGGAATGACAATACGTCGGTCGGTTCATCAACGCCGCGATAAGTCCTGTTGAGTTCGCGGATTTCGTCAGGAGTTGCAAATGTTAATGAGATCTCTGCAAACTCGTAATTCTGGGAATTTGGGAAAATTTCAGCAAGCTCATTCTCTAGAACCTGCTCTAAAGCCGAATAATCTGAAATGCTGTTACTGTCGCCTTCTGAATCTTCAACGCGCAAAGATAACTTCAAGAATAACTAACCTCTTTCTTGACATACTCCCCGCAGTTAAAATTGGGGAAATTTTGCTCATATTAAGCATATTGAAAAATTATACAGACGAAAAGATAAAAACACAATGTAAATAGGGACGCTGAAATTTTCAACAAGAAATAAGCGTATGAAAATAATGCTGGCTTGACGCAATATTAACCGGCAATTAAAATCTCAGACATTATCAACAATATTTATTATTATAAATGGAGAGAAAAATTTATCATGATTGAGAGATATTCAGTGCGTGATATTTCAGATTTATGGGACGAATACAACCGTTTGAAAGTCATGCTTGATGTTGAGCTTGCGGTGTGCCGGGCTTGGTGTGAAATGGGAAGAATTCCGCAAGAAGCTCTTGAAGATATAGTTGCGCACGCGAGTTTTACGGTTGAGAGAGTTCAAGAAATCGAGAAGAAAACTCAGCATGATGTAGTAGCTTTCGTTAGTGCCGTCGCTGAAAATATCGGAGCAAACGGAAGATACTTGCATTTAGGGATGACAAGCAGCGATATTCTCGACACAGCGAGTTCAATTATGCTTAGAGATTCGCTTGACATTATCATTAAGGCACTCGATGAGCTTGATTTTGTCGTTACTGAACTTGCACAGAAATATAAATATCTTCCATGCATTGGCCGAACTCACGGGATCCATGCTGAACCTACATCAATGGGCTTGAAATTCCTGAACTGGCACGCTGAACTTTTACGCGATAAAGGCAGACTTGAATATTCACGCAAGGACGTATCAGCCGGAAAAATTTCGGGAGCCGTTGGAACTTACGCGATGAGTTCACCGAAACTTGAAGCACGAGTTTGTGAATTATTAGGCCTTGAACCCGCAAAAGTCTCTAACCAAATCTTACAGCGCGACAGACACGCCGGAGTTCTTAACGCATTGGCTATAATGGGAGGAACTCTTGAGAGAATGGCGCTTGAAATCCGAAATTTACAGCGTACAGAAGTTCGTGAAGCCTTTGAGCCGTTCGGTGTCGGTCAAAAAGGTTCGTCGGCAATGCCTCATAAACGTAATCCCGTGAAATGTGAAAGAGTGTGCGGAATGTCAAGACTTTTACGCGGCTATGCTTTAACCGGCATGGAGAATATTGCTTTGTGGCATGAACGCGACATCAGCCATTCTTCAACTGAAAGAGTAATTTGGCCGGATGCGTTTAACATCGCGGCTTTCATGGTTCGGAGCATGACGAAAATTTTACGCGGCTTAGTCGTTGACGAGTCGAGAGTGAAGCATAACATTAACCAGACTAACGGGCTTGTTTATTCTCAGAGAGTGTTGACGTTCTTGCTCGATGAACTGAAACTTTCACGTGAAGACGCATATGCAATTGTCCAGGAAAACGCAATGAAGACGGCTTCAAGCGGAGTAGCATTCCAGGATTTATTATTAGCCGACGAAAGAATGAAGGACGTAGATCAAGAGAGATTAAAAGCGTTGTTCGAGAATGATTTTTACCTGCGCTACGTCGATGAAATTTTCGCGAGGTTCTTCGGTTAATAAATGCCGAAAATTTGCGTAAAAGTTTATGGCTGTCAGATGAACGTTTACGACGCTGACAGAGTTAGAACGGTCTTAGGCTCTCGCGGCTGGCAGGAAGTCAACGAGGACGAAGCCGACATTATCATGATTACGGGTTGCAGTGTTCGGGCAAAAGCTGAGCAAAAAGTTTGGAGCGAAATGGGCCTTTACGAAACCTCATGGAAGAAAAATCAACGTCCATTAGTAGCTTTGACGGGCTGTATTGCTCAAAGATTAGGAGAACGCGCATTAAATCGATTTCCATATGTAAAACTTGTTGCAGGCCCGAGACATATAGGCTTGCTTCCGGACGCTATTGAACAAGTTGTAAGTCATCCGAAGTCAAGAATGAATTTGCTCGACACCGACCCGAGAGAGTTCCACAACTTAGATTTCGACGCTGACAATATCACGATTAAGCGCGAGAATAAATTTAAAGCCTACGTAACGATTGCTCACGGTTGCGATAACTTTTGCACGTACTGCATAGTCCCGTATGTTCGGGGGCGTTTCGTCTCGAGAAATCCGGATGAAATTTTTGCTGAGTGTGAGATGTTGATTGCTGACGGTGTGAAGGAAATTACTTTACTCGGCCAAAATGTTAATAGCTATGGTAAGGATATAGGCTTAAATTTCGCGTGGCTTCTTGAAAGAGTTGCAAAACTTGACGGGATTAAACGAGTTCGATTTGTTACGTCATTGCCGCAGGATTTTACAGCTGATATTGTCGACGTTATGGCGAATAATGAGACCGTCTGCCCATCACTGAACCTGCCAATTCAAGCCGGAAGTAATAGAATTTTACGGCTCATGAACAGAAAATACACGCGTGAAGAATATTTTGACAAGGTGAGAATGACGCGTGAGAAAATTTCGGGCTTGGGGCTTACGACTGACTTAATCGTTGGGTTTCCTGGCGAGACTGAAGAGGATTTTGCTGACTCAATGAGCGCAATTCGTGAACTTCGCTTTGACATGGTTCACAGTGCGGCTTATTCCGAACGTGAAGGAACTCCGGCAGCTAAAATGTCCGGAGCTTTACCGGTTGAGCTTAGACTTGAGAGGTTGACGAAACTTAATGAGCTTCAAGACAGTATCACGCTCTCAATCAATCAGGAATTGACGGGAAAAGTTTTTAATATCCTCGTTGACGGCACGGCACCAAAGGGAGAAAAATTGTTACAGGGGAGAACTCCGAGCGATAAGGTCGTAATCTTTGAAGGAAGCAAAAATTTACTCGGCCAATTTGTTGACGTGAAAATTACTCAGGCTGAAGCATGGTGTCTTCATGGTGAATTAATTTCAGGATAAAATTTATGTCGAGATTTCGCGTTAAGATTTCGGCGATTGCGTCATAGGGATTGTAATTTGCGGTGTTCGTCTGACGTTCACCGTAATTTTTTTCCCGTCTAATCTCATTCAGCCATTTTGACCGGAAATCATCATTTGCGAAAACTCCGTGTAAATATGTCCCGGCCAATTTGAAGTCGTCGCGGGTAATTCCCTCGTTCGTCAAGAGTTCGTGAAAATTTTCATCGTAAAAATATTCCGTTCGTCCAAAGTGAATTTCATAGCCGGAGATTTCATCATTAAGAACTTGCCGCGTAATCTTCTCGTCCTCGTTGAAGCTCGTGATTAACGGCAGAAGCTCAAGCCCTTGTGTCCTCGTCAAAGAATTATTCTCGCATAAGTTTCCATCAATTAATTCACGTCCTAAAATTTGCATTCCTCCGCATATTCCGAAAATGAAGCCGGGAAAATTTTTTATCATCGTCTCAAATCCGCAATCTTTCAGCCAGTTCAAAGCCGCAAAAGTATTCTTAGTGCCGGGCAAAATTATTGCGTCGAGAGCGTGAAAGTTCTTGATGGTGATATTTTCGTCGAAGTAAATTAATTGCACGTCGGGTTCGAGATTAAACGGGTCAAAGTCGCTGAAGTTGGAAATGCCAGGAAATTTAGGAACTCCGATTGAGATTTTGCCTGAATTGTTGCTGTCAAAGTTCGAGATGTCAAGGCTGTCTTCTCCTGAGAGATTTATTCCCTTTGTGAACGGCAGAACTCCGACAACTTTTATTCCCGTGTAATCTTCCGTCCAATCAACCGCGTCTTGAAAAAGTTTTATATCCCCTCTGAACTTGTTAAAGATTATTCCCTTCACGCGTTTTCTGTCATCGCCTAAAAGCTCAAGAGTTCCGACGACCGACGCAAGCGAACCGCCCCGATCCACGTCAGCAACAAGCAAAACTGGAACGTCAGCTTCACGAGCAATTCGCATATTTACGATTTCGTGAGCATTAAGATTAATTTCTGCGGGACTTCCTGCTCCTTCGATGATGATTGCGTCAAAGTTAGAGTGAATATGATTTAGAGCCTGGCGGATTGCGTTAATTCCCTGAGTTCGTGTGAAATCCCTATAATTTCTCGTTGAGCTTGCGTAAACTTTTCCGTTGAGAATAACTTCTGATGAATTTTCCCGTCTCGGCTTAAGCAAAATCGGGTTCATGAAGACTTCGGGCCTTAATCTCGCGGCTTGAGCTTGGAGGGCTTGAGCAATTGAGATTTCGAGGCCGTCGTGTGTAACGTAAGAATTGTTGCTCATGTTCTGAGACTTAAACGGGCAAATTTTCATGTTCATGTTCGATAAAAGGCGGCAAAGTCCGGTTACGATAAAACTTTTTCCGGCATCGCTTGAAGTTCCCTGTATCATTATTCCGTTCATCAATAATCCTCTTCTAATTCTGATAATAAGGAAGACACAATATCGCGAAAAGTGTTAATGGTATTCTTGCAATCACCGCTGAATGCTGAGAACAAAAATACCCAGTCATAAGGATTTCCGGAATAAAGAGGCTCATATCCGCATTCTTCGAGTAAAATATCAGCTTCTTCCCTATAAGTTTCGGCAAGTTTCCCGTCGTCGTCACTGAAATCTCCAAGTTTGAACTTGCACCAGAAAACGTAAAAGTGAAAAAGTATTAAAGTTTTTCTGATTGCATCGTAAGATTTTAGCGTGTTTGACTGTAACAAATTTAATATCTCGGACAAAACTTTTTTGCTGGGAAAATTAAGCCTGACTACGTAAGGGATTTCCGGATTTTTTCCTAGTCCTGAGCTGGTTTCAAGAATATTTTCAAGTATGAATGCCTGAGAGAAAGTATTTTTTGACTTTAACCGGTCGATTAATTTTTCGGCTTCGTATTTATCGGCATGTGAAAATTTCGCGTCAAAGATTATTTCTCTTACGAGAAGCCCGCATTTGTCGATGTCGTTGATATTAAGCTCTATGGTTTTCACTTTATTATTAAGATGTGTAAGCCGATGCTGAATTTTCTGGATTACCGGCTTTGAGGTGTTCTCATCTCCTGTTATCTCAAAAAAGAATTTGTTGATATATTGCAAGGCCGTATTATTCCAGACGGTGAAACTTGCTTTGTTCTGGATAATAAAACTTTTAAGCTCCTCCGTTGAATGAAGTTCGCGTAGTCTGTTCTTAATGAAACTTGTATAAACAAGTGCTGCCTCTTCTTTATCGTTGGGGCCGTATGAACTCGATTTTATGTCGTTGATTATCGCGAGAGCTTCAGGATATTTTACGCCATTAAGAAACGCAAAATAGAAAACTCCTTCTGAAATATCATGACAATTAAAAGCCCGATCATAATAAACGTGATGAAAGAACCAGATTACTTCATCGAAAGTTAAGTTCAGGGCGAAGCATATTTCATATATTCGGGGTCTGCTTGCCGGCTCAATTTTGGGGCGATGAATTCCGTCAAACCATGACTGCACAGTTATTTTCTTTACCGTCGAATTAATCTCCCGCAATCTTTCATATAAATAATCCGTCATCTCAAATATATTATTCAAGTCTCCAGGAAAATTTTTCTTCTTCAATAACTCAATAAGCCCATGATTGAAAGCTCTGAAATTTTCAGGATTCCTCAAGAATTCGATTGCTTTAACCTCTAAGTCGTCATCATCATATTTTGACACGGCCAATTCCTTCAAGCTGTTATCGGCAAATGCTGTGTAATCATCTCTCACGTTTTCAGGCCACCTTTAAGCGTTTTTATTTTTGTAAATCAGAATTACAAATTTGTCAAACCTCCAGCGTAATATTTATCCTATCAAGACAACAGGAGGTAATACAAAGTGAACTCATTAAAAGTTAATTTACATATCACCGAGAAATGCAATTACAGGTGTAAGCATTGTTTCGCACATTTCGACAGGAAGACGGATTTACCGTTAGAAAGTTGGCTGGCAATAATCGACAACATTAAAGCTAGCGACCTAGTGTCAGCAATAAACTTTGCCGGCGGTGAACCAGTTTTTTACAAAGGCTTCAATGAGCTTCTGAGATACGCTAAAGATAATTCCTTTGAAGTTTCATTGATTTCTAACGGCTCACTCTTGCTTAATCCTGAACTCTTCAACCCGGAAAATTTTGAATGCCTAAGCACTTTGGGATTGTCAATTGACAGTCTCAACGAGAATACTTTGCATATTCTTGGACGCTGTGATGTAAATCATAATGTCCTGTCTGAGAATAGATTATGCAGGATTATCAACGCCGCTAAACGAGTAAATCCTTCAATCAAGATAAAGTTTAACACGGTCGTGTCAAAACTTAATTTACATGAATGCTTGACACAAATAGAGCAGAAAATTCACGTTGACAGATGGAAATTTCTGAAGATTAAGCCGTTTAACGACAACAATTTTTCTAATTTAAGTCTTCTTATCAGTGATGACGAGTTCTCATACTTCATTGAGCGCAACAAACGAACCGAAGGCCCCGTAATCCTTGAGAAGACTACAGCGCGTTCATACATAGTCATTGACAATCAGGGAAATCTTCTCGACAACTTA
>CALGHA010000132.1 GCA_937915835.1 uncultured Fretibacterium sp. | reverse complement strand
GCATTATTCCCTTGCAATCACGCTTTGCGAACTCCGGCATTATTGACTTGAAAATTGCTACGTTCTTCTTCACAAGGTCAAGGCGAGTTTCACCGGGCTTCTGATTTGCTCCGGCCGTAACAACGATAATTGCCGCGTCTTGAGCATCGTCGTAATCCCCCGCGTAAATCTGCATTGGACGAGCTAAAGGCATTCCGTGCCCAATGTCGAGAGCTTCACCTTCAGCGCGTTCATGGTCAACGTCGATTAAGACCATCTCAGAGAATAATCCGCTCTGCATAAGCGCAAAGGCCGAAGCAGAACCGACGAATCCGCAACCTACAATAGCAACTTTTCGTAAATTCACTTCAGCCATAATTTACACACTCCGCAAATAATCAAGGCACGTTCTAACTCCGAAAGCAGTCGCGCCCTTCGGGTAAATTCCGTACTCTTTATCCGCAAAATCCGTTCCGGCAATGTCCATGTGTGCCCAAGCAATTTTTTCACCGACAAATTCTTTCAGGAACAAAGCCGCAAAAATCGCTCCTCCGTATCTCGGACCTGAATTAATTAAATCTGCAAACGGGGATTTCAGACTTTCAGCGATATTCTCATCTTCAAGGGGCATTCTCCAGTAAGGTTCACCGCGTTTTTCGGACGAAGCTAAAAGTTTTCCGGCGAGTTCATCGTCATTCACGAACAGGCCCGCACAATTTTTCCCGAGCGCAACCGCACAAGCTCCGGTTAAAGTTGCCATGTCGATAATCACGTCAGGCTTAAGCTCACTTGCTACACACAAAGCGTCCGCAAGAACTAATCTTCCTTCTGCGTCAGTGTTATTAATCTCGATCGTCTTACCGTTACGCGCGCGGATAATATCATCAGGACGATATGAACTACCTGAAGGCATATTCTCAGCACACGCTAAAAATCCGTGAACTTCAACGTCAGGTTTCAACTCCGCAACGCCTTTCATTATGCCGAGAACGTTACAAGCTCCGGTTTTGTCGCCTTTCATCGTGAGCATGTAATTATCCGGCTTGATATTAAGGCCGCCGCTGTCAAATGTAATTCCCTTGCCGACGAAAGCAATTTTCTTTTTGGAATTGGCCGGAGTGTAAGCCAGGTGAATTAATCTCGGTGGATTTTTTGAGCCTGAACCTACCGCTAAAATTCCGCCCATTCTCTCAGCCTTGAGCCTGTTTTCATCCCAAATTTCACAAGTCAAGTTGTATTCTTTCGCGAGTGCTTCAGCTTTTTCCGCCATAACTTGAGGCCAAACCGAACAGCCAGGCTCATTAGCGATTGAACGTGAGAAATTCTGAGAGTTCGCAAAAATTATTCCCTTGTTGAAAACTTCAGGCTCGCAAACGTCAGAATAAATCTCAGTCAACGCAAAAGGCTCATAATCTTTATCCTTAGTTTTATAAGCGTCGAAAGTGTATGAACATAATCCGGCGGCTTCACCAATTGCAAAACTCAGCTCGTCATAATCTTTCAGGTGAGCAAGAATTACTGAAGCTGATTTGTTACGAGATTTCCCGATAGTTCTTAATCCCCAAGCTAAAGAATTACGAATTAATTTAATGTTACATTTCTCAGTTTTGCCAAGTCCAAGCAAATATAAATTTCCCTCGATTAATGTGACGCGCAACAAACTTCCCTTTTTACCCTTGAAATCTTTACGGGAAATTAAAGCTGAGAGAATATTTCTAAGTTCATCATTGAGATTGGGAATTGATGAAAGATTTTCGCAGTCCTCCTCACGAAGAAGAAGCAATAACGCATCAGAGGACTGGAAATTTTCGAGACGCTTAATTTGCATTAACAGCCCTCTTGACGAAGCCGGACTTCAAACATTTTGTGCAGACTTTAACTTTCATAGTTTCGCCGTCGCCAGCGTCAATTCTTACTGTCTGAAGGTTGATGTTCCAGCGTCTGCGAGTATGACGATTTGAGTGGCTTACAGCATTTCCTGAAACTGGACCGCGTCCGCAGCATTCACAAAATTTAGCCATAATAAAAATATTCCTCCATTTACTTAATGCAAAAATTTATAATTTGGTATTATAGCATTTACTAAGATTTTTACGGGAATGCTCACGAAAATAGAACGTGTTATATTTTGTTGCTATAAAAAATTTCAGGAGTGATTAAAATTTGATAAAAATAGACTTGCATGATGGAAATATTTTAGTTACGGGTTCAGCGGGTTTTATCGGGTCGGCATTGTCTCAAAGATTGCTTGACGAAGGATGTCGGGTAATCGGGATTGACAACATGAACGATTATTACAGCGTTGACCTGAAGAGTTACAGATTGCAACAGTTAGAGAGAAATGAAAATTTCAAGTTTATTCATGGCGACATAAGCAATGCTGACGACGTGAGAAAAATTTTTGACGAGTTCAAGCCTTTTATTGTCGTGAATTTAGCGGCTCAAGCTGGCGTAAGATACTCGATAATTAATCCTGACGCTTACATTCAATCAAACATCATCGGCTTCTATAATATTCTGGAAGCATGCAGACGTTCAGAAAATTTGCGGCATTTAGTCTTTGCATCGTCATCTTCGGTTTACGGCGGCAACACAAAAATTCCCTTCTCGACCGACGACAAGACGGATAACCCAGTTTCACTTTATGCGGCCACGAAGAAGAGCAATGAACTTTTAGCGCACGCGTATTCTCATCTTTACGGGATTAAAGCGACGGGATTACGATTTTTCACGGTTTACGGTCCGGCTGGTCGTCCTGACATGGCATATTTCAAGTTTACTGACACTCTCAAAAACGGCGGAACGATAAAAATTTTTAATTACGGGAAATGTGAGCGGGATTTTACGTACATTGATGATATTATCGAAGGCGTTTATAGAGTTATGCAGGGAGTTCCGGAGAAATTCAGCGTGTATAACATTGGCGGAGGAAAACCTGAAAACTTGCTTGAATTTGTTGAAACTTTGCAGAGTGAATTAGTGAGAGCCGGAATTTTGCCGGAGAATTATGACTTTGCGGCTCATCGTGAACTTGTCCCGTTACAGCCCGGTGATGTTCCTGTTACGTTTGCTGACAGCTCGAAACTTGAACGAGATTTTAACTTTACGCCGAGAATAAATATTCATGAGGGCTTAAGGAAATTTGCAGAGTGGTATGCTGAATATCATAAATAACGAAATTGCATGATGATATTGATTACGTTATAATCTCGACACTGAACTTTTGAACTTTGAAAGAGAGGCTGAATAATAACTTGTTACTTACAAAATTTATCCCTTCATCCATTAAAAATAGGCTGAAAAGAACGAGAGCATACATGGCGTACGTAGTTTATGCTAATGGGGGGGGGGCATTAAGTTTTTCCCAGAAATCTGAAGATTATATTATTCGTGGGATGTTCGACTGCCTTGATATTGAAACTCCTTCTTACATAGACATTGGAGCACATCATCCATATTTTTTAAGCAACACCGCCTTATTTTACGCCAGAGGTTCACGAGGAATTAACATAGAGCCTAACCCTATATTATTCGATGTCATTAATTTATATCGCAAAAAAGATATTAATTTAATGATGGGAATAGGGCCTTCCAGCGGTGTAATGCCATTTTATGTTATGAATGCAAATGCTCTAAGCACATTCTCAAAACAAGAAGCCGAGTTTATCTGCAAAGAATACGGATTTAAAGTTGTAGATGTTATCAATGTCAAAGTTGAGACGTTAAACAAAATAATTACCGAATATTGTAGCGGTGTATTTCCCGATTTTATGTCTATTGATACAGAAGGGCTTGATGAGATGATACTTGAGAGCTTAAAAGAATGTCCTTCACTACCAAAAATAATTTGCACTGAGACTTGGGATTATGGTTTAAAAACAAATCATATTCCTGAAATCTGCGCAATACTTGAGCCGCTCGGTTATATGTTGTTTCTAGATAATCATCTCAACTCAATATTTGTCCTAAAAGATTTGTGGGAAAAGGCTGTTAACTCTAAGAAAGCATAAAAAAATCCCCCGCTCATTCACGAACGGGGGTGTTCATTTTTTACTCTAAGATTGCTCCCTTGTCCGCACTAGTTACAAGTTTCGCATATCTCGCTAAATATCCCGTCTTAATCTTCGGCTCAAGAGGCTTCCAATTCTCGCGGCGTTTCGCTAATTCCTCGTCTGAGACTTTGAGCGTAATGCTGTAATTGTTGATGTCAATGCTGATAATATCTCCCTCATGAACCAGGCCAATATTACCACCCGAAGCCGCCTCCGGTGAAACATGTCCAATACTCGCGCCTCGTGTTGCTCCGGAAAATCTCCCGTCGGTAATCAACGCAACGCTCGTGTCTAATCCCATTCCGCAAATTGCACTCGTAGGGTTCAACATCTCGCGCATTCCAGGTCCGCCCTTCGGTCCTTCGTAACGAATTACAACGACATCACCGGCCTTAATCCCTCCGGCATAAATCGTTTTAATCGCGTCGTCCTCACTGTCAAAAACTCTCGCAGGACCTTCATGCTTCATCATCTCAGGAGCAACAGCCGAACGTTTCACTACACAACCGTCTGGAGCAAGATTGCCTTTCAGCACAGCAATTCCGCCGGTCTGTGAATATGGATTATCAATCGGACGAATTATATTTGTGTCGTTGTTGAAGGCGTTTGCAATATTCTCGGCTACAGTTTTTCCCGTCGCTGTAATGAGGCTCGTATCAATCAAATCTTTCTTGGCAAGCTCATTCATTACGGCATAAACTCCTCCGGCTCGGTCTAAATCTTCCATGAAAGTATCACCAGCTGGTGCCAAATGACAAAGATTAGGCGTACGTTCACTGATTTCGTTTGCATAGCTGAGATTTATATCAACTCCGGCTTCGTGAGCAATCGCAGGAAGATGAAGCATCGTGTTTGTCGAACAGCCTAACGCCATATCAACAGCCTCTGCATTGTGAAACGCTTCAGCCGTCATAATATCGCATGGACGAATATTTTTCTCGACGAGTTCCATAATCTTCATGCCCGTCAACTTCGCTAATCTTATTCTCGCCGAATATGGAGCCGGGATTGTTCCGTTGCCGCGTAAGGACATGCCGATTGCTTCAGTCAAACAGTTCATCGAATTGGCCGTGTACATTCCTGAACATGAACCGCATGAAGGGCAAGCATTCTCCGTGTAATCATCAACTCCGGCTTCATCGAGTTTTCCCGCATGATAAGCTCCGACAGCCTCGAACATATGACTTAAACAAGTTCGCCGTCCATCCTTGAGATGTCCTGCTAACATTGGCCCGCCAGCGCAGAAAATTGTCGGGATATTAACGCGAGCCGCCGCCATTAAGAGACCGGGAACGTTCTTATCGCAGTTCGGAATCATCACGAGACCGTCAAATTGATGAGCCATCGCCATAGCTTCGGTTGAGTCAGCGACCAAATCACGAGACACAAGCGAATATTTCATGCCGATATGTCCCATTGCGATACCGTCACAAACAGCAATCGCCGGAAACATTATCGGAGTTCCACCAGCCGCGTAAATTCCTTCTTTGACAGCAAGAGCAAGTTTGTCCAAATGCATATGACCCGGAACTACTTCACTGAATGAACTTACAACTCCGATTATCGGGCGTGAAATTTCTTCTTTAGTGAGACCGAGAGCATAAAGCAAGCTGACGTTCGGTGTACGTTCAACGCCTGCTTTGATGTTATCACTTCGATACGTCGTCAAGCCCTCCGCCGTCCTTCCATAACATTTGCTCGCGAAGTTCTTTGCCGATTACTTCCATCGGGTGACGAGCAAGCATATCACGTTTCGAGTTGAAGAAAGTTCGGCCGTTCTTGTTCTCAGCAATCCATCGTCCCGCAAATGTTCCGTCCTGAATGTCAGCTAAAACTTTTCTCATGTTCGCTTTAATCTCATCATGAGGAAGTACACGAGGCCCTGAGACGTATTCGCCAAATTCTGCGGTGTCGGAAATTGAGTAATTCATCGCGGCAACTCCGCCCCTGTTCACAAGGTCAATTATTAATTTCATCTCGTGAATACACTCAAAATATGCGTTGACTGGGTCATATCCGGCTTCACAAAGAACTTCAAAGCCGCACTGCATTAAATCAACAACTCCGCCGCATAATACAGTCTGTTCACCGAATAAGTCAGTTTCTGTCTCCTGTTGCATTGTGGTCTCAAGAATTCCTGCACGAGCTCCGCCAATTCCAGCGATGTAAGCTAAAGCTGTGTCAAGGCATTTTCCCGAAGCGTCCTGCTCAACAGCAACAAGACACGGAACGCCTTTACCCGCGACGTATTGACTTCTCACTGTATGACCCGGACCTTTCGGAGCCGCCATGAATACGTCGACACCCTTAGGAGCTACGATTTGTTTATAGCGAATGTTAAAGCCGTGAGCAAATGCAATTGTCTTTCCCTCTGTGAGATAAGGCAGCATTTCAGATTTATACATGTCGGCCTGTTTCTCGTCGTTGATTAATATCATAATGATATCTGCCGCTTTCGTAGCCTCGCTGACTGTCATAACCGTAAAGCCGTCTTTTTCTGCGACCGGCCAGGATTTTCCGCCCTTGTAAAGTCCGACGATTACATCACAGCCGGAATCGCGTAAATTCATCGCGTGTGCATGTCCCTGTGAGCCGTAACCGATAATTGCAATTTTGCGGCCGGTTAATTTCCCTAAGTCGCAGTCCTTCTCGTAATAAACTTTTGCCATGAAAAAATTTTCTCCTTTGTGTAGAGTTTCAAGATTTTGTTATTGTAGCAGACTATCAATAATTTTCCCTATGATGATATAATTTGCGGCAAATCAACATGAAATTTTATATTTGAGAAATAAAAGGAGGAGAAAATTCTTGACACCTTCGGCAGAAACTGGGTATAATGCGCCCAACGCCCAACGCCCAACGCCCGCTTCTTTGTCTGTTATTGTCCTTACTTACAACGCTTCATGGGAAAGAGTTAGAGCAACATTAAACTCTATTATACTTCAGAAAGATATTAACTTCGAACTAATTGTAGCTGATGATTGCTCAAAAGATAATTATTTCGATAAAATACGCGATTTCTTTTCACGTCATTCTTTTACAAATTATACGTTAATATCGCGTTCTGAAAACTTCGGCATCTTAAAAAACCTTCTTGAGGCTGCAAAAGTCGCACAGGGAGATTACATTCGCGGAATTGGTCAAGGCGATATGTTCTTTGATGAATACGCACTGCGGGATTCTTATAATGATGCTGTAAAGAATAATTCAGATGTTCAAGTTTCTAAGGCTGTATGCTATAAAGCATTTTCCAATCCTGTAAAAATTATAGAATGTACTCGTTCACCTCAAAATGTGGAAGCCTATAAATTTCCCGATATGCTGAGAGAAACTTATTTAATTAATGGGGATATAGCGTACGGTTGTATGATGCTTTATAAACGTGAAATATTAATTAAATATTTTACAGAAGGTTTAACTAGAGGAGTAAAACTTTTAGAAGACCATCTAATTAGAATGATGGTGTTCGATAAAAGAAAAATATCATATTTCAACAAAAACATAATTTTTTATGAAATACATGCGGGTATTTCTTCAACAAATTTAATAATTTTTAATGTAACGTCATGGGCAATACATAAAATAACTAGTAATGATAGTATCATACTAGAAAATATGTTACTGGAAAGATGCGACTCTGAAAAATCCGATTTTTCAGAAAAGTTAAAAACTGCGACTTACGAGCGAATAGAGCGAATAAAAAGATATAAATCTCGTCAAGTACTAAAGAAAAAACTTGGAATATTTGCAATCCCATTAGTAATTATCAAACGTACATTATTATTCATTCGTAATTCACTCAATAAAAAGATAATGACAGATATAAAGGTCTCTACTGACTTCGCAAATCTCTGTATAAACCGTGAATAATAAGGATGTGAACTCTTTTGCAGGTCATCAAATACATGTTCCAACCTCACGGCGACGAACGCGGCCAATTAATCGCACTCGAAGAATTTCGGGATATTCCCTTCAGAATTAAGCGCGTCTACTTCATGTATGACACTCTCGAAGGAGTAATTCGCGGCTATCACGCTCACAAGACGCTTGAACAAATTCTCGTCTGCATTCACGGAACTTGCAAAATTCGGCTCGACAACGGTAAAGAGTCAAAAGTTGTCCCGCTCGAGAAACCCTACGAAGGACTTTATGTCCCTCCTGGAATGTGGCGTGAAATGTTCGACTTTTCGCCTGACGCTGTTTTGCTGGTATTCGCTTCGGAACTTTACGACGCTGAAGATTACATCAGGAATTACGACGAGTTCAAAAAGTTTATTAATGACGAAGAAAAGGAGAAGGAAAAATGAAAGTTTATGACAGGCTCGACAGGCAGTATGAAAAATTTTCAGGTGAATATCAATCTGCGGCATTACGCGTGCTAAATTCCGGGTGGTATATTCTCGGCAAGGAGCTTGAAGCGTTCGAGAAAGAATTTGCGGAATGTGTCAAAGGCCCTTATTGTGTCGGACTTAACAGCGGACTTGACGCCTTAATCCTCGCTGTTCGTGCTCTGGGAATTGGTGAAGGTGACGAGGTAATTGTTCCAGCTAACACTTACATAGCTACAGTTTTAGGAATTACCGCGAATAATGCCGCTCCGATATTCGTTGAGCCGGATGAATTTTATAATATTGACGCGTCTAAAATTGAGGAAGCCATAACGGATAAAACTCGCGCAATAATGGTTGTTCATCTTTACGGTCAAGCAGCTAATATGTCGGAGATTAAGAAGATTGCTGACCGTCATAATTTATTTATCATCGAGGACTGCGCACAATCTCACACGGCTGATTTCGACGGGAAAATTTCAGGAACTTGGGGTGACGTTGGCTGTTTCAGCTTTTACCCAACAAAGAATTTAGGCGCGTTCGGTGATGCCGGAGCAGTAATCGTGAAAGATGAAGCACTTGCAGAAAAGTTCCGGGCATTACGAAACTACGGAAGCCGCATAAAATATCACAATGAATATGCCGGAGTTAATTCCAGACTCGACGAGATGCAGGCGGCATTGTTACGTGTAAAGCTCTCTCACCTGAAGGAATTAATCGACGAACGAGTTATCATGAAGGAAAAATATTTACAGGGCATAAAGAACCCCGCAATAATCCTCCCGAAAGTCCGCGAAAATTCCGGACATGTCTGGCACTTATTCGTCGTGAGATGTGAACGCCGCAATGAACTTCATGATTATCTTGAAGAAAGGGGCATTCACACGCAAATTCATTATCCAATTCCGCCGCACCTTCAGAAATGCTATGAATATCTCGGCCACAAAAAAGGAGATTTCCCCATCGCCGAAAAATTTGCAAATGAAGTTTTGAGCCTCCCGTTCTACAACGGAATGACTGACGAAGAAATTAATTTTGTCATCGAGGCCGTCAATGAGTTCTAAAATAAGTATAATTACGTACAGGGGGGGGGGGACTAAAATGTCTGCAAGGTCTTCGAGGTTATGCAGTTCTTGCAGTATTTGTCTCCCATTGTCCTGCTTTAAAAATTGGAAGCGGCGGGCTTGGAGTTCAATATTTTATCCTGATGAGCGGATTTCTTGCTGCAATGAAATATTATGACTCCGGAGTGTCCGGACTTTTTCGGAAGCGGTTGCGAACTTATTATCCCATGCATATTTTTACGCTGATTTGTTCGCTAATTCTTGTTTTTCTTGGGCATCATAACTCATGGAACGTGAAAAGATTTATCACGCTTGCTCTTAACGCGTCATTACTTCAGGCTTATGTGCCGGTTGGAGGGGTATATTTCTCGTTCAACGCCGTATCCTGGTATTTGTCGCTTACATTATTTTTCGCAATAATTACTTCGGCGGCATTGAGACTGCTTCATAGGATAAAGCGTGAAAATTTCGTGATAATTGGCCTGTGTCTAATCCAATTTTTATGGCTCAGATTTACTTTGATGATGCCCGAAAAATTTCAGCATTGGTTAGTTTACGTTTCTCCGTTCGTCAGAAGCATTGATTTCTTCATAGGCTGCTTAATTTTTCTGTCAATCAGGAACTCCGGAGTTGATGAAAGAATAAATTACTTGTTCGTGCCAGTTGTGATTTATGAGATATTTTCTGTCGTCATCGCTGGAACTATGAACACTAATTTTTCCCGTGAATTTTTCTCCGTAAGCGCGTGGACAATCCCGAATATAATATTACTAACATGCATTCTCCTCAATGAGGGCCGGGATAGTCTCATCAACAAGATTTTTGCGAATAAGTTCGTCGTTTACATTGGTAATATCAGCTTTGAGTTCTTCATCCTTCATACTCTAGTTTTAAGGGTAACGGGGAAGCTCGCCGAGATATGCCTTAACGAGAATTACACGTTTTCAGTTTATGCAGTTGCTTTATGTGTGACTATTATAGTCGCTCATGTGTTCCACAAAATTAATCGTAAGGTGGTGAATATTTTCTAGTTATCATGTCTCTCACTATAGAACGTTACGGCGGCAATGAAAGTGAATGGGATAAATTTATGCTTGACGAGAGCATGAATGGAACTTTTTTGCAGACTAGAAAATTTATCAATTATCATGCTAAGGGGAAATTCAAAGATTGCTCGTTATGCATCAGGAAAGGCCAGGAACTTATGGCGGCTGTCCTTGCATGTGAAGTTGATGATGATGGCACAAAAACTTTCTTTGCTCACAAAGGCACAACATTCGGCGGAATTACTATCTCGAGAAAAATATACACAGCTTCATTGATTGATGAACTGTTTACTCTGCTTGATGACTTCTTGAAGTCTGAGAATTTCGGCAAAGTTTACCTGAAATTAGTTCCCGTTGTCTTTCAGCGTGAAAACACGGATATGATTGATTACTTCCTTTACAAATACGGCTATATGTGTCGCGGTGAACTCAATTGCTATATTACCCTAAGTAATTACGGAGATGATATAGCCTTGCAGTTTTCAACAAATAACAGGAGAAATTACAGATATTCATTAAATAAGGGTTTAGCTTTCAGAGAACTTAATGAACATAAAGATATATCATCATTCTATGAGGTATTGCAGAAAAACTTGAAGAAATTTAATGCATTATCCGTTCATTCACTTGATGAGCTTTACGATCTAAAATATAATCGTTTCAACGACAGAATAAAATTTTACGGAGTATATCTCGGCGAAAAACTCGTTGCAGGAAGTATGGTATTTCTGTTCGGCAATGATATTTATCACACTCAATATTTAGCATCAGACAAGGATTATTTGAAGCTGTTCCCGATGGATTTTCTTATCGCTAACTTGATACTCACGGCAATTCATGACAACATGAGGCTCTTAACTCTTGGAATATGCACGGAAGATCAAGGGCGATACTTGAACTTCGGGTTATCACGCTTCAAAGAGGGCTTCGGAGCAACGTTTTGCGTCAATAGATCCTACGAAAAACTGCAGGAAATTTCAGTAGAACAACCGATGACTGAGCCGGAATTAATCGCTAAAATGCGAACAGCGAACAGCGAACAGCGAACAGCGCTAATATTATTCTCAAAATTTACAGACATCAATCTTTCTCTGATGATTTACGTCATTCAGGGAAAGTATTTTTTTATGCTTTGGGGTGCCGGAAATGTGCGTAAAAATTTCTAGAACCCCATTGTTATGCATAGCCGGGAAGAATGATATTGCCGTTAATGTCCTGGATTATGCGCGCAAGAATTTTCCTGAGCTTGAGATTGTCGCAGTCATGAACTCAAACGAGAGCTTCAAAAATTCCTGGCAGCGTTCAGCGGGACTTTACTGTCAGGATAACGGCATAAAAATTGTGAGTCTTGAAGATGTTTACGGCATCGAGGAGTTAATTTTTCTGTCTGTGGAGTTCGACAAGATTATTATCCCCGCAAAGTTCACATCGCCAAATCTCTACAACATACATTTTTCGTTATTGCCGAAGTATAAAGGCTGTAACACGTCGATAATTCCCATTCTTCACGGCGAGCGAAAATCCGGTGTAACTCTTCACAGAATACGGCGCGGCATTGACACGGGCGAGATAATTGCTCAAAGGGAAGTCGAGATTTCATACGACGACAACAGCTTAAAGCTTTATTGCAAGCTCATCAAAGCCGGAAGCGAATTAGCATGTGAGTATCTCGGAAGGTTAATAGCTCATGACTTCACGGAAATTCCTCAAAGTTTCATTAACTCCGAATATTTCTCACGCCGCGACATCGATTATGGCAATCTCAAACTTGACATTAACAGGACAGCCGAGCAAATTCATAATCAGATACGAGCGTTCGCATTCAGGCCATATCAATTATTAACATTCAGGAATTGCGGACTTGTCGGGAGCAGGATAACTCATAATGTCTCACATGAAAAGCCCGGAACAATCCTTGAGGAGACAGAGACGCATTTTCTTGTTTCGACGATTGATTACGACATTTATATTTACAAGGACGTTTTGAGTGAGATTATTGCGGCATTGAGAAGTCACGACGACGAGCGGGCAAAAAGTTTGTGTGAGTTTGCGCCGATAATTAATGACGCTGATATGAACGGATTTTCCCCAGCTTCAATCGCAAAAAGTGAGAATAATTCAGAGATGATAAACTTCTTCGATGAAATAATTCTTGACTGGGCTCAGAAAATTCAGTATAATCAGCTCTCAGCTCTCAGCTCTCAGCTCTCAGCTCTCAAGTCCACTCTATCCCTTAATTCCAGGAAAAAATTTAACAAGAAAATTTACGCCTTCTCGTGTAAGCGTTATTCGCGTTTATTCGGGAGGGCTTATTTTATCGCGAGGTGTCAGGAATGTATCTGCGCAAGCTAGCAATTTCTGATGCTCCGTTAATGCTTGAATGGATGCATGACCCGGATATTTCCTGTTTCTTCCGAGCTGATTTTGCCGCAATGACCCTTCAAGACGCTCAAGATTTTATCATGTCCAGCCGGAAAATTACACATGATAATAGCATTAATGCTTGTGTATCTTCTGACGATGGCGAATACATGGGAACTGTGAGCCTTAAGCATATTGATTTTGCTTCTGGGACTTCGGAGTTCGCTATTGTCATGAGAAAATTAGCAATGGGACGCGGTTTTGCATGGTTCGGAATGAGTGAGATTATCTCGGGAGCCTTTCAAGATATCGGACTGTCTTTAGTTTGGTGGAATGTCCTTAGAGATAATCTTAGAGCAATAAGATTTTACGAGAAACATAATTTTTCGGAGATAATTAACGTCCCCGAAGAGTTCGCAAAATATTATGACGACACGGAAAAATTCAAGTGGTTTTCAGTAAAACAACCGATGACAGAAACCCAAAATTTCGGCCATAATTGCAACAAGCCTATCTTATTATCTCTGCAAGAGTTCTTGTAAATCATATTCACATATTGATATTAATATATATTTATCCTTGTTCATTTTTTACGGGCAGGGATTTTTTTGTGTCTACATTTCGGAAGGAGTATAAAGCTCTATGCATATGATACGAATTAGCCCCGAAGATTACAGGACGTACATCAAGCCGCATAACAAGATTTTCTACAACAGCGCAGAGTTTCTTGAACTCAACCGAAACAAGACCGATGAACTTGTTTACACAGCCGCATTTGAGGAAAATTCGCCGCGTTTCGTGTTCGCATTCGGAGTGAGGGACAAGACTGCCGCAAGTCCATTTTCAGCTCCTTTCGCAATGCCCGTCTCAATCAGGGAAAGTCCAAGCCTGAAACACTATGATGAAGTTCTTGAAGCACTTGAAGAGTTCGCTCGTTCTGAAGGATTGAGAAGCATACAGTTCACTCTGCCGCCGCTGTTTTATTTTCGTGAGGAGCTTGCAGGGTGGCTGAACTCGTTTTACCGTATGGGCTGGAGCGTTAAGAATATTGACATAAATTATGCGCTAAATCTTTGCAAGGTATTTCGTGAGGACTATGCAAAAAATATTGTAATGTATAATGCGAGAAAAAATCTCAATACAGCTATGAAATCAAATCTTGAACTCATACCATGTAGGACAGAGAACGAGAAATTTACAGCTTACAGCATAATAGCAGAGAATAGATCTGGAAAAGGTTATCCGTTGAGAATGACTTATGAGCAAGTTATGAATACCGTTAAACTTGTTGGACATGAGCTGTTCATAGTGAAACATGGCAATGATGACATAGCGTCGGCTTTGGTCTACAGGGTTTCGAGAGATATTGCTCAGGTGATTTACTGGGGCGATAGATTAGAGTTCCGGCAGTTCCGTCCAATAAATTATCTGTCGTACAAGCTCATAGAGTTTTATGGAAGTCAGGGGCTTTCATGGCTCGATATAGGGCCTTCGACGGAGGACAGCGTTCCGAATTACGGACTTTGCGATTTCAAAGAGAGCATAGGCTGTGATAGGGACTTGAAATATTCTGTATACAAGGAGTTGTTGTAATGGGAATTAAAGAATTTGGAGGATATTTTCCGCTTGACCTCAAGAAAGGGAATGAATATTACAGAACGTGCGGAAGTTATGAGGTTCGCAGCCTGAACTCCGGAAGAAGCGCAATATACGAGGCAATTATCGACAGTGGAGCAAAAAATATCTGGCTTCCCATATATTTATGTTCATCAGTCAATGAGCTTTTAACGGCTGTGAATGTCAGCATAAAGTACTACAACATAGACGAAGATTTTATGCCGGTGAATATCACTGCATATGATGATATTGTGCTGTACGTAAATTATTTCGGAATACAACCTGAAGATAAAATTAGTGCTGTCGTGAAGAAGTACAGGAGGGTAATTCTTGACAACACTCAGGCTTTTTTCTGTAAACCTGTAGAAAATGCTTATAATGTGTATTCATGTCGCAAATTTTTCGGAGTTCCCGACGGAAGCTACCTCATAACTGATAAATTCATTCACGAACAGAAGACATTGCCCGGCGGAGTTTCATATGCTACAGCGTTATTCATGTTAAAGGCACTGGATATGTCTACGAACGAGGCCTATCGTGATTCTCTCGATAATGAGGCAAGAATCGAGAAAGAAGGAGTCTGTTCAATGTCAAAACTTACGAGGTCAATTCTCGCTAGCATTGATTACGAGGAATATAGAGAACAGCGCAGAAAAAATTATGGGGAGTTATGCAAAAGCTTGAATAGTATCAACGAAATTTTACCCCCATCTCCAGCAGATATTAATACTTATTTTGCGCCTATGTGTTATCCTTTGCTAATAAAGAGTGAAGGACTAAGGAAATATCTAGTTAGTAATTGTATTTATGTCCCTCAATGGTGGAAATCAGTAATCAGTCATCCATCGGCTAATGAATGGGAAAAATATATATCGCAATATCTTCTGCCTCTTCCTGTTGATCATAGATATTCGGCGGAGGATATGAGATACATAGCAGAAGTGATAATGAATTATCTCAACAGTAATTTGTAATTTTTTCAGGAGGTTTATTTATGGAAATTATTTATGCCGGAGCAACTCATTACGGTGCTGGTGCTTACAGGTCATTACAGAAATTTTTTGACCGAATTTATCTCATCAAAGACAACCCTCAAGATGTACTTGAAATCAAGCGTGATTGTGATGTCGTGATCGATGATTTTGATTCTGTCGAGTGTAAATATGTATTTCTCGGCGGGTATGCGAAACTCATCACGGCGGACCAACTCACACAAAAAGTGTATATCAATGTTCATGGAGCAATTTTGCCAAGATGGCGTGGAATGCACACAACTTTCTGGTCAATCATGAACGGTGATAAGGAACTCGGCGTTACGTTTCACCTCGTAAATGAATATATGGACGACGGAGATATTATTGCTCAGTTCAAGTTTGAATATCATGGTCAGCCTGTCAGTGAGGTTAATGAAGAGATTGACACGATAATTGAGAACAATGCCGGTCGGCTTTGCAGTGAATATATAGCCGGTAAAATTCAGCCTGTTCCTCAGGATAAAACTCAAGCAATGTTCGGAGCAAGAAGGAATTATGATGACTGTCTGATAGATTTTACGATGTCCAACGATATGCTCAAGAGATATTTTACGGCACTCACACGTCCTTATCCTTTGCCTATGCTGTTAATCAGAGGTGAGAAGTATGAAGTTCTTGATCACAAAATCATAGCTCGCGATTATTACGGTCCTACTGGGAGAGCTGTAAATGTTGACAATGAAGGTGTATGGATAAAAACTTCGGAGGGATTTCTTGTTATTAAGAATGTCCAGAAATTGGGAAATGATATGAAAGAAAAATTGTCAGATATTATTCCTTTAGGGTATCGCTTTAGGCACTAGATTTAGAGCTTGGACCTGCTGAAGGATTAATGACGTAAAGCGACGACATCCGGTCATTAAAGGTGAAGCAAACCTTTTTGAGGACTACAAGCCTGGCAGAAAGTTCAACAATATTATTCTCGGCCATGTACTTGAACACGTTGAAAATCCAGTAAAAATTTTAAGGCTCTGTTCTACGTGGATTTACTTACGGGGGGCAAATCTTGGCGGCAGTTCCCAACTCAGACAGCCGTAAAAATGGGAATGCTCGAGCGCGTAAACTCCTTATCAAACGCCCAAATTGATAAATTTTACACACGAGAGATGATTAATGCCTTTCTTGAACTCGGCGAGGAATACCCGGAAATTGCCGGAGAAATTTACATCGTAGCAAGCCTGTAAAACAAAAAGCCCGCAGAATTTCTTGTTATACTTGAAGTCCTGCGGGGAAATTTTATTTCGTCAATAATTCTCTTTGTTCATCGCGGCGTTTCTGATATTCAGCCTCGATTAACTTTTTGCGGGAGTAAATCTGTCTGAGTTTTGCGGATTGTTTCATGCTCTCGTTATGAGCGTCCCAAGTCTTCATTAATGAATTATGCATGCTGGACTTCGCAGCTTCGTAAAAATCTCGTGCTTCCTCTTGAGTTTGCGGGATTTTACGTTCACTTTTATCATACTTGGCCGGAAGTTCATCCCAAATGCTGCCGTAACGTGTATCAATCTTCATGATGTCTTAATCCCCCCTGAGTTTACATTCAGAATTGGCCGGATATTCATATCCCATTCCGTAACGCCTATAAATTTCATGACGCTAATGCCTGCTCAATCCCAATCGCTAATTGATCCGCGCATGATGTCGGTCGTCTTCCGCAAGGATTGCCCTTGAGAATTGCTATAGTCTTCTTCGCGTCAGCACCTTCAAGCAATTTCGCTATTGCAGCAGTGTTGCCTGGACATCCCCCGAAAAAATGAATGTCGTAAAGTTTTCCGTCCTCAATGTCGAACGAAATTAATTGCGCGCATACCATTTCAGGCGTAAACTCAAAATGTCGTCTCATAGTTTAGATTTCTCCCCTCAAAATTTGCTTAATCTCATTCAGACTTGTTGACATCATCGCGAGATTTCTTTTTTCCGCTGAACCGTGCGAGTATCTTAGCATACTTCCTGCAAATCGCTTCAATATCACTAACGCTTTATGTTCGCCGGAGATTTCAAGTGTTCGTTCTGCGAGATTGAACAATTCTTCGAGTTTAGCTTCATCACTTCGAGTTACGCCGAAAAATTCATCGCACAAAAACGGGTTAGCAATTATTCCCCTCGCCAGCATTACAGCAACGCACCCGAAAGATAAATACTCGTTAATGTCGTTCACTGTCTTAACGTCCCCGCTTGCGCTGATTAATCCCGGAAATTCTTTAGCCGCCAATCTCACAATATTCTTGTCAGCTAAGCCCTCGTAACGTTGTGCAGGAGTTCTTCCGTGTATGCAAATATTATCGGCTCCAGCTTCGGCCAATCCAGCAATAAATCTCAATGTCTCATCATTATTATTCTCGAGCTTTCTAATTTTCACGAACACAGGCAGATTAAATCTCTTAAGCTCACGTGTCATCGCAAAAGCTAGTTCCGGTTTCTTGAGCAATGCTGAACCTGAACCGTTGCGAGTAATCTTAGGCATTGGACACGCCATGTTTATCCCGAAGCCCGAGAAATTCTCACATCGTTTAATCACAACTTCAGCTCCGGAGATTAACACGTTCAAGTCATTAGCGAATAACTGAACGATTAATTCTGCCTCTTGTCCGGAAGTTCTGAGCATGTCAAAAGTTTTCTCGTTATTCCGGATTAATCCTGCACAGCTAATCATCTCCGTATGAGTTAAAGCCACTCCCAAGCGCGCGAATAATTCACGAACCGGGAGCGTCGTAACTCCAGCCAGCGGCGCAAGACATAAAGGATTGTTGAGCTTCAATCGCAATTAACCCTCATGATTAACTCGTCGATAAATCAATTTCAGGCCTTCAAGCATAAGCCAGTCATCAACGTAATCAATCGTATGTGCAACTTTCTTCATCAAGCCTGCGTGTCCTCCTGTCGCGATAACTTTTGCGTTTTTCATCCCGTACTCAGCCTTAATCATCTCGACAATTCTATCTGTCAAGCCGGCATTCCCGAATAAAATTCCCGCTTGAATTGCTTCTTCGGTGTTACGGCCGATTACACTTTCGGGAATATTCAAGCCAACCTGCGGAAGTTTTGCGGCTTTCGAGAATAACGCGGAAATCCCGGAGTTCAAGCCTGGCGCAATCGCTCCTCCTAAATATGCTCCGTCCTCTGAGACTACATCAAACGTAATTGCCGTTCCGTAATCAGCGACGATTAATGGGGCTCCATACTTCTCGCGTCCTGCTACAGCGTTCACTATTCTGTCGGCTCCAACCTCACGAGGATTTTTTACGCGGACTTCCATCCCCGTGTTAGTGAGGGCGTTGACTTGAAGAGGCTTGACGTTGAAATATTCCTTTATGGCTTCGGTCATCGAGAAATCCAATGACGGAACAACACTCGCGAATGCTGCCCCGTGAATGTCAGAAGGCTTGATGTTCTTAGTGTTCAGCAAGTTCAATAAATATATTCCGAGTTCGTCAGACGTGTGCAAAATTGATGACAATCTCCAGTGAGCAATCAATTCATCCCCGTCAAAAATTCCTGCAACCGTCGTTGTGTTTCCTGTGTCTGCTACGAGTAACATTTATTCATTCACGCTCCCTGCTACATAACCGGTGCTCCAGCAAATTTGAAGGTTAAAGCCTCCTGAAGGCCCGTTCAAGTCTAGAATTTCACCGGCAAAGTATAAATTTTCACAAAGTTTAGATTTCATCGTTGAAGGCTCAATCTCTTTTAAGTTTACACCTCCGCGAGTTACTACAGCATTATTGAAGCTCCAAAGCCCGTTAATTCCCATGCGAATATCTTTTAGCAATTTCACGAAATCAAAAATTTCCTCGTCTGAGATATACTCAATCGGTTTATCGTGGGGAATGTCCGAAAGTTCGAGAATTAATTTCAGCATTTTAGCCGGAACAAGACTTCTCACAAGCCCCGAAAATCTTTTATGGCCAGAAAACTTTTTTATCTCGCGTTTAACTCTATTTATCAATATTCCGTACTCAAGATTAGGCTTAAGATCAAGCGAAAATTGCAAGTCACCCGGCCAATCCGGAACGTGTGAGCTTAACTCCATAACAATTGGCCCGCTTATTCCGAAATTTGTAAATTCCATCTGTCCAAATCTCTCGTCTATTTCTTTACCGTCAAGAATTACCGTTAATTTCACGTTGCGTAAATCACAACCGCTAGCGAGTTTCGGCCAAGTCTCTTTTGTCCTGATTGGAACGAGAGCAGGATATAATTTCGTTATCGTGTGTCCAGCCTGTTGTGCAAAGTTATAGCCGTCGCCGGTTGAGCCCGTTCTTGGGTAAGATTTTCCGCCCGTCGCAATTATGAATTTATCCGCGCTGTATTCGTTATTCTCAGTGATGACGTAATCAATCAGGCCGTTCTTCAGCTTTAAGGCTTTAACTGGACATGAACGCAGAATTTTCACATTATACTTTTTACACTGCATGATTAGAGCGTCAAGAACCCGTTTACTGCCACCCTCCTCCGGGAAAATCCTCTTGCCTCGTTCAATTTTATATCTAACGCCAATCTTCCAGAAAAAATTTCTCGTCGCAATCGGCCCGAACTTGTTAAATGCCGAGTATAAAAATTTCCCGTTCTCGCCGTATTTCGACACAAAAACGTTAATATCCTCCTCAGCATTCGTGAAGTTACAGCGTCCACGTCCTGAGATTAATAACTTTTCGCCGACCGAAGAATTTTTCTCGAGAATAGCGACGTTTTGACCGAGCGAAGCCGCACGAATTGCCGCAATTAATCCCGCAGGTCCTCCGCCGATTATGAGTGTGTCAAATCTTTCCATAATTTATGAAGTATTTTGCCTCCTTGCAAGTGATTATAAATCCTTCACATGATAATATTTTTCTATCAGTAACTTCAAGCCTGCTGCTTTGTGTCAACATTTTCAAACTCTATTATTTTCCCGTCAACAGCTTCAAGCCCTCATGTTATTTCAGAAAATTCCTGCCGTCTTTCGTGAACATGTCATCAACGTAAAAATAGAACGTGTTATATTTTATTAATACATTTTCGCGTGATACATAAGAAATTCATACTTTCATCTATAGTATAATACAGCCAATTTTTAGCACATTATATAAAAGGTGTGAACTTATCATGCTAATTCATAAACGAAATATTTTTTACGGCTTAATGATATTGTTAATAGCAATTTCACTCGCAGATCCTTCGTTTGCTTCAGTCTCGATGACGCTTCAAGAATATGTCAACGAAATTTTGCTGAATAATTATTCTCTCAGAGCAGGGATTAAAAACGTTGAAGCGAGTTATTACTCAGTCTTAGCCGCAGTAGGTTATCAGAGGCCGAGCATTAACGCTTCACTCACAGGCTCTTACGCAACAAAACAAACCTCAGGAATGGCCTCACAGACGAACGTAACTGTCGGGAATTTGGGCTTAAGATTAACCCAGCGAATTGACATTAACGGAAGCTACAAGCTCGACGAGAAACAAAATATTCTCGGCTATGAAGTCTCACGAGCAAATTTTGACAACACGATTAACACTCTCATTGCCGGAGCTGAAGAAATGTGGTGGTCAGCTGTCTTAGCTCGCGAAAACATGAAACTTCAGCGGGAAATTTTATTACAGCGTTCGGAAAATCATAGGGTTACAATGGAAAAATATAATCAGGAATTAGTCCCGAAACTTGATATTGTCCGAAGTGAAGCACAAGTTGTTGCGGCTGAGACGCTCGTAAAAAACGCTGAAACTGTATACTTGAACTTGCTGGCGGAACTTTCTTTATTGGCCGGAGGTTTGGACGTTGAGCCTCGTGATGAGGAGTTAAGAGTTCCGGAGTTTGACATTGACTTAAACTTTGAGGAAGCATTAGAGCTTAGGCCTGATGTTCGAGCGGCGAGATTGAACCTTGAGAGGGCAAAACTCGTGAAGAAACTCACAGCAAAAGGATTATCGCCAACTTTGGACTTCGGCTTTCAGTTCACGGGCTGGGCAGATCCTGAGACCTCAACAACTCCCAACGACAGACAGGCCGGAGCTTCATTAACACTCACAATTCCGATTACTGACGGAAAACAGACGAAATATAAAGTTCTCAATGCAGACAGATTAATTCAAGCGTCAGAAGCTAACTTGCAAGCACTTCATGAGTCAACCAGGCGAGATATTACCGTAGCATTAAACAATTGGCGTAACGCGTCGGCGGCAGAGAAGGACAAGCAAAGACAGGTTGAACGTTCTGAAGAAGAATTAAGGATTACGGAATTAATGTACTCTGAAGGAATGGGAGCACAGATTGACTTGATTAACGCACAAACAGCTTATCAGGCGGTCCGAACAGAATATCTTGATGCCGTGAAAAATATGTACGTCGCTCTCGTCGCAATGCGTAAAGCTATCGGCGATTATGCTCCTGACGAAAGTGGAACTTGGAACGACGCTGTGAAACTTTACGGAAAAGGTAATGACGTTCTCGGTGAACCTGGCCTTAAGACATTGAGGACTAACGCGAAAAAATAATCATGAGACGAAAAATTTTATGCTCGTTAATCATAATTCTTGTTATCGTAAATTTCTCGGAAGCCGCCGCACAAAATCCGAAGGTTAAAAATATCGTTGAGCTTTTCACGCGTGTGAACCCGAAACTTTCAGCTAAGACGGCACAAAATTATGCTGACATAATCATTCAAGCTGGGGAGAAATTCAAGATTGAGCCTTATGTTATCGCGGCAATAATCGTTCATGAGTCTACGGTGAACAATAAAGCTGTCTCTAAGGGCGGAGATTACGGATTAATGCAAGTTCGCTATAAAGTTCATGAGAAGGCGATTAAGCAGAGATTTCCGAAGGTCAAGAAGGCTTCAGACATGTTCGATGCAAAGACGAATATTTTCTTCGGATGTGAGATTTTCTCGGAATGTTATGCTAAGACTAAGAACGTTTACGATGCCTTGAAGCGTTACAGTGCCGGCAATAAGAAAATGGCTGATAAGACTATTGCGACGATCAAGGAACTTCAAGATAAAGATAAAGATAACAAGAATAAGACTGCTACGAGTGATAATAAAAACGTTAAAACTAAAACTCGAAAGGGGAAATAAATTATGAATGCAAGAAAACTTTTTGTGAGCTTAGTGCTCGTAATGCTTCTCTGTGGAACTTCTCAGGCCGATATAGTTTACACGACTTCGACGGGAAATTTAGGGTTTATCTCAATTTCACGAGGAGAAAACGACACTCTCAGCATTGGCACTCCTTCTGTGAAATATTCCGGGATTGGGACAAATTCACTTGCTGCTTCATATTGGGACGGAACAAGCGCGAAATTAATCGTTATTGACCGGACGACGGATTTAACAGCTTCATCAGGAGACAAAGCATTAATCTTCAATACTTCGAATTTGTCTTCACCGCTTAACCCTGAAGGAACAACTTTAACGGGAGCATATAACGTTCAATCTGCATTAAGTTCATACAACGGCAGAGGATTATTCGTGGCTT
>CALGHA010000131.1 GCA_937915835.1 uncultured Fretibacterium sp. | reverse complement strand
TCTGTTCAGACTCAGAATGTCCGGCAATCGTCCAAATATCTTGAGCCGTCTCAACGTAAACCTCAACTGACGCTTCGGATGGCACAAATTCTTCCGTCGTAACCATTACGCGCCTGCCAGTTCCGCAAGTGAACGAACGCGAAACGTAATCGCCGGTTTCAGCAATCTTAGCCGTCAAAATCTGCGGGCCTCGTCCTAGTAACGGAGAATATTTTTCATCGCCGAAAAGTTCAACACTCGCCGTGTATTCTCCGCTCAATGGTTGCTCAAAAGATATTCCCTGCCACGCTTGCATTCTTGCGACTTCAACGTTACCTTGTGAAAGTACAAATGTTGCGTCCGTGTCGGCTCCCGTACGCTGAACTTCGGCCATCGGCATAATATCTGTTACGCCGGTGAGATTGATTGTGCCGAATGAGATTGTTTTTCTTGCCGTCGTAAATTTCGCTCCTAACAGTCTGAACGTTAAATCCGCCGTCTGGTGAGGTGTCCAAGTTGAAGCGTTTGAACTCGACAATAAAACGCCCGCTGAATATGCCTGTGAACGTACCCAGCCGGTTGAAGCGTCCCAATCTCCTAACTCTGCAATCCCAACTTCGCAATCCGCCGTGTCTGTCATGATTGTGATTGCATATTCAACGTTTGCCGACAAGAACACTGGGGCGTCAAAATTCGCTCTGTTCCATGCATTAGCAGTGAGACTTGAAGGGTTAAGAATGCACGAAGCAACAACCTCTTGTGTAGGAAATCCTAAACTCGAACCTCTAATCTCAATCCTCAGATTGGAAGTTCCCTTTTTCGTGAGCCAGAAATCAACACCTGAAATATGCCGTGCTTCGTTTAGCGTGAATGTCTGAGCTAGCGGGTCAAGGTCATTGTATCGAACGTAATAATTTATCGTGGTCTTGACCTCATGAACTCCGACAAAATAAGCGTCACCGGTTGTGTGAGTTCCTTGAAGCCGGACTAACTTTGTGCCCGTTGGAACTCCTTCGGGTATTGTGAATGTTCCGCTGAAAACTCCCTGTGAGTTCGCTTGCGTTGACGAACAAGCCACTTCGATACCGTCAAAGATTACTTTTACCGTCTCGTTAGGGCCGAAACCTGACGCGTCAATTTTCACCTCAATACGCCGCAATACTCCGCCCGTCTCTGTGATTGTCTCAGTGTTAATAAGCTCATCCCATGTTCTGCGGCGATTGCTTGACCTGAAACTCACTGTTCGAGAGATAATCGACTGCACAACATTTTCAACCCAACGGTCAACCGAAGGTGTTAGCTCAACTTTCACAGGAAGAGGCGTAAAAGTCTGGTATGGATTAACCTTCATCGATTTAGTATGCATTGGCTGATTAATCAGGATTTCAGGCGTGTAATCAAGCACAGCGTCATTATTCATTGGCAAGCTCATAAGTTCAGCTGTCAACGGAAGCTGTAAAGTCTGGTCCGCAATCAATGCCGTCTGCGTAACTCCTGCATCCCTCATATCATCATCAAAAAGCGGGTCAACGAACACATTAAATGCGCTGCTTGGAGCATTAATCGTCGCGTCGTATCTCTGCTCAATTCTCGCTACAAGGCTGTACAAGTCAATAATCTGGCTCTTCATTGCGTTCAATGTGTCAACAGGCACACGCTGAATTGCCACGTTCTTAACAACCGGTAAACCTTCCCAAGTCTGCGAAACTTCAGCTAAGCAAATTCCTTCAGGCGGAGTTCCCGGCAAAACTGGAGCGTAACGATGAGGCACTCCTCGAACAATTCCAACGGAACGGTCGCGATACATGACGATGATATCTTTACGCGGCATTCTGTAAGTGTAATCAAGCTCAATCAAAGAATTTTCAACAAGCCCTGAAAGCGTTAATTTTTCGGTGTCTGAACTCTCAGGCGCAACGTTCAGCCTGTAATGATATGTTACAGTGTAGCGTGAGTAAGGTGCAGGTTCTTCACCGGACGGCGACCAGCTCAATTTATCCGATGTAAAGTAAAAGTCCGTGCCCTCAGTGAAAATCAGCGAGCCTTGATTAACTTGTACAATCTCGAATACCGACGTGTCAGGTAATTCATCCGTACAACCTGCGTAGCTTCCGTGCGTGAGCGTTACTGTTCTTGCTTTCGTAACTCGAACCTGTAAAATTTCCTCGATTGGCGTATGATTAACGTAAACTACCATTTTTCCGCCGGAGCTTACATA
>CALGHA010000130.1 GCA_937915835.1 uncultured Fretibacterium sp. | reverse complement strand
TCGGCGTTGAGTAATTTATTAATATCCCGAACCGTGAGGCCAATGATAATTTTTCCTCAACAGTGTCTGACCTGTGAATATCCCCGTTATGTTCCATGTCGTCGCGATCCTTCCAGATTTCCCGGACAATATGCCGCCGGTTCGATGTCGCGTAAATCAAAATATTCTCCGGCCTCGTCTCAATTCCACCCTCGATTATAGCCTTGAGATATTTATATTCGCTCTCGTTCTCCTCAAATGATAGGTCATCAATGAAGATTATGAACTTGTAATTTCTCTTTCGCAGTCTCTCTGTAATCTTCAGAATGTCCCGGAATTGATGCTTGTAGACTTCTATAACTCTCAGGCCCTTATCAAAATATTCGTTCAAGATTGCTTTTACGCTCGTAGATTTTCCTGTTCCACCGTCGCCGTAAAGCAAGACATTATTCGCAGGCCGCCCGGAAATAAACGCTTCAGTGTTGGCGATTAATTCATGCTTCTGTATCTCATAGCCTACAAGGTCATCAAGTCTCACATCTCCGACATTCTCAACCGGAACAAATTCATCATCCTCAAACCTGAACGCCCGATTAAGCGCGAATATTCCGGCACCATGACGCTTATAGAAATTCGTAACTAGCTCAAAAATTTTCTGAGGAGTTTTCATCTCCGCAATTGCCTTGCTGATCTCACATATTTGGGAAGTGTTATTGCCGTCAGATATGAAATTGTCTATATAGCTCATGTGCTCATTCTCAAGATTGAACAACTTCATGAACGCCGAAAAATCCCGCAGCGCAATATCCCTCAATGATCCCTTCGGAGGCTCTCGACGTTCACAGGCAAGAGAGAAAAAGTTTTCGTTAGTCAAGATAAAATGTGTAAGGTAATTCTGCCAGATATTTCCGGAAGCGTAATTATTCTCGTAGGCTTGGGCGATTAACTCATGAAATAAAATGTGAATTTCTAACGTATCATCATTACTAAAAGCTGTACTAAGTCTTACAATCATGCTGTCTGCTGGAGCTTCATAGGCGAGTAATACACACATTCAAAAAATTCCTCCCTGATAAAATTTCTTGCATTATATCAGCCTGTAAAAGCCCCGCAAAAAAGACCCCGTGCGATTTTCCACACGAGGCCGATAAATCTTTATTGCTGTTGGATTTCCCCCATCCAGTAATACCCCCAAGCTCTTGCTTGCTGTGCTAGAACCGGCATATCCTGAGCGTACCACTTGAAGCCGGAATCCCTCACTAAACGCCGGAGCTTTGAGCGTTCGTATAAAAACGTATTCTTGAGTGAAGATTTTACGTTGACTTGATGCCAGGAATTACCGACCCAAGCATAAATTACCTGAGGACTTTTTCCCTTCCATGCGACTGGAACATTCGGATCGCTCAACACTCCTATTCTGTCGACCGTGCCTTTCCAGTTGCCAATTGCCATGAAAGTCGGGCTGAACGTCCAATCGGGCATGTACGTAGAATACTTTTCGCCTCGCGCCATCTCCGAACGGGTAAAAGCTCTTTGTCTGACTTCAAGCATTTCTTGATTGGGAATTTTTCGCAATTCTGAGATTTGTACGTCGCTTATCCATTTTGTAATGCCGGCCATTGATGGAATAATCGAGCCGACAATGAAATTCGTAGCAACTAAGTTCGGGCCTTCCGCAGTTCCGTAAACCCAAGTTCCGTCGGAATTTTTGTGCACAGGATAACCGTCAAGAGTTACGTACCAATCTTTAGGCATGTTATAAGGCTTGTAGACGTAAAATGTCATTCCAGCATACGGCGACTGAGGGACTAAAAGCGGCTCAGTAACATAAAGTTTCGCATTGGCCGGAGCGCTCAACATAACGAGCATAAATATCACAGTGAGAAATTTTTTCATGATTAATACTGCCTCCGTAAAATAATTTGTCCAAGCCATTCATAGCCCCACATTAAGGCATATTGTGAGAGAACATGAGTATCATCAATCGTCCAATTAAGTAAACTTGAAGCTGATGTTGTCCGTGTCAGCTTGAAAACGTTTCGTTGTAAAGCCGTCGCCGCGTTCACTCTCGTCCCTCGTGGAATAATCTGCTCCCATTGCAAGCCCGTCCAAGCGTAAATTACTTCCGGATAATCTCCCTTCCATGCTACGGGGATTGCCGGACTGTCGAGAACGCCTATTCTGTCTACGCTCTTTTGCCACTTTGAAATCGCCATAAAGTTCGGGTTCTGCGTCCAATCGTCATTGAATTGGCCGGAATAAGTGTAAGTGTTATTACCCGCTTCAAGTCCTGACGACGGCGGCATGTAAACAACTCGCGCATATTTCGGAGTGTCATCAACCGGCAAAACTTCAGGCACAGTAACTTTCGGAGGATTTGTTACAACTTGAGATTTTCCAGGCACTGTAACTTGTTGAGGGGCAGGACCAACAGGAATTCCTCGTGAGCTTCCGGGATTTGACGGCATCGAAATTGGAGCAGGGATTGCAGGCTTAACCGGCAAAACTTCGGGAACTGCTGAACGACTTACGATTTTTATTTTCGGCAACGGCGGATTAGTCCTATCAGTGTTGAGAACAGGAGCAACGGAAGAAGTCGAGGGCTTGTAGGCTTTAATGTTCACTACTGACGGAACAACAGCACCGACGACGTAATCAGTTTTTACAGCCTTGCCATTCTCATATGAAGCGTAATACCAGACTTTCTTGAAATTCCTGTAAACGAGATAATCATCATAAGTCGCGTAAATGTCGCTCGGAAAATTCTTATCATTAACTTTGTAGACGTAAAAGCTCATGTTGTCGAATGCCGGTTGAGTTACTTGGATTGCCGCTCCTTCAGAACTCGACACAAGGCCAATTACGAGGATTAACGCGCAAAAAATTCTCATAACTAAAAATTTCTTCACTTTATATCACCTCAATCATTATTTCCTTGACCAACCGGCGGAATTGGAGTTTCTGAAATCGTACCAGGATCCGGCGTATATTGTCCAACCGGCGGCAAATATTCACTCTGTCTACGTTCTTGCTGCTGTTGAACAGGAGGCGGAGTTTGCTGACTCTGCGGAGCTTGCTCTCTCTGCTGCTGTCTCTGTGACGGTTGCGAAGGTTTAACGTCGGCTGACTGTGGACGCTTCGGAGCTGACTTTTTCGTCGTTGAACTTTGCTTTTTACTCGTCTGCTTCTTCGTGTCCTGCTTCACAATTCTATTCTTCGGAACTGTTGAACTTTGACGCTTCGGCTCAGTCGTCGTAACCTGCTTTTTCTCGGGTTCAGCTTTAGCCTTCGGAGCTTCTTTAACCTTTTCGCTTTCAGGAGGCTCGGGAGGATTATAAACGGGATTAACGGCCTGAATATCCCTTTGTATTATTCGTTCCGGCTCATTTCTCGGCTGATACGTCGGAACTTGAATGACTTGACGCTGAGGCTGATTTTGAGGATTTTGCGCGACAACTCCTGCCGGTTGAGGAGGAACATAAACGGGCGACATTTCCCCTTCAGTCTGAGTTTCTTCCGGAGAAGGAGGAACGTAAACTGCCGGTCTCCAAGAATCACCATCAAGAGGAGACGAACCAGGTTCAGGAGGAGTGTAAACAGGAACTCCAGGAACTTGCGGATCGTTCGGAGCTTTAGGAATATTCGAGACATTCGGTGGCACTGAAGCAGTCTCAACAGGATAAACTCGTGCCGGACGCTTGGGATCCCATAACGGCGTTTTATTCTCGTCCTCAGGATAATAAACAACTCGCGACAACGGGTCAAATGTCGGGTCAATCTTCAAAGCTTTAGCGTAAAAATATTGCGCCTGATGATAAGCCCCAATTTTCTCATGATAAACTCCGTACCAGTACCAAACGTTAGGATCATTTCTATTTGCCTGAATTGCTTTGAGTAAATACGGTTTTGCGGCTTCAAGTCTGTCTTGATTGATTAAGTCTATAGCCATTTGTAACGAACTCGGCTTTGCTGGAGCTTTCTTTGTCGTCGTCGATGTCGTTTTCTTGCTTGATGTTGACTTCTTAGGAGCTGACTTTTTCGGTGCTGATTTCTTAGCTGGAGCCTTTTTCGCTGGAGCTTTATTCTCGGGCTGGGAATTTTGCGGCGGTTCAGTATACGGCATGTAAGGTGTGCTGTCATCATCCGCAGAATATGCCGGTGAAATCAGTAAAAGTATAACAATCAGCGATAAAATTTTTCTCATTCAATCACTTCCCTGTAATTCTAGTTTGCTTCACAACAATATCTTTCAGAGTAATCGGCTCTTTCTTGTTATCCTTAATAACTCTGACGACTGCATTATCATCATAAACTTTGATAACTTTGACTTTTCCGATGACTTTCGGCAGAACAACAACGGGATTATCCGGAACTACTGTAACGTAAGTATCTGCCCTGATTACGTCGAGAACATCACCGACCCGAACAGCGTCGAGTGCTCCATCAGCGTATTTTCCCAGCGAGATAATATAATCCCGGCGTTTTCTTGTTGACGTTGCTGTTGGCGCTAAAATTCTTCCGACAGTTCTATACGAATCCGAGAATACATCGTTAGCCGTGAGTTCAGCATTAGGCTCATTGCTTCGTATAGCGTTGCGGAATTGAGCGGTTGACTGTTTGTAGGCTTCGTTGATGGAGTTCTTGATTGCTTGCCAGTGTGAGGAACTCTGAAATTGCGCCCAAGTTGGACGGCTCATTTTTTGCCCTTTGTAGCTTCCTTGAGTTAAGCCGAAAAGGTCAAGCCCGTCATTAAACGGAAATCCTAAGCCGTGAACAGCCGAATCAAACCAGTAAACAGCCTCGTCATCGTCGAACGTAAATCTTCGGTCAGAGCCTTTCACTGTACGTACGGCCAATTCCTGAACTTTTCGCGAGTCAAAAACTCTCAGACGCAATAAAACTTTTCCAGATTCGTAAGTCCCCATGACGTGTTTATCCTTGAGAGTTGCTGAATATAATTCCATCTGAACAGCCATATCATCACCGCGTCTTGAGCCTGAAAGCCAGCGGTTCATTGCGGCCTCATCAAGCACACGAGCTTCAATCAATGGTGAACGTTTATAAAGCTCCTCAAGGTAATTCGACATTTTTTGTTCGAGAACGTTATACGGGTAATACTTACTCTCCCAGACCTCAAGCCCCGTTGAGTTAATCGTCGGGAAAATTACAATCGACATTCTTCGCGGCTGTGTAGCTTCTGACGCTGAGATTGTCAACAATAATATTAATACACACAGAAATTTTCTCATCATGCTTCAATCAATCCCGTAAAATTCCTCACATAAGGCTTAATGTTCATGTACCAGAATTTGAACTGTTTAGCCCATAAAAGCCTCGTCAACGTGAAGAAGTCATCATCAGTATTGCCCATTGTGTCATTTTTCGCGGCCATTCTGAAAGTTTCGGTTGGAATTAAGATAACCATATCGCCAGTGTGTCTAGCTGTCTGCATTCTTGGATTACAGCCGAAAGCGGTCATTCCTTCGTCCTCGTTCTCGTAAAAAGTTACACGGTAAGGGACATCGCCGAGCGTTCCTGTGTTGAAGTCAAAGCGTCGTGAACGTGAATATCCTGCTTCCTGTAATTCCTTCTCGCTGTCGTAGCCGTATTCAACTTTAACTTTGTCGACGATGTAAAAATGTCTGAGATAAGCCGTAAGTTTGTGTCCAAGTCTCATTAATCCTGCGTCATGAAGAGTTAATTTCTTGACTGGAGTTTTCATTACCGGACTTAAAGGATTATGGACGGGATTTTTGGGTTTCTCGTCAGCAGTCCAGAGGAAATCAGCCATTTTTGAGCCGTCAGCTCCGCAGTAAGAAAATCCGAGTAACATAGCCGCCGTCGTTACGCGTAAGGGATTGAGCCAGCGTTCGGGATTAATTCGCTTGAGAGCTTCGATTGCGCCAGTCTTGAATAATCCTTCGGTCGTACGCATTGCCGTAGAAGTTATCCGCATTTTTTCGTCGGGCATTGCTGAGGCTTCGACTTCACTTACTGGGAAAAACGGCCTGAAAATTCCTGTGTTTCTGTCGCCTCCCGAACAGTCAGCTACCCATAAGGCAGAACGTTTTTCTTCGGTCATCATTGATAAGTCAGCTTTACTCGACGCAGGTTCAGGATGATTCATAGCCTTCTCGAAATCTACAACGAGCTTGAAATATTTGAGCTTGAAATTAGTTTTTGCAACGTAATCTGATAGAATTTTTGCGATTACAGGCTCGAAATCCTTGACGACATACGAAATATTTTCGCCTGGAGTTCGGCCGTTCATTGAAAGAGTTCGTTCACGTTTCTCAACCCATGAAAGATGAATGAGCTTGCGGGTATTCTTTATCCTGTTCATGACGGATAAGCGCGGAGTTTTTCCTCGTGTCCAGATTTGAAGCGCGAGATTTTCGTCAACGTTGCAGGTGCTGATAATTTTTCCCTGTTCGTCCATGAGAGATTAAGGCTCCTTTGCGATAAATTTTATTATGAACGTGAAAATTATAGCGCAATTAACACTTCTTACATTAATTAATGACAGGAATATTTATTGCGTAACTTTTTCGTGCTATATTAATCACAAAATTTCTCACTAGGGAGAGTGTATTTATAATGAAGAAAATTATGCTTACTCTGCTTTTCGTCGTAATATTCTGTTCGTCAGCTTTTGCTGAAAATCCTGGTGTCGTAATGCTCTCAACTAAGACTTGTCCGGCATGCAGACAGATGATGAGAGTTCTTGCGAAGATTGATGATAAATACGGCAAAAAACTTGACGTAGGACTTATTTATCTTGAGGACGAACCGGAAATTGCTGAAGAGTTCAACGTGTCGTATGTGCCAGTTTTAGTGTTTCTTGATGATAAAGGCGACGTATTTGCTCAGGAAGTCGGCTATAAGTCTGAAAAAGAAGTGATGAAAATTTTTGAGAGGGCCGGCGTGAAATTTTAGTAATTTTATTGCGGGAAATACTTTTAGCATGAAATAAATTTTGACGCTACAATAACTTCATCCATAAATTTTTACCCAATAAGGAGTTGTTATTCATGCGTCGAATTTTTTTGTGCGCAATAATTCTCATTCTTGCGTTCTCTTCTCTAGCTTTCTCCGCAGATTTCGCTAATGGTCCTGCTGACTCAATCACAATGCCTCCGGGTAATCGCGTCTCACAAACTTTATTGGCTGGCGATAAACTCGTAAGTTTTCGTTCATGGCTGGATATTCCTTACGTCAATAATCCCCTTGAGCCTGAATACCAGCGACTTAACATTTACGTTCCAGAAGAATATTTTCACGGCGAGAGCGTCAACGGTTACACAGCAAAGACAGCTCCAATCATGATGCCCAACGGAGTAGGAGGTTACATGCCCGGCAAACAGTTTATTCCGGCCAATGACACACGACACGGAACTCCGAATGTCGCGCTTTATGCGTTGTCAAAAGGTTATGTTGTAGTTACTCCGGCAATTCGCGGAAGAACTCTCGAAAATGGCAAGGCTCCGGCTCTCATCGTTGACTATAAAGCGGCTGTACGCTGGGTGAGACATAACAAGGACAAATTACCTGCTGGCGACGTTGAGAAAATTATCTCCGACGGATTGAGCGCGGGCGGAGCGTTATCATCACTTTTAGGCGCAACCGGCAATGCTAAAGAGTATGAGCCTTATCTTAAGGAGATTGGCGCGGAAGATGAACGAGACGACATTTTTGCTTCAGTCGTTTATTGCCCGATTACGAACCTTGAAAATGCTGATATGCCCTATGAATGGATATTCAACGGCGTGAACACGTATTACATGGGCCCGGCTCGTGAAATGGACGAGAATATGCAGGCGGCTTCAGAGGCTCTGAAAAAGGCATTCCCGGCTTATCTCAACAGCTTAAATCTTAAAGGTTATGAACTCGACGAAGAAGGTAACGGAACATTCAGGACTTACATTGAGGGATTATATATTTCGGCGGCACAAAAAGCTCTTGACGCTGGCGAGAACGTCAGGGGGCTTGACTGGCTGACTGTTGAGGGCGACAAAGTTATTGCGGCTGACTTGAACAAATATGCTGTGTGGGCTACGAGAATGAAGGCGGCTCCTGCGTTTGATTCGTTGAACATGGCATCTTTCGAGAATAACGAGTTCGGCGATAAACACTTCACGGATTACGCGTTCAAGCACAGCACTTCAGGAAATCCGGCAATGGCTGACGCTGAAAAAATCTACATCATGAACCCCATGAACTTTATCGGAAAAGCCGACGTTGCCAAGCACTGGAGAATTAGACACGGCGTTAAAGATAGAGATACGTCAATGGCAATTCCTGCACTTTTAGCGCTGAAGTTACAGGCGGCCGGTTATGATGCTGATATTGCGGCAGTCTGGAATGTTCCTCACGATGGGAATTATGATTTGCCGGAATTATTCGAGTGGCTCGACGGAATTTGCAAGCAATAAAATATAACACGTTCTATTTTACGAGTGAATAAAAAATTGGCCGGAGTTGTCGAGATTGAGGCTCCGGCTTTTGTTATGCTTAATTCTTCTTGAAGACGAATAACGCGGCTAATGCAAGACTTACCAGAGATAAGCCCATGTTACAGCCTCCTCCGGAATTTCCTCCTCATGATTGATTTTGTGTTACTGGGTCAGGCTCGACAGGAACAATCTCAACGGGGGAATTAGTTTTGAGCGTGAAGACTTTTATACAGGCGTTACAGGCTCTGCTTTCTCCGTCGTCAGTGATGATTTTCCCGTCCTTCCAGTCTGCTAATTCCGGTTTAGCTTCAGCAGCGGCAAAATAACTCTCTCCAGCCCTGACGCTCGCTGTCTTGACAGTCCCGATGTCCTCAACTGCAGTCGGATAATTATATGCTGAAGATGTCCCAAGATTTACGATGACAGAATAATATTCACCTTCTGAGACTT
>CALGHA010000129.1 GCA_937915835.1 uncultured Fretibacterium sp. | reverse complement strand
ATAATATCAATTCCCGGAATGCTACGAATATCCGCAATCGCTGGCAACAAGTCCCGAAGAAAGTCCAACAAGACACACAGGCGCGTTCATATAGCCGAGATTAACTCGAATTTGATCTAAAGCTCGAGCCGTCAAAAATGGAGCATAAGCAGCAGCAAAAACGTGAAAGCCCTCATTCGCCATTGCTGAGGCCATACATATCATATTTTGTTCTGAAATTCCGACTTCGAGAAATTTTTCCGGATGGGATTTTATGAGTTTTGAAACGTTTATTCTTTTAGCGCAGTCCGCAGCAATTAACGTGAACTTATCGTCTTGTTCAGCGAGAAGATATGCAGTTTCTCCGACGATCGTCTTACTATTTGTCACCCCGTAAGTATTTATACGTATTTTGTCTTGCTGGAAATTTTCTTTGGAGGGATTATTGGGAATTATTCTCGTCGCAAATCTGTCCCATGCTGATTCTCGGACGGAGCTTAAATCTTGACTGCCAAGTTCATGAATTGCTTGATTATAGAGTTCCGGAGTCAAATAATTGTCGTGCCAGTCAACATTATTTTCTGCGAATGATACACCTTTTCCCTTGATTGTGTTGCAGATTATTACTTATGATTAAGCCGTCGGAGTTCAGAGTAAAGAAATAATCTCCGTCGTTAGTCCTCGAAGAATCCACCGCCATAACAAGAGATCCTTTTGCCTGAATAACTTTGTCGAGCAATAATTCATCAAAGACAACGTCAGCACTGAGAATTAAGCAGTCTTCATTATCATTCATGAAATCTTGAGCGAACCAAAGAGACGCAATATTATTCGTGATGTCAAAGAATGGATTATGAAAAAATTTGACGTTAAAGCCTTCGAGAGCATCAATAATTTTCTCGCTCCTGTAACCCGTACAAATTGAAGTCTTGATATTTCTCGCTGATAATTTCCTGACAGCTGACCTGATTATAGCTTCACCGTTAATTTTGAGCGTTGATTTTGGAATTGGCCCGATTGCGTCGGATATTCGGCTTCCTTATATTTCACAATTCTTATGCCTCCTTTTATTGCTTATATTATATTTTATTGTGATAGATTTAGCTGTTTTATCATATTTATAAAATCTGCACGACATAGCCTGAACTTTAAGCACTTTACGCAGAATTTTCTTTTATGTCCTCTATGTCCTCAAGCGGTAAAGTTCCGGGAACATTATATTTTTCACCAACCCGATATAGCAAAATTGGCACGCATAATCCGACCAGTAAATAATTTTCATGATAAATCTTCTGCAAATGTAATACATAATCTGGCTAGCAAATTACGTTCATAATAAATTTTTTCACCTGCATAATCCAGAATAAATTGCATAAGAAATCGTTCGAAAAATATAACATGTTCTATTTTCGTGCTGTGATTATAATATAACGTGTTCTATAATGTCAAAAGTGAGGTGATTAACGTGGAAAAAATCAGAAAGACTACGATTACTGAATTTATCTTTGACGAGAACACGAACAAACATTCAGGCCGTCCGAAGAAGTCCGAAGTTGACAATAGCAGCAGAACCGCAATTATCAACGCCGCCGCCGCTATAATCTCAAGAGAGGGCACAACAACTTTAACCGTACGTTCAGTATGCAGTGAAGCCGGAGTATCAACAGGAACGTTCTATTACTTTTTTCACGACAAAAACGCTTTAATGATGAACTTTATCACTGAGCCTTCGTTTAATGACGTTGAGCTGAAAACTCCCATTAAAGATTTACCTGGCAGAATTTCAGAGCTTTATATTATCCTGATAAAACGTTATATAAAATTCGGCCGTCAATTCGTGAGAAATTTTTACAATCCCGAGAATAAAATTCTTTCTGCACACATGGGAGAACGAGACGGAAAATTTTTGCCCGGTACAGTCATGGAACGAAGCGAACGTGAATTAACTCTTGCACTCAAGGAAAAAATTATCACCCTTCCAGCTTCGATAAACGTTCACAAAATCGCTGTAGGACTTTGCTCAATCGTAAAAGGCTGTGTATTTGAATGGTGCTTGAACGAAAATATCAACGTTGAGGAGTTGACGGAGTTCATAATCAGAAATTATTTGTTCAGGTATGTATAATTATGAAACTCACAAACTCTATTTTATGAGGGGGAATTTTTCACAAATGGGAATGACAATGACACAAAAAATCCTCGCTAAGCATGCCGGACTTGATGAAGTTCATGCGGGCCAATTAATCCAGGCTAAACTCGATTTAGTTCTCGGCAATGACATAACAACTCCTGTAGCGATTAACGAGTTCGAGGCGGCAGGTTTCGACAGCGTATTTGACACCAGCAAAATTGTAATGGTGATGGATCACTTTGTCCCGAATAAAGATATCAAGTCAGCTACACAATGCAAGCAATGCCGGATGTTCGCAAAAAGATTTGGGCTTGAGCATTATTACGATGTCGGCACGATGGGAATTGAACACGCACTTTTACCCGAACAAGGACTTGTTGCTCCAGGTGAAGCGATAATCGGTGCGGATTCTCACACTTGTACGTACGGAGCTGTTAATGCTTTCTCGACCGGAGTCGGCTCAACGGATATGGGCGCGGCAATGTCAGCTGGCTATACCTGGTTCAAAGTTCCTGCGGCAATAAAAGTTAATGTCACAGGGAAAAAACGGCCTTATGTTTCCGGCAAAGATTTAATTCTGTACTTAATCGGCAAAATTGGAGTTGACGGAGCATTATATAAATCGCTTGAGTTTTCTGGTGAGGGTTTGAGTGAATTAACGATGGCTGACAGATTGACGATTGCTAACATGGCTATTGAAGCGGGCGGAAAAAACGGAATTTTCCCGGTTGATGACATTACGCGTGAATATCTCAATGGCCGAGTTAATCGTGAATGGACGGCTTATTATCCTGACGACGACGCGGAATATGAGAGCGTTGTAGAGATTAATCTTGATGAAGTTGACTGCACAGTCTCATGGCCTCATTTACCCGAGAACGCTAAACCAGCAAAAGAGGGCCGCGACATTAAGATTGACCAAATTGTAATAGGCTCATGCACAAACGGACGAATTGAGGACATGAAAGCTGCCGCAGAAATTCTGAAGGGAAAACATTTAGCTGACGGCGTTAGAGGAATAATTATCCCGGCAACGATGAAAATTTACAGGGAATGCATGAAGCTCGGCTATAGTGATATTTTCCTTGATGCCGGCTGTGTAGTCTCAACTCCGACTTGCGGGCCGTGTCTCGGCGGTTACATGGGAATATTGGCCGAAGGTGAACGCTGTGTGTCGACGACGAATCGTAATTTTGTCGGCAGAATGGGACATGTCAAGAGTGAAGTTTATCTTGCGTCTCCTGCTGTTGCTGCCGCTTCCGGAATTACCGGGCATATTTCGCACCCTGAGGAGGTAATGTAAATGAGTATTGCTCACAAATACGGAGATCATGTTGACACTGACGTAATAATCCCGGCTCGTTATCTTGCAAGTCAGGACGAGAAAGAATTAGCCTCACACTGCATGGAGGATATTGACGCAAATTTTCACGCAAAAGTTCACGACGGAGATATTATCGTTGCTGGCTTTAATTTTGGCTGCGGTTCATCACGTGAACATGCTCCAGTTGCGATTAAGGCTTCGGGAATTTCCTGCGTTATCGCTAAGAGTTTCGCGAGAATTTTTTACCGTAACGCTATCAATATCGGTCTCGCAATCCTTGAATGTCCCGAAGCCGCCGAAGATATTAATGATAACGATGAAGTCAGCGTGAATTTCGACACCGGAATAATCACGAACAAGACGAAGAATAAGACGTATAAGGCTGAGCCGTTCCCAGAGTTCATAAAGAATATGATTGCTGACGGGGGATTAATGGCATCGTTGAAGAAAGCCAAGAACTAGGCCACAAAAACGCTCCCCCGAAGGTTTATGCTTTCAGGGGAGTATATTTATCTGTGTTGCGTCTACTTCATCGCTCGCAGAATGAAAGATTTTACTTCGCGAACATGGCTTGATCCATAATCACCGAAGTCAGCACAGTCCAAAGCAGTTACCCCGTCAGAATTTCTCGCAAAAACATTCGCTCCAAGATCAATGAGAAGCCTCACTACTCCGGGATTAGGGTTGCCTCCGGCAGCCATCATTAAAGGAGTATTGCCGAATATGTTTGTGTGATTTATATTTGCACCTGCTCTCACGAGATCTCTTACTATTGCAGGGTTAGGATTTTCACTTGCAGCGCATAACAGCGCGGTAGTGCCGTATGAATCTGTTGCATTTACATCAGCTCCGGCTCTAATCAACGCACCTATAACGGTAGCATCTTTATTTCTTGTGGCAGCCCACATTAATGCTGTTTTGCCTTCAGCCGTTCTGGCATTGACTCTCGCACCAGCCTCAATGAGAACTTGTACTGCGTTACCGTCCAACAAATTCACAGCACCTATAAGCGGCGTAATTCCTTCGGGAGTCTGTGCGTTTACGTTTGCTCCTTGCCTTATCAATCTCATTATATCGCTCGCCGATGTTCCCGGTGTTATAACTGCCCTGAATAAGTCATCCGTTGCGCTCATAATTACTCACATTCCCTTCTTTACTGTTGCGCCAAAAATCTTATTGATTATGCTTTCAGTTTTTCCTGGTGCTATATCCTGTATCAGCATGCGCAAATACATTTTGCTATAATCCTCTGCAACAGCCTCAGCAATCACCCTTATTACACCTAACCTACGCTCAGAATTATCATCATTGCCAGGTGTTAATGCCGCTCTCAGTGCAAGTTGTAACATAGGAAGCACTGCCCCTGTCTCTGCAAATTCCGGGTTATGTTTCAACTCCGCAATTATGCTCTTCATCTTTTCAGATGTAGTATCATTAGCACCTGCAGTACTAACTAATTCATATGTCGTGTTGCCTAAATTCATTGTTCATATCACCTCTTGCGGATATTGTAAAAAAAAAACGAATTGTCATCAGTTGATTTACGTATAATAATATGCTGAATACTTCTCTCTATATGTGCTAATATTATTCGTCGTAAAAAGTTGCAATACAATAAGGAGGAATTATTCATGACAAAGAAAGTTGCTGTAATTCCCGGTGATGGGATTGGCCCGGAAGTCATCGGAGCTACGCTGAAAGTTATCGAGAAAGTTGCGCCCGGAGCCTTCGAGTTTGAGAGTGTCGCAATGGGAGGAAACGCAATCGACAAATACGGCGAACCTTTACCCGCTGAAAGTTTAAGAATTTGCCAGGAAGCTGACGCAACATTACTCGGAGCAGTCGGCGGCCCAAAATGGGACAATCAGCCTCCGGAAAATCGTCCCGAGCGTGGATTATTGGGAGTTCGTAAAGGCTTGAAGGTTTTTGCGAATATTCGTCCGGCTAAAATTTTTGCTCCGTTGGCTTCAGCTTGTCCGTTAAGAAAAGACATTGCCGAGAAGGGAATTGATTTTATTATCGTCCGTGAACTTACAGGCGGAATTTATTTCGGTAAACATGAGGCCTTCAAAACTCCGGAAGGTGAACGTGCCGCTCGTGATGTCATGGAATATACTGAACACGAAATTAGACGCATTGCTCACGTTGGCTTTAAAATGGCAATGGGACGGCGCAAGATTGTAACGTCGATTGATAAGGCCAATATTCTCACGACTTCAAGATTTTGGCGTGAAATTGTCGAGGACGTCGCTAAAGAATATCCCGAAGTGAAATTAAATCATCTCTATGTTGATAATGCTTCAATGCAGTTAATCCGTGTTCCCTCTGAATTTGACGTTATCGTAACTGAAAATACTTTCGGCGATATTCTCTCGGATGAGGCAAGCCAGATTGTAGGCTCAATCGGAATGATACCGAGCGCGAGTTTAGGAGAAGGCAATCGTGGACTTTATGAGCCTATTCACGGTTCAGCTCCTGACATTGCGGGCCAGGATAAAGCTAACCCAATCGGGACGATTTTGGCGGGAGCTATGATGCTTCGTTACAGCTTCGACATGAACAATGAGGCGAATAAAATTGAGAATGCTGTTGATGAAGTCTTAAAGGCTGGACTTAGAACTCCGGATATTTTCACTGAGGGCACAAAGTTAATTTCAGGTTCACAGATGAGGGACGCAATTATAGCTAGGCTGTAGAGACTACGAGAACTCCCCCGATTATGTGTCGAGGGAGTAATTTTTTTGTGTGTCAGTCTGTCCTGTCCATTTCTGTCCCTATTTTGTTGCCGGTGAGTGCTCCGATTAGACCTCCGATTACTGCTCCGGGTATTGTGCCGGCGATTGCTCCCAAAGGCCCAAGAGCTATCCCGATACCTGCTCCAAGTTTCGCGCCCAGTGCCGCTCCGCCTGCTGCTCCAGTTACTGTTCCTACGGCTTCTTTTGTTCTGTCTGCCATGATGTTATTCCTCCTCGTGTGAAGTTGTCTGGTCAAGACACAAAAAAATTATCCTGCGAAAACTCACAAGAGAGCGTGAATATATTTGACACCTGAAAAAGTTTTTGTGCTATAATTCCTTTTCGTGGAAACGTGGCCGAGCGGTCGAAGGCGGGCGCTTGGAGAGCGTCTGAGCAGTGATGTTCCTAGAGTTCGAATCTCTACGTTTCCGCCATTATTTTTTTTTGCCAAATTCTCCCAACTCTCATTATCAACATCAAGTTTCAGCTCTTCACTGTAAAAGCCGGCTGTTTTTGGAAAATCTAAGCGTAAAGTTCAACTCCACATTCAAGCCGATAAAAAAATTTCTCTGCCCATTCATAATGAACAGAGAAGATTAACAAAATATTTTTAGCATACAATGAACTCATTATATCCCTAAAAGTTAATTATGTACATTTTACAGAAAGTTTTATACAAATTAGACTTACAGCGAAATTTTTTAATCATAACGCGATAATGTCATCATAAAACGTGAAAATCATCTCATTCATGACGAAAAATAGCGTTACACCGTTCAATATTTTTATCTCCAGCAGTCATAAACAAAAGCCGGCGGAATATTGAACATTACAAAGCGAGTTTTCATATGCGAGAATTTCTTTTTTAGGACATGCTTCATGATTGACGAATATTGATACGCTACAAAATGTCCGGAAGGCTTCAAGGCTTTCACGACAGCATCAAGTATTCTCACGGTCATTCTCGGCGGCAGAACTGTAAACGGCAAACTCGAAATCACAAAATCAAGCTGATTAATCCCGTTATCATTCATGTATTTTCGCAATTCCTGAGCATCACTGTGAAGACTTAAGCCCTTATGCTCCGGATGTTCTTCCCTAATCATTTTTTGCAATGCCGGATCAATCTCGAACACTAAAATTTTCGCGTCAGACTTTGCACGTTTCACAATCTCACGCGTAAAAACTCCCGTTCCTGCTCCAAGTTCAGCGATAAAATTTGCATTCTCCCAGTCAACTCGATCAAGCACCGCCTTAGTCAGAAATTTTGAACTCGGCGCAACACTCCCTATTCTTCGGGGCGACTTCGCAAATCTCTTTATGAATGTTAAGCTCTCGTTAAATTTCACTTTATACTTTCCCCCAAGTGTAAAAATTATTTATCATTATACATAATAATTAACTCGTTACAGGCGATAAATGAGCGTGAAGAAATATTTGATAACAGGAAATTTTTAAGTCAGAATATTTATTGACGATGTAAAAATTAAAGCCTTTGATGATATTATTTTACTAATTTATAATAATTTCTTCATAGCTGACACTTCAAGAGACGGAAAAATTTTTGACAAGAGAAATTTTTTCATGACTGATAGCCATAATTCTAACAAGAACGGATTTTGTTAGTCTTAAAAAGTGTTTAGCAGTCCAATAATTTATAAACAGGAGGGAAATTTTTCATGACTGACAGCAAAAAACGTCTCGTAGTTCTTACGGGAGCAGGAATTAGCGCAGAGAGCGGATTTCAGACGTTCAGGGATTCCGGCGGACTTTGGGAAAAATATAACGTTGAGGACGTCGCGAGTATTCAAGGCTGGTATCGCAACCCAAAATTAATGACGGATTTCTACAACGACATGCGCGCGCAACTCGAGAAGGCTCAACCAAACGACGGACATAAAATTTTGGCTGAACTCGAAGAATATTTTGACGTTCAAATCATCACTCAAAACGTTGACAACTTACACGAAAAAGCCGGAAGCTCACACGTCCTGCACTTACACGGAGAACTCACCAAAGCAAGGCCAGTTAACAACGAGAATAAAATTATCGACATCGGCTATAGAAAAATGGAATACGGCGAGAAAAATTCAGACGGCGAAACTTTACGTCCTCATATCGTCTGGTTCGGTGAAGCTGTCCCGGAGATTATGAACGCCGCTAAACTCGTTCGGAGTGCCGACATCTTCGCTGTTATAGGCTCGTCGCTCGTCGTTTATCCTGCTGCTGGACTTATTCAGGATTTACGTTCAGGGACAAAAGCATACTTGATTGACCCGAAAGAAGTTGACGTTCCTGGCTGGCTGAATTTCCGTGTAATCCGTGAAGTTGCTTCTAAAGGCGTGAAATTTCTGCGTGATGAATTACTGAAAGATTTTGCATAATGCCTATAAATATTCCCGGAGATCTTCCGGCCGCAAGCATTCTTGAGCGTGAAAATATCTTCGTAATGACCCGCCGACGCGCTTTAACTCAGGACATACGACCTTTGCGCATATTAATTCTTAACCTCATGCCCACAAAGATAACTACTGAGACGCAATTAGCCAGGCTCTTGGGAAACACTCCGCTTCAAGTTGAGATTGAATTATTGACAATGAGCGGACGAGTTCCCAAGAATACGCCGATTGAACATATGCTCGCGTTTTATAAGACTTTCGACAGCGTGAGGGAACAATTCTTTGACGGCATGATTATAACCGGCGCGCCTGTTGAACATCTTGCGTTTGAAGAGGTTGCTTATTGGCCGGAATTATGCGAAATTATGGACTGGAGCAAGTCTCACGTTCACAGCACGTTTCATATTTGCTGGGGAGCTCAAGCAGGATTATATTATCATTACGGGATCCCGAAAATTCATCTTCATCAAAAACTTTTCGGAGTGTTTCAGCATAGAGTTACTCACAAAGGTTCGATATTATTTCGCGGCTCTGATGACGTCTTCATGGTCCCTCATTCGCGACACACTACCATAATGCGAAGAGACGTGAAGAAAGTTCCTGCGCTGAAAATTTTATCCGAGAGCTACGAAGCTGGAGTTTATGCAATTTCCACAAATGAAGGCAGACAGCTTTTTATAACTGGACATTCTGAATATGACCCGGAGACTTTAGCTCTCGAATATTGGCGTGATAAACGGGCCGGGATTGCTATTCACGTTCCGTATAATTATTTTCCCAACGATGACGACACAAAGCCCCCAATTTGCACATGGCGGTCAAGCGCGAACTTGCTTTATTCAAACTGGCTGAATTACTTTGTGTACCAACAAACCCCGTATGACGCAAGAAATATTACGGACCTGAAAATTTAATTGAGGAGAAAATCTATAATGAAGAAAAATAAGGAAATCAGCCTCAAATTCATGTTGATAGCGCTCGCTTTACTCCCCCTCATTACAGCTGTTACAATCGTCGCATTAGTAACTTCAAGAGTAGCGATAACTAATATCAAGCAGAGCACAAAAGAACAGTTAATCCTCGCCGCTAAATCCCTTCGTGAATATTATGAATATGACATTCTGAATAATTATGACCTCGTTGACGGATTTATTCGATATAACACGGATTATATTGACTCGATGAAAGCAACCGGCGTTGACTTGACACTCTTCAAGGAAAATATACGCTTCATGACGACGATAAAAGACAATTCGGGAAAACGTATCGAAGGAACTCCGGCTTCTGACGCTGTGTGGGCGGCTGTCAGCAAGGGAAATGATTATTACTCGGACAACGTGAAGATTAACGGGATTGATTATCACGTGTATTACATGCCCATTCAGCAAGCTACGAAAATTTACGGGATGGCATTTTCCGGCAAGCCAGCTACACAAATTCAAGCGGCCGAGAGAAAAATTTACGGAATAATAATTGCTATCAGCTTGGCTTTAATCTTCATCTTCACGATTATTACACTCATAATCGCCCGAAATATCGCCAATCCCTTGAGAGAAGTCGCAAACAGAATAGAAAAACTCCTTGATGTAAATCTCAACGTGCAAATCAAAGCTAAAAGCAGAATTTACGAAACTTCACAGCTAATCCATGCCGCCGGAAAATTAAGCGCAGTTCTCAACGAAGTCGTCAAGAAAATTCAAGTTTCAGCCTTCTCACTCACTGACACCGTAAAATCAACGGCCGAAATGGCTCATGACTCGTCATATTCAGCCACTCAGATTGCAGAATCAATGCAGGCCCTCGCTAAAACTACGGTAACAATGGCTTCAAGCGTAAGAGACATCAACGAAAACGTCAGCAGTATGGGAAGCGTAATTGAACAGGCTGTGAAGAACGTCGAGAACCTCAACAAAAATTCTCACACTATGAATGAGGCCAACACCGAAGCCATGAAGTGCATCAATGACGTAGCAAGTTCATCGATAAAGTCATCGGAAGCAATTAACGTTATCGCGACCAAGATTAACGCGACGAATGAGTCAATCGATAAAATCAAAGAAATGGTACAGGTAATTTCAGCAATAGCCTCACAGACGAATTTATTATCGCTCAACGCCAGCATTGAAGCCGCAAGAGCAGGAGATGCCGGACGTGGATTTGGAGTTGTCGCCGCCGAGATAAAGAAACTCGCTGAACAGTCCGATGAGTCTGCTAATCAAATTCGTGATGTTGCCGCAGAAATTGAAGCTCTTTCGAGTGAATGTGTCGACGAAGCCGAGAATATCAGGGTTATCATAAACGATGAAAGAATGCTGCTTGCTATGTCTCAGGAAAAATTTAACGCCCTTAACGAGGACATTAACGCTTCAATTAATGAAATCTCTTCAGTCTCTGATGTTACAAATCAGCTTGAGAGTATCAAGGGAATAATTCTCGACGCTGTTACTAATCTCGCATCAATTTCCGAAGAAACTTCTGCGACGAATGAGGAAGTTGCGGCCTCAGTTGAGATGATTGCGGGGAACGTGAAAAAGGTTTCGGATGACACGAACGTTATGAACGATTTAGCCGGAGACTTGAAGGAAGCTGTTGCATATTTCAAGTAGCATATTTAAAGGAGTAAAAAGATGTTATCATCACTGAGAAAATTTATACGTGAGAATTTCGCAAATGAAAATTACCCGTTGATACAAAAACTCTTCGCCTTTCGCAGGAGAAGAATAATGCTCTCTAATCAGGCCCGCCACATAAAAATGTCTTACTCTGAGATTGAGGACGAAATTAACCAGCAATATGAAAAAGTTTTCGGCCGTAAAATCGACTGGGACAATCCTAAATCCTTCAACGAAAAATTACAGGTCTCAAAGTTATATATGCCTTCCCCTCTTAAAACTCAACTTGCTGATAAATATTCCGTTCGTGAATGGGTTACTGAGAAAATCGGAAGTGAATATCTCATCCCATTAATAGGCGTTTATGACAGTTTTGACGAGATTGATTTTTCTTCCCTTCCTGAACAGTTCGTGATTAAATGCAATCATGACTGCGGGAGCGTTACTATATGCAGGGATAAAAGCAAACTTGACATGAAATTATTAAAGCGTAAATATGACATTCTCATGAGTATAAATTATGCTTGGGTATTTTGTGAGATGCAATATCTCGGTATCAAACCTAAAATCTTAATTGAACCCTATCTCGACGGCGGGTTGAACGAGTATAAATTTTACTGCTTTGATGGAAAACCTTACTTCTGTTTCGTTACATTCGGGCAAAGAAATCTTGACTTGAGCATAAATTTTTACGACATGGACTGGAACTTACAGCCTTTTACGAGACCGGATCATATAAAATATAATTCTGTTGCTCCTGTTCCTGTTAATTATGACGAGATGAAGAAGATTGCTTCTATTTTATGTAAAGGCTTCGGACATGTTCGAGTTGATTTATATTCTGCTGGGGAAAAAGTTTATTTCGGCGAGATGACTTTTACGACTGCCAGAGGTCTAGGAAAAATTGAGCCTGATGAATGGGATTACAAGCTCGGTGCTTTATGGCCGTTCGACAAATCAATACGAGCAAAAGTTTTAGCCGAACATTCACGCCCCGATTGGAATTTTGCAGAATAATATAACACGTTCTATTTTGCAGTATAATTTGACAATGAAACAATCACGCGTTTATAATTAGCCCCGTCAACTTTTCATATTTTTCACATTCTTAATAGTGTGGAGACGTGGCCGAGTGGTCGAAGGCGGTTGACTCGAAATCAACTGAGCGGCTTGCCGTTCCTAGAGTTCGAATCTCTACGTCTCCGCCATTTTTATATTACGAAGGCAGGTATTCATAAACGTCATGAAAATTCTCGTAATCAACTGCGGCAGTTCATCCCTCAAGTATCAGTTATTCGACATGGAAGACGAATCCGTCTCAGCAAAAGGCCTTGTTGACAGAATAGGCATTGACGGCTCAAATTTAACGCACAGAAAGACAGGCGCAGACCCGTTCAAAGTTGAAACGCCGATTAAAGATCACAAAGTAGCTATGAAGCTCGTACTTGAGGCATTGCTCGACAAAGATCATGGCGTTCTTAAATCACTTGACGAAATTGCGGCCGCTGGTCATCGTATAGTTTCCGGTGGAGATCTCTACAAAGAGTCCGTGCTCGTTGACGATAAAGTTATGGACGGTTTACGTCAGTGCATTCCTCTTGCGCCGCTCCACAATCCCGGCCACATTATGGGCATCGAAGCAATTCAGCACGCATTGCCTAATCTTCCGAACGTTACAGTTTTCGATACTGCGTTCCATCAGACAATGCCGGATTATGCTTACATGTACGGGCTTCCTTGGGAATTTTACGAGACACACAGAGTTAGACGCTACGGAGCACACGGAACAAGCCATCATTTTGTCGCGTTAAGAACCGCAGAATTTCTCGGCCAGCCTCTTGAGAGCATCAAAATGGTAACATGTCATCTCGGCAATGGAAGCTCAATCAGCGCAGTCAAGAACGGAAAATGCATCGATACTTCAATGGGATTAACGCCTCTTGCTGGTGTCTTAATGGGAACACGTACCGGTGATATGGATCCTGCGTGCGTTCCGTTTGTGCAGAACATCACGAAGTACACGGCCGACGAGATGAACAATTTCATGAACAAGAAGAGCGGCTTGCTCGGAATTTCCGGTGTCAGCAGCGATTTACGCGACGTTGAAGAGGCTGCCGCTAAAGGAAATGACCGCGCGAGACTTGCAATTGATATGCTCGAGTACGGAATTGCAAAATACATCGGAGCTTACACGGTCGCTATGGGCGGACTTGACGTAATCGTCTTCACAGCAGGAATTGGCGAGAACAGCGGCGCAACACGTGAGGGCGTATGCAAAAAACTCGAGTTCATGGGCGTAAAGATTGACCCGGACAAAAATAACATTCGCGGAAAAGAAGCAGTCGTCAGCGCAGATGATTCAAAAGTGAAAGTTGTAGTTTGCCCGACGAATGAAGAGTTAATGATTGCCCGCGAGACTAAGAGAATAGCATTTGCATAAATTATTTCACGAAAGCCAGAAGGCCTTAATCTCTCTTCCGCCTAAAAATGACACTGAGGCCGAAGTTTCTGAACAATGGGATTTTCCCGAAGGCGTGTTGAACTTTGAAGGACAGGATTTTATTTTTCCGAAAGGTTTTCACGCTGAAGCTGTAATTCGTTGGCTTGAAAATGAGTTATTAATCGCAGAAATTGAGGTGTCAGCTGAAATTAGTGCGGAATGTGCGAGGTGTCTTAAACCTGTAGATCTTGAAATATCGGGAAATTTAATGTATCTTTATTATTCGCGCGGTGTAGAGGCAGAAGACGAAAATGAATTTGATGACTTAATGCCCGTTGAAGTTGATTATTTCGGGCGGGTGCTTGATGTAATGCCTCAGATTGACGAAAGTCTTTACACTTTACTGCCGACAAAAGTATTGTGCAAAGAAGATTGTGCAGGTTTATGTCCGAACTGCGGGGCAGACTTGAACGAGGGAAAATGTTCCTGCAAGGACGAAATTATAGACACAAGACTTGAAGCACTGCGAGATTTTAAGTTTGAATAATAATCTACATTAGGAGGATTTAATTTCATGGCAACACCGAAAAGAAAAACATCTCATGCCCGTACATCACAAAGAAAAGCGAATTGGCTCAAGGCACTTAGCGCACCTGAAGTAACTAGCTGCCCGAATTGCGGAGAGTTCACAATTTCGCACCATGCCTGCCCGTCATGCGGTTTTTATCGCGGCCGTCAGGTTGTGAAGATTGATACTGAAAAGGCAGCAGGTTAAGTTTTTTAGGAAATTGAAATTTTAAGCATGGCCGGAGGTGTGTAAATTTGCATGTCTCCGGCTTTTTATGGTAGGTAAGGGAATTATGAGCGAAGAAAAATTTTATTACCAGACTGAGGCGGCGGAATTATTGCGAATGATGATAAGTTCCGTTTACTCGAATAAAGATATATTTTTACGGGAATTAATATCAAACGCTTCTGACGCATTAGATAAACGAAGGATTGAGACGCTAAAAAATTCAGAGCTTGCAGAGAACACAAATCCAGAGATAAAAATTGAAGTAAATCCAGACGAGAAGACTTTATCAGTCAGCGACAACGGAATTGGGATGTCTCGTGATGAGCTGATAAAATTTTTAGGGACAATCGCTAAATCCGGCACGAAAGAATTTCTCAAGGCCGCAAAAGATAATAACACTTCCCAAGAATTAATCGGACAATTCGGCGTTGGATTTTACTCCGTCTTTATGGCAGCAGAAAAAGTTGAAGTTATCACGCGAAAGCTCGGCACAAGTGAGACGTATAAATTTATTTCTGACGGTGAAGGTTCATTCACGATTGACGAGGCCGAACAACGAAGCGAATGCGGGACGACCGTAAAACTTTTCTTGAAGCCCAAAGCTGACGACGACGCGAAAGATTATTCTGATGAGTGGACAATCAGGGGAATAATCGCGAAGTATTCTGATTTTATTTCGTGGCCAATATTCTTTAAGGATAAAGTCATAAACTCGCAAAAAGCAATCTGGCAGAGACCGGACAGCGAAATTACGGAAGAAGAATACACGGAGTTCTACAAGCATTTAACGCATGACTGGCGCGACCCGTTAGCTCACATCAAGATTAACGCGGAAGGCTCAACGAATTTCAAGGGCTTATTATTCATCCCGACTGAAGCACCGTTTGACTTGTTCATGAACCCTGAGAGCGGCGGAATTAGCTTATACATCAACCGAGTTTTCATCATGAACGATTGCAAAGAATTAATTCCCGGATATATGCGTTTTGTTCGTGGAGTTGTTGACAGTGAGGATTTATCGCTGAACATTTCCCGTGAGATTTTGCAAGATGAGCCGATAATCCGAGTTATCAGACGAAGCACTCAGCGTAAAATCTTGAACGAGTTCCGAAAAATGCTGAATGATGACCGAGAAAAATATATTAAGTTATGGCTTGCCTTCGGAAAAATCTTGAAAGAGGGAATTATTCAAGATCATGAACACGCTAAAAATCTTCTTGAAATCTCGTTATTCAGGACGACAGCAAACGACGAATGGACGACTTTAGCCGAGTATGAAGCCCGCATGAAGCCAGATCAAAAAGGAATTTATTGCTTGGCCGGACGTGATAATCTCTCAGCCTTGAAAGCATCGCCGAAACTTGAGCCGTTCACGAATAAGGGTTATGAAGTCTTATTGATGACGGATCCCGTTGATGAGGTAATTTTGTCGGAAGCTAATTACATTCTCGATGACAACGCGAAAGATTTGCTGAACATTGCCCGCGATGATGTTACGCCTTACACTGACGACGAGAAGAAAGCCAACGAGGAGAAAGCTAAGGAACTTGAAGCCGACTTTGAGCCGTTGAAGAAACTTGCGCTTGAAATCTTTGCTGACAAGCTCGAAAACGCAAAACTCTCTTTCACGCTGACAAATTCGCCCGCATGTCTTCGTGATTCTCAAAATGGAATGTCGCTCCAAATGGAAAATATTTTACGTTCAGCCGGTCAAGTTCCTCCCGTTCAGAAAAGAATTCTTGAGCTCAACGCCGATAATGTAATAATCAAGAAATTAATCACGCTCGCAAAAGATAATGAGAATGACGAGAGAGTAAATGATTTCTTGAGAGTGTTATACGATCAGGCGATAATTCTTGAGGGAGCTGCTCCGGAAGACCCGGCGGGATTTGTGAAGCGCATTGACGAGTTGATGACGCTGGCACTGGGGGACTAAATGCCGTATTTACGTGCAGCATTACTCAGGAAGAAGAAAGCAGAGGAGTTACGAGAGGAAGAGATATTAATTCAGCCTCCTGTAATTCCTGTTGAAGAGCCTGAGCCGGAAATCGAACAGGAAGAGCCGGAAAGTCCGGAATTAATTTCGACGTTATTAAATGCAATTGATAAAAAAGTTGTTGAGCCTGCTGAACCTAAGGAGATTATTGCAGAAGTTCACGAGCAAGAAATAACCGAGCCGGAAGCTGAACCTGAAACGCCGGAGCCGGAGCCTGACATTACGCAAGAAATTTCGGAGCCTGAACCAGAAATTACGCAGGAAGTTGAAGAGCCGGAAATTTCCCCAGAATTGCCCGAACCTGAGCAAGAACCGGAAATTACAACGGAAAACGTCGAACCTGAGCAAGAACAGGAACTCGAAACGCCGGAACTCGAACAAGAACAGGAAATCTCAGAACCTGAGCCGGAGCATGAAGAGGTTTCAACAGAAGACTTTGATGAAAACTCCTTGTTTGATGGTGATGATAATAATTCTGTTACGACGCTTGAGCCTGAAGAGCCGACTAGTGAGCATGAACCGGATGAAATAGAGACCGAGCCTACTCAAGACGAAGAGCCTGAACCTGACGAGTTCAAGCTGCAATATGATTTTACGTCTGGTGAGCGTTATGTTGATAAAGTTTCGACGAAGACGGACTTTGACAAGATGCTTGATGAGTTAGGCGCAATCAGCAAAGATTTATTGGAATGGCAAGTTGAAAAATTCGCTAATCAATACACTGGAAAATTTCAAGGTGAGGGCGACAACTCCGAAGCCGAAGCTAAAAAGTTCGAAGCATTTTTAGGCGGCTATATCACCAACGCGGCAATGATACTTGATGACAAAGGCTATCGAGACCAGGCAATTAAACAGCTTGAACAGGCAAAAAGTATTCTTGAGGCCCGTAAACGTCTTGAAGAGGAACGTCAGGCGATAATCGCTCGTGTTGAAGAACAGAATGATGCTGTTGATTTATCTGATATTCTCGGACTATTTGGGGACGCTTAGAGGCCGGACATGGAGCAAACTTGATTACAGCTTTCGGATTTATCAATTCGGAGGCTGTTTTTTTTGCTATAATACACTTACCCATAAAAAATTTTATAATTCACGAGGGAGGCAATCATTAACATGACGGCTATACCGAAAATTACACGTATGGATGTTTATCCTGTCGCCGGCCATGACTGTATGGAGCTTAATTTATCCGGTGCACACGCTCCGTTTTTCACGCGCAACATCGTAATTCTTGAAGATTCTTCCGGAAATCTCGGCTGTGGAGAAGTTCCCGGAGGCCAGAAAATTACGAAGGCTCTTGAAGATATTAAACACTTAGTTGTCGGCACAAGGTTAGCTGACTACAAGAACACGCTTAATCAAGTTCGTAAGTGGCTCGACGCTAATATCAAAGACGATGTTCGCGGCCTTCAGACGTTTGATTTGAGAACGGGCGTTCATGTTGTTACGGCGGTTGAAGCTCCATTGCTCGACTTGATGGGAAAATTCTTAGACGTTCCTGCGGCGGCATTAATGGGCGACGGTATTCAAAGGGAACGCGTGAGATTTCTGAGCTATTTATTCTACATTGGCGACAGAAAGAAGACCGATTTGCCATATGAGGAAGAGCCGGATGCTTCGTGTGATTGGTACAGACTGAGACATGAAGAGGCCTTAACTCCTGAGAAAATCGTAGCGCTCGCAAAAGCCACTCATGAGAAATACGGTTTCGAGGACTTCAAGCTCAAAGGAGGAGTTTTGCCGCCGAAAGAGGAGTTGAAAGCTGTCCAGGCGATAAAGAAGGCTTTCCCGAATGCTCGAGTTGACTTAGACCCTAACGGATGCTGGAGCTTGAAAGAAGCCTTAGAGATTGCCCCCCAGCTTAAAGAATGTCTTGCTTACTGTGAAGATCCCGTTGGAGCAGAAGGCGGGTTCAGCGGTCGCGAAGTTATGGCCGAGTTCAGAAAAGCCGCGATGATGCCGACAGCTACGAACATGATTAATACGGATTGGCGGCAGATGTTTCATGCGTTAATCCTTCAGGCCGTCGATATTCCGTTAGCAGATCCGCATTTTTGGACGATGAACGGAAGCGTAAGAGTTGGTCAGCTTTGCAACGATTTCGGGTTAATGTGGGGCTGTCATAGCAATAACCACTTCGATATTTCGCTTGCTATGGTCGTACAGTGTGCGGCGGCAATTCCTGGCAAGATGAACGGGATTGATACTCACTGGATTTGGCAGGAAGGACGCGAGAGATTAACGGTTGAGCCTATGCAGATTGTTGACGGGTGCATTGACCTTCCGAAGAAGCCCGGACTTGGCGTTGACGTTGACATTGAGCAAGTCAAGAAGGCGAACGAACTTTACTTCAAACACGCTCTTGGTGCACGAGACGACGCAATCGGAATGCAATATTTAATTCCTGGCTGGAAGTTCGACAACAAAAAGCCCTGCTTAGTCAGATAAGATAATCATAAAAATTTATCCCCTTGCCGCGAAAACAGCAGGGGGAATTTGTTTATGTTTACTTGAAGAAAAATTCTAACTCATCAGGATTAATGTCATATTCAGCAAAAAGTTTTCTCAAGATTGAAAGTTTTAACATCGTGCTTGTAGATCGTTCCATGTAAATATTTTCGTCAATCTTCAGCGCCCTAATAAAATTCTCGTCTGTCTTGTGGACGTAATCCGAAGTCTCGGCCAATTCAGCTAGAACGCTTTTGTCCTGCTGGTGCAAAGTTTTTATCACGTTCTCAAACATTTCTATCCAGCTTGAAGCGGGCTGTTCATAACCTTGAAATTTATATTTCGTGATGATTTTTCCGGTTAAATCCTCGTATTCGTTGTCGAGCGTGCATGAAGCGAATTGTTTCTGAGCCGGAATAAAATTAGTTTTCGGGAATTCCCAGATCTTTTTTGCGGCTAATATCATCTCAGAATTTCTTTCTTCAAGTTCAGGAAGTCCCCAAGAATTTTTTTGCGCAATTTTCTGGTTCATTCTAATTCCGCTGTTCTTGTAGCCGAAATCCGGAGCGTCCCGTTTCTCCGAAAAAGGCCTGTTGCTTAAGCTGGGATTGTAAGCCGTGAGTGTCAAATTGGCCAGACGATGAAGCCACGTTCTATGAATTTCCGCCGCGTTTTCGCCGAGTGAAGTCGTCCATGCACGAGTTAATCTCTGAGGCATAATATGTTCAATCGTGTAGCTGCCGTTGTCAAAATGTTCATAAACGGTTTTAGTCTCAAGCGTCCCGAAATTCTCGAAGCGTTCAAACAAGTAATTCTTGTATTGGCCGCGCATTGAGTATATCTGTTTTGTCTCGAGTGCCGCGCTGAACTCGTTATCATCCGGAAAACGTCCGCTCTCCTGTTTGCTCAGAAGGACGTAAATAAACTTTTGTACGTAATTATCAGTCGTGCCGTCAAAGCGTAAAATTTCCCTGTTCAAGCCCACAAATATCTTTTGCAGAGAATTTGAGGCAATCTCGCAAATACTTCGTCTGAAAATATAATTCTCAGTTACAACAAAAATTTGCAAAACGTCATCAGGTGATAAAATTCCGTCCTGATTGAGCCTGAAGACTTCGAGCATGAACGGACGAGTTACGGTAATCTCAAGCCGCATTAATCTATACAGACAGTTATTAATCAAATCGTTAATGCCGCTCTTACACGTCAAAAATTTCTCGTAAAATCTCGCATAACGCAGCAAATCTTCAAGCAATTTCTCAATGTCAAGCCCCGACTTTTCAGCGTAATCCTTGAACGTAGTATATACCGAGTTCAAATTTGGCACTGCTCCCTGCTTCATGCTGAGATAATCCCGGACAAAATTGCTCAGTTCATTTTCTGTCGATTTCTCAATTGATGTCCAGTAAGTCTCATAAAGAAATTTTTGCTTCTTTGGAGGCTGACCCATTAAGACATAATTCCTGATTTTGTCGCCTTCGGTCAATGCAAGTCCGGTTGAGTTCAAGCTCTCGAAGATTAATTGCGGGTTGTCGTCCTTTTCAAGAGTTATGCTGATAATCTCAAGTTTGAAAATTGCCTCGTATAATTCATCTATAGTTACTTCATGTTTTAGTAACTGTTCGCAGAAAAAGTTGTAATTGGCCGTCAACTTTGAAGCATTATCGTAATCGCTTTCGTCAGACAAGAATAATTTATGCAGTGCCTCAATATCACTCTTAACCGGCCGGAGCTTTATTTTGTCGTCATAGTTCGCCCATTTAGCAATTAAGAAACGTTCATCGATTTCTTCGCTTAAATTACTTTTTTGAGCTGAGATTTTCTTCTGAGTGAGCAAATTTCTCATGGCCAGAAGCAAAAGCGTTATCGTCGTAATTCTCTGCTGACCGTCGATTATGTGATATTCTACTAAATTTCCATTGCCAATTACGGACGAGACTATGCTGCCTAAGAAATATTGTTTACGTTTCTCATGAATAATCTTCTTCAGGTCATTATAGAGCTGTCGGCAGTTGTTTTGCTTCCATTCGTATTTGCGCTGATAAACCGGAATAATATAGCGTTTATCTGGCCCGTCCAAGTAATCAATAATTCTAGACTTAGCACCGTTCATGTGATGATATTAACCTCAGTAATTACCCTTCCAAGATTACAGCCTGATACAGCGCTTTTATCGCATTTTCGTAATCGTTATCATGAACTCCGATAATTATATTTAAGTCGTCAGAACCCTGCTCAACCATCTGAACTTTTATGCCTACAGAAGCTAAAGCCTCAAAAATTCGACCGAAAACGCCTTTAACCGTGCCCATTCCTTCACCGATTACGGCTATTAAAGAAAGTCCGCGCTCAACTGTTACGGAATCCGGCTGAATTATAGTTTTTATGTCGTCAAGAATTTCATTGCGTCTCAGGTCAAATCTCAAATTTTTAAGGATTAACGCCATTCTGTGAATACCGGCAATGTAATGCTGACAGGCTATATTATGTTTGGATAATAAACCGAAAATTTTCTCTTCAATATCGTAAGTCCTGTTAATCCCGTATTTCTGTATTCGTATAACGTTGAAATTCTTTTGGCCGGCTATGCATAAAACAAGTCTTCGTGAAATATTCTCAGGAAGTTTCGGGCTTATTAACATTTCGTCGTCTTCAGGGTCATTAATACTTGCAATCTTCATTGGAATTCCTGACTCGTTCAGCATAATTGAGACGTTATCCTTGACTATATTTATGCCAATGTAATTTAACTCGATAGCCTCATTGTAAGTTACGTTCCTGATGATTTCGGGATTGGGAATTACGGCAGGATCTGCGCTGTAAATTTTGGTTGTGTCGCTCCATTTCTCGAACAAATCAGCTTTCACCGCACATGCTACTAAAGCTCCGGCAGTGTCGCAGTCTCCTCGTATGAAAGTCTTAATTCTCCCGTCGGATAATGAACCGTAAAAACTTGGGATTACGGCGCGTTCATAATTTTTGAGCTTTTTCTCGGCAATGCTGAAAGTTTTTGCCATGTCAGGAGTGCCGTCCTTGTTAAAGAAAATTATTTCGGAAGCGTCAACAAAGTCCCAGCCTAAAAATTTTGCGAAGATTTTAGCCATAATATACTCGCCGCGACTTCCAATATAATCTAAATCCCTTCCGGCCTCTAAACTTTCTCTTAAAGCGTTAATTTCCGTGTAAATGTCAAAGTTAAGTTTTAAGCCGTCAACAATTTCTTTGTAGCGGTCAAGGATTTTTCCTAATGTTACGTCATAATTCTCATGATTTTTTGCGCTCGCGTGACACATGTAAAGCATATCCGTAATTCCTGAGCTTGTGTGAGTTGAACCTGGTGCGGATATAATAATATAGCGGCGTGCGGGATTAGATTTTACGATTTCAGCGGCTTTCCTGACTTCTTCGGAATTAGCGGCCGCGTCTCCTCCAAATCGTGAGACAATAAGACTGTTCATATTTTCACCGGCTTTCTAAATCTTTAATGGAATTGTGAGTATTATAATTTACTGTGAGCTATGTTGTCATTATTCAGAAATTCTCACATGAACGAAATTTGCTAATATTCCCGGCTTAACTTTTAGCGATTTCGGCCCAACGTCAATGGCTTAAATATTCCCGATATGCACGAACTTTAACTTACTTTTTGCGATTGAGGCCAATGAATAGAGAATATTTTTATCCGTCGTAGGCTCTGTGTAAAATCTTCGTGGGAAATAGCGCGTAACATGAAGGGGAATATCGCGTGAAATACTTGCAATCCATTCAACCATTTCTGAGAATTTTTCTCTGTCATCACTAATACCCGGAACTATTAAGCAGGTGAGTTCAGTGTGAATGCCAGCGTCAACGAAACTTTTCACGTTATCTTTCACGGCTTCGAGACTTCCGCCGAGTTTTGCGTAAACTTTTTCGTCGAAGGCTTTAACGTCAATATTGGCCGCGCCGTCTGTGAGCTTTAAGCATGAGATTAACTCTGAAGACGCAGATTTTGACATTTCCCCATTGGTAACAAGGACTACGGAAATTCCAGCGTCATGAAAACTTTGTGAGCATTCAAGGATATATTCAGCCTGTAAAGTCGGTTCGTTATACGTGAATGCTATTGCGTGTAAATCGAGTTCGAGAATATTTTTCACGAGTTCAGACGGCGTAATTTCTTGGCAATGAATTTTTCGTGAGGGTTTAGCAATTTGAAAGTTTTGACAGAACGGGCAATCCATTGTACAGCCTATGCTTCCGAGAGAATAAATGAACGTTCCGGGCTGCCAGTGAAAGAGCGGCTTTTTCTCGATTGGATCAACAGCGACTGCGCAGAATTTTCCCAACAACGGAGAAATTAATTCACCGTCTTTATTATCACGAACTCCACAGAAGCCGGAATTCCCATCAGAAATTTTACAGCCTCGAAAGCATAAATCACACGCTATGCTTCCGTCAGGGTTTTTGCGATAAAATTTTGCGTTCATTCTTCTTTGTAACGTTCAACTGTGAAGCGTTCGAGTTTAACTCCGTCGATATCATAAATTCCTGCTTTCATCGCCGCAATCGAAACTTGCTGTTCGACACTGTCAACGCCCTCTAAATCCGGGAGCAATACGCCGCGTCTGTAACCTTTCGAGACGATTACGCCGTAAATTTTCGGGTTAAGCTCAGAAATTTTTGCGCTCTCAGGCTCAGACAAGACATCAACGGAAAAAGTTACATTGTCAAGCTCTTTGCTCGTCATCGGCGGAAATCTGGGATCTCTCGTTGACGAAGATACGGCGTTAGCGATAATTTCCTGGTCAAGAGTTTCATGAATGGGGCTTAACGTTCCGATACAGCCGCGAAGTTCTCCTGACTTAGTCTTAATCGACACGAAACACGCGCGCTTTTCACGCCATAATTCCGACGCAATAACCTCATCGCCATTCTCCGGCAAATTTTCATCGTTAAGCAACCTTCTCACGGTCTCACGGGCCAATTTCACAAGTTCATTCATAATCTTTCACCTCTTCAGCCATAAAGCATTACAATATCCGACCCCGAACGGCCATTCATGCGAGAAAATTTTTACAGTCTCATTCTCACCAGCAAGCCCCAGCATAATCATCACTGAGCGTAAGCCGCATTCCCCAGCGCGTTCAAGAGTTGTATCATCAAGCTCAAGGATTGGCGACGGTGAACACGTCCTTAATGCTTCCTCAATTGCTGCTTCGAACACGGGAGCGTAATTCGGCTCATATCCAGCGGGAGCGTCTGGAGTTAAACGATGTGATAAATCCCCGCTCGCTAATAACGCAAAATTTTTCTCACTGGCAAAATTTCTCAGGGATTGGCCGAGTTTATACGCTTCGTTCAAGTTCAGCCCAATCGGCGAACAAATTATCATCGGCGGCAAATTTCCCCACGCTTTACGCAGAAAATATAACGGGACTGTTGAGCCTTGATCCCGAGATAAATCCCTGAAAGTATCCGTGTAAATTCTCACGTCATTATCCATCAGGAACTCGCAGAAACTTTCAAGCTCATCCGAAGTTTCAGCCTCAATCTTCACGTTTCCAGCTCCGAACATTGCGAACGAACCGGAGAAATTTTTAGCGTTATTCACGAACAAACAGCCGGGAGCATAAGGCTGATGAGGCGACAATACGACGAGAATATCAGGCTTTACGTCCTTAATCTCTCGTGTAAGCTCAGAAATTCCGGCTAAAGTTTTTGCGGCTTCATTTTCGCGTCCTCGTCCAACTTCGGGGATTAAAACGGGAGGATGAGGCATTAATGCTGACCATATGAACGACAAAATTTTTTCACTCCTTATATTCCGAAAATTTCAGAATGACTGCCGAGACGTTCAAGCCTCAGCAGTTCATCACCTTCAAGAGCGTACACAAGCAATAAATTTGGACGCAAATGACACTCCCTATAACCTTCCCAAGTTCCATGAAGTGCATGATCTCTATACTTTTCATCAAGAGGTTGATTATTCGAGAGTTGGAATAAGACCTGTTCAAACACTCCGCCTGGCTCAAGAAGTCCGCTATGTATTCCAGCTCCTTCACGTTTGAAATCGCGCTTAAATTTACTTCGCCATTGCGTATTTCTCATTTTCCTGTTCTTCCTTTACCTCCGCTCGCCACTGCTTAAGCTCAACTAAAAACTCGTCAAACGTCATAGGCCCGCCGCCGATATCATGTTCATCCTCATACATTGCGCACAAAGTACCGTACGTCGGATTTCCGTAACGGTCATAAAACGCTCGCTCATACGCAGGATCTTCATCAACATAATCCGGGTCATACTCAAATCGTGCCCAAAGCTCGTCCATCGTCATTTTGCGGTCAGGCTTCACCCATTTGTATTTCTCGCTCATTTTTTCTCACCTCCTTATGAAAAATTATATCAACATTTACTACTAACATGTCAGCTTCAAAGCCGGAAACTTCGTACCCTGACGCTCCCAGCCTCGAAGCTCTCACGCTTTACGCGAATTACGCTCGTCCTTCAAGGCTTGATACATGTCAAACAAAATTGACACAATCTCCTCTTCAGGCATATCACGCTCCCAGCCGTAAGCCTCACACACAGCCGCATCATTCGCCTCATGTGCTCGTCTCAAGTCAAGGGGCATAACATTATCGTTGTACAACGCCGCAAAAGAATTACCGGGATTATTCGCCCTCGCGTCAAGAATTTTCTGCGCTGTCGTCTCAATCTTCGCCCTCTGCTTCGGAATTGGTGAGGGCCAAATGAACGGATTATATACGACCGTGCTTGAATATCTGTAATCGCTCTTCAACCTTCCGCAAACTCTTCTCATCCATCCCATGTGAACGCGCGAGGTCAAAACTCCGAAGTCGTACAGTGTCGCGTCAGGAATAATTTGCAGCAGGCCGGGAATAACAGAAGCATCAAGCCAACCAATTGGAATATAACTTCTTCTACTTGATGAAATTTGAGGAATTGCGATGTAATTTTTCGTGCTGTAACGTATTTCGCTGAAGAGATATGGAGTTTTTGCATGTTCTTTTGTTGCCGAGCGTTTACTTGCAAGTCTGAACTCCTTAACTTTATCTAATCGTTCCATGACGGCGGGCATCTCGATTAACTCTTGAGGTTTAGCGTCGACGAGCCATAAACACCATCGCTCAACATCATTAATGAAGTCATAACCCATCATATAACGCTTGATAAACTTTTCAGCTTTCGGTGCTCTCCTCAAAAGTTCTTCCAGCTCTTCACGTGTGTTGATAATTAAATGTCCTCCGTCTATAGCGTAACTTCCTATGCTCATTTTGGGAGTTTCAGGGTTGAATGTAAAATTTTGCGACTCAACGAAGATAATTTTTCCCGGCACGAGATAAAAATTTATGCTTGGCACGAGCTTTTCATGATCTGGATAAATCAACTTCCTCAAATATTCCTTCTTGCCCGCGCTGAACCCGATAACGACGCAATGAACTTGAGCTTTTTCCGGAGCCTCACTGTCCCAAATAAACGTCGTGTGAGCAAAATCAATCCAGATGTCAAATTTCTCGTAAATCGGCTTGAAGATTAACCCAACCTGTTCGCCCTGAGTGATTGAGTTCGTAGATACGAATGCGGCTTTAATATTCGTATGCTCGATGAACTCCGCAGTTTTGTAGTACCAGCCAGCGACGTAATCAATTTTACCGGCGGCCTTCGCTGAAAATATTTCGGTCATTTCACCTTTTTGAGTTTTGTTCTGGATTGAGTAGCCCAAAAACGGGGGATTTCCCATGATGTAAATCTGCGAGTTCGTTTTCGGAAGGACATCGGCCCAGTTTATGCGCATTGCGTTAGCTTCGATGATGTTATTCTTGTAGGGCTTGAGCGGGAGAATATCCTCATAGACTTTCATGATTGCTTTAGTCTCGGCGAGCATCTGAGCTTCAGCTATCCATAGGGCAGTTTTTGCGACGGCGACGGCGAAATCGTTAATCTCAATGCCGTAAAATTGTGAGATGGAAATTTGAACTGGGGTTTCTTCCTGAGAGAATGCGAATGAGACTTGTCCTTTAGTGAGTTCAGCGATGATTTTATTTTCGAGACGTCGGAGTTCTAAGAAAGTTTCGGTTAAAAAATTTCCCGAACCGCACGCAGGATCAAAAAATATTAACGAGGCCAATTTTTTCTGGAAAGCTCGTAACTCTTTGGGATTTGGAGATTTGAGGAGTTTATTTGCTTCGTAAGTGAGTTCATCCATAAATAACGGATTGATTAACTTTTGAATGTTCTCAATGGAAGTGTAATGCATTCCTCCTGAGTGTCGAGTTTCGGAGTTTAGCGTTGACTCGAAAATTGCTCCGAATATAGTCGGTGAAATTCCTGACCAGTCAAAGCCCTCGCTCATGTCCTCAAGGATAATTCGTAAGGGTTCGCCGTCAAGCTGGGGGATTTCGATATTATCCTGCTCGAACAATCCGCCGTCGACATAAGGGAAAGCGTTTAAGTCGTCTTCGTTATAAGGGTCCCGTTCAGTTTCTTTCTGGTTGAGGACGTCAAATAGTTTTCGAAGAGCGTCGCGCGGCATATTTTTGCGGGAGTTAAGATAATCATGAAACTGGGACTTTGTGAATAATCCTGAATCTTCGGCGTAAAGAATGAAGACGATACGGACGCAGAAGACGTTCAAACTTTTCTGAGATTGTTTATCTGTGGGATTAACGTAACGTTTTAAGAGTGCGTCATAAAGTTTTCCGACGAGTTCACCGGCCTTCTTAGAGATTTCGAGTTCACGAATATCTTTCGGGCTTGAAGCTGATTTGTCGATTAGGAACGCTAACTTGTGAAATTCGCGCTCAAGTTCTGAGACAAGAATAATTTCCGGAGCTGATCGCGGGGCTTCCATGTCGTGAATGCGTATCTCTCGAAAATTGCAGACAACTATAAATCTTCCGCGTTGAGAAGCTGGGAGCCAGTCATAATATCTTTTTGCCTGACCGAAAGGAGGAATAACTGAGCCGTCGGATTGTTTTGCTGGAGCGTCGAGATTAACATTTGGAGATTTCTGCTCGATTATAATTCCTGTTGAAGGGATATAGCCGTCAATGAAGCTGACGTGTTCAAGCTCAACGCGTTTTTCGTAATCGATAATTTCGCCTGGAGCTTCAATGTCGAGAATATCATGAAGAAGCTCATTCCAGAAAGTTTGAGTGTCGCTTTTCTCGTTAATTGGCCGATTATTCCAGCGTTCGCAAAATGCTTGAATATTTCCCATGTGATAAAAGCCTTCTTTAAGATAAAATATGTTATCCATAGAAACACAAAAGATTTTAGCAGGGGAGGTAAAAACTTTGCGCGATTACGTGAAATTAACCGAGCGTGATAATGTCGCTGTAGTTACGCATGATGTCAGCAAAGGCGTTGAGATTATGCCGGGCTTAATCTTGCTTGATGACATTCCGCAGGCTCACAAATTTGCTCTCGTTGACATTCCGAAGGACGGGGAAATTATAAGATACGGCGTTGTTCTCGGCTATGCACTTGACGCGATTAAACGGGGCGCGTGGATTAACGAGCATATGCTGAGATTGCCGACTTCACCATCGGTTGACAACATGAAATGGGGAATTAATATCCGGACGGATTTACCTGAAGCGCCAAGAAAAACTTTCATGGGATATCGCAATCCTGACGGGTTTTACGCCGGAACTCGCAACATTCTGGGCATTCAGACGACGGTGCAATGCGTTCAAGGAGTTCTTGACGTCGCTGTTGACAGAATACGCCATGAGATTTTGCCGAAATATCCGAACATTGATGATGTCGTCGCAATTAATCATGCTTACGGCTGCGGAGTTGCGATTAATGCACCTGACGCGAAATTTCCGATTAGAGCCTTGCAGAATATCGCAAGACATCCGAATTTTGGCGGTCAATTAATGGTCGTCTCGCTTGGCTGTGAAAAATTGACAGTTGAGCGTCTCGTTGGAGCTGAGAATAATACGCCCGAGAACGTCGTTGTGCTTCAAGATTGCAAGGGATTTAACGCTATGATGTCGGCAATTATGGAAATGGCGGAAAAGAAATTGCAAGTCTTGAATGAGCGACGACGTGAGGAATTGCCGTTGAGTGAGCTTTTAGTCGGGATGCAGTGCGGCGGAAGCGATGCTTTTTCCGGAGTTTCGGCCAATCCAAGCGCGGGCTATGCGGCAGATATGCTTGTTCAGGGAGGAGCAACGGTTATGTTCAGTGAAGTTACGGAAGTTCGGGACGGCGTGAATTTCATTGCTGAACGCTGCGTGAGTGCTGAAGTCCGGGACAAACTGGCTGACGAAATGCGCTGGTATGACAAATATCTCGATGCCGGCGAAGTTGACAGGAGCGCTAACCCGACACCTGGCAACAAGAAAGGCGGCTTAAGCAACATCGTCGAGAAGGCTATGGGCTCAATCGCTAAGTCCGGAACAAGTCCTATCGTTGAAGTTCTTTCACCTGCTGAACGTCCGACAAAACACGGGATGATTTACGCGGCAACTCCTGCGAGTGATATTGTCTGCGGTCCGTGTCAATTAGCGAGCGGAATCGGCCTTCAAGTTTTCATGACCGGACGAGGAACACCCTACGGACTTGCGGCGGCTCCGGTTATCAAAGTATGTTCACGTAACGAAATGAAAGCTCAATGGCCCGACGTTATAGATATTAGCGCTGGAGCTGTTGTTACTGGCGAGAAAACAATTCAGGAGGTCGGAACGGAACTATTCAACTTTATTCTTGACGTTGCGAGCGGAATTAAGAAGCCATATACGGAACAATACGGACTTCATAATTTCCTGTGTATCTTCAATCCTGCGCCTATAACTTAGAGTATAATAATTCTGTCCCCCTTGCTTTGTGAGTGAGGGGGAAATCTTAAAGGAGGCTGAATATTTATGCTTAACACGATAGCGACGCGCGAGAAAATTCAAGAACACATCAGCGAATATCTTGACATGATGGAGAACGGTCAAGAAATAATAATGACGAAGGACGGCAAGGAAATAGGCAGGTTTCTTCCGCGAGGTAAAGTTGTCTCATTGGCAGCAGAAAGACTTGCGGGAATTCTCAGCGATAAATGGGACGCAGATAAAGTTAGAGAGGAAGCATTGAGGCGGAAATATGAACTTGCTGATTGACACGAATATTTTGCTTGATGTCCTGCAATTTAGAGAACCTTATTTTGAGGCTTCATTTCAGATATGGGGAGCTTGTGAGTACGATGAAAATGTTACTGGCTATATATCTGCTATGAGCCCAATGAACATAGCCTATATCATGCGGAAAGAATTAACGCCTGAACGCACGGAAGAAATTTTTATGACACTTGTAATGGCATTCAAATTTGTTGACTTGAGCATGTCTATTTTGGAAAAAGCTGCTGATATGAAGTGGCATGATTTTGAAGATGCCGTTCAAAGCGTAACCGCCGAGAATGTAAATGCAGATTATATCATTACGCGGAACACGAAAGATTTTCAGAATAGCAAGATTAAAGCTCTCACTCCAGAAGAATATTTTAATAATATAATAAAAATACGTAAAACCAGGACTTGACAAAAATGAAAAAATTCCCAATAATTGACACGACACGACACACTAATATTTTGCCGTGAAGAAGCCGAAAAATTCTCACAATCTCAGCTCGAAATTCTCAACGACGAAATCAATCTTAATGGTAATTATCAAGAATGGCATAATTCACTCTCCGATTTTCGCAGTTACATTCAGTCAAAGTATATCAAGTTCAAAATCGGCCGACGTTCTCGCAATAAAAACACGTTCACGAACTCAGGAGATATCATAGACCATCATATTATCAGCTATCTTGCTCCGTTGGACTTCAAGCGTAAAGGCTGGGGAGGTAAAATTTTGCGACCGTCCGAACAAGTTATCATGCTCGCGGATTATCTCAAGCAAAAGAATACTCGTCTGATTTACATAGCTCTTCCCAACAAGTTTAATATATATCCCGAAATAATATGCGATGATTTAGCTTTGCTTAATGGCAGAACTATATGCGTCCCGCAATATCGCAAATATATCCGTGAACTCGTTATCTCAGGAATTGAAGTTATTGACATGCTGCCGGTTTTCATTAGGCATAAAGAGGATTTCGCGTTATTCTCGAAGGATCATCACATTTCAGCTTTGGGCGCAAAACTCACGGCTGATACTGTTTCAGAATATTTATGCTCGACGACTAAGAACATCACGAGTGATTGCAAAATTGAGGCAGAAGAGCAATATATATTTCTCTCAGACATGAATAACACCATCGAGACTGCAAGAGTATGTTTCACGCTCAAAAATGGAAAGCGCGTGCCATTCTGGAACCAGCATTCAGATACAAGCAAGATAGCAATTTTCGGGGATTGTAATCTTCAAAGTTATACTTCAATCGGAGGCGGAATTTCTGCGAACTTAGCCTGCAACTTGAATTATCCTGTTTATAATTATGGGCGAAAGCTAATTTTCTCAGAATATGAATGTCCGGTGATTAAATCAGATTTAGAGCGATTAAGCGAGTTCGATATTGTTATATATAATGCTTTTGCGTCAGCTTCGTTCGTTCGGAGTTCTCGTTTTAGCTATAGACATCCGTTAAGATTTAAGAATTGGAGCCAGGTAAACTTATAAAGAAATAAAGAAAAAGTAAAAACTCCTCCCGTATTTCAGAGAGGAGAATTTTTATTAGCTTCAAGCCAGCTTTCGAGAATTATTACTGCCGCAACCTTATCAACTTTCTTTTTCCGGCCTCGTCGTGAAACGTCAGCTTCGATTAACATTCTCTGAGCTATCACAGTCGTAAATCGTTCATCCTGAGTAAAAAATTCCAGCTCAGGATATTTTGACTTTAGCGTTTCAACGAGTTCACAAATTCTTTCAGCCGCTTCACTCTTTTTCCCGTCAGTCCGAACTGGAAGCCCAACGACAATAACACCAGGAGAATATTTCTTTATAGCGTCATCAAAATTCTTCAGCCACTCGTCATTTTCCGCGTTCCAAACGTCAAGGCCTTGTGCAATAATTCTCGACGGATCCGAAATCGCGGCTCCAACTCTAACAGTTCCGATGTCAAGCGCAAGTACTCGGCTCAATTACTCTTTTTCCTTCCCGAAAACTTTTTCCCTGAGCAATTTTCCCGTTGGAGTTTGAGCAAGTCCGCCTAAAGCTGTTTCTTTTAGTGCCGGAATTAGAGCATCGCCGACGTTACGCATTGCCGAGATACATTCATCGACGGGAATATACGCCTCAATCCCAGCGAGTGCCATATCAGCCGCCGAAAACGCAATCATTACTCCCGACACATTACGTTTAATGCAGGGAATTTCAACGAGGCCAGCGACGGGATCACAGACTAAGCCGAGTTGATTAGCAATAGCTATAGCGCAAGCGTCAGCACATTGTTGCGGAGTTCCTCCCATGAGTTCGACAAGAGCTGCCGCCGCCATTCCAGAAGCAGAACCGCATTCAGCCTGACAACCTCCCTGAGCTCCAGCAATCGAAGCATTTTTAGCTATGACAATTCCAAAAGCTCCAGACGTGAACATTGACATCACAATATCTTTTTTCGTAGCGCGTCCTTCGTCGTAAAGTGAGACTAAACAGCCCGGCATAATCCCACAGCTCCCGGCAGTCGGAGTAGCTACAATTTTTCCCATCGAGGCATTGTAACCAGCAACAGCAAGAGCCATTGACATAGCTTTTGTCATGAATTTCCCGGATATGCCGCCAGTCTCAGAATAATTCTTCATCTTGAAACCTTCACCGCCTGTTAAGCCCGACATTGAGCGAATATTCTCGTCTTGACCGGATTTTACAGCCTCACACATGACATCAAAGCTATTTTCCATTCGCGCAAAAATTTCTTCTGCCGGAACGTCCATAGCTTTTGCCTGGTCTGCTAAGATTATTTCGCTGATTTTATTTTCACCTGAAGCCCTCACAATTTCATCTATCGAATCATATTGAAGCATTTTTCTCACCTCGAAAATATAACACGTTCTATTTTACTGCCAATTTTATATCGCACGGATTAACAGGGCGTTGATGACGTTCATTAAGCCCCTGATGTCTTCTGTCATTCCGGGTTCAGGCTGGCCGTCAATCTCAATTGTCATTAAGGCTTCTCCGCCGCGTTCTTTTCGTGAAAGGTGAAAGTTCGAGATATTGACGTGAGAATATTTCAGCCTCATTAAAGCCGTAACGTCCGCGATAACTCCGGGTTTGTCCCAGTGAAGTACAAGGATTGTGTTATTTTCGCCGGTAAAGTCTACACGCATTCCGTTCACCAGGTCAACACGGATATTGCCTCCTCCAATGCTCGCGCCCTCAACGGTTCCTTCTGTACCGTCATCGAGTGTGAAACAAATTCTGGCTGTGTTCGGATGAGCTCCGGGAATGTCCTGCTCGATAAATTTATAGTCAATTCCCTGATTTTTCGCGATTTCCAGAGCGTCGCGGATTTCCTCACTGTAGCTGTGATAACCCATAACTCCGGCCAATAACGCGCGATCCGTCCCGTGTCCTCTGTAAGTTCGAGCGAATGAACCAGATAAAATTATTTCCAGCTTTGCAGGCTTCTTGCCATCCATAACTTTATTCGCAACTCGTCCAAGTCTTACGGCTCCGGCTGTGTGTGAACTCGACGGACCAATCATTATAGGCCCTATAATATCAAATACGTTCATGCCTTAATCCACTTCGTATAAATCGCATCGACAACTACACCGATTGCATTATCACCTGAAACGTTACATGCTGTTCCGAAGCTGTCTTGAGTGATGTATAACGCTACCATGATTGCGCAAATTGGCCCGTTCGGATCTCCGGCTTCAGTTCCAAATATCATGTATAAAAATGGCAACGCCGTCATAATCGAACCGCCAGGAGCACCAGGAGAAGCTACCATTGCAACGCCTAGCGTCATTATGAACGGAACAACTGTAGCGAGATTAATCGGTAAATTATTCATCATGCAGACTGCTGTAGCACAAGCCGTAATCGTAATCATTGAGCCGCACATGTGAATATTCGCGCATAATGGGACTACGAAGTTACGAATTTCTGCGCTTATTCCGTCATGTTCTGCACACTTTAAGTTTACGGGGATTGTCGCGGCTGAAGATTGCGTGCCTAAAGCTGTTGCATATCCGGGAATTTGATTGATGATTAACTTGATGGGATTTTTCCCGCTGAAGGCTCCGGCTATGATGAACTGAATTACTATGTAGCATAAATGCATGGCGATTACGACTAAGAAAACTTTCCAGAGAATGCCCAAAATCGTAAATGTCTTCCCCGAATAAGTCATGTCAACGAATGTTCCGCAGATATAAAGAGGCAGTAACGGGACAATTACGTGATTTAAAACTTTATCGATTATGCCCGAAAAATCCTTCATGCCGTTGTAGAGCGACATTCCTATTTCTTTACCCTTCATTGATGAGAGACATAATCCAAGCATAAACGCCATAACAACAGCCGAAAGTGTATCGAGTAAAGGCGGAATTGAGAGCGAGAAATAACTTGCTACGGATTTATCCGCTGTTGCCTGAATTTTCGCGAGAGCGTCGGGACTCATAAAACTTGGAAAAAGTGAATTTGAGATTAAAAACGATGCGCTCCCTGCAATCAGCGTTGAACCATAAGCGAGAATTACCGTGATGATTAACAATTTTCCGGCTCCCTGTGAGAGATCCGCAATTCCCATAGTGACATAAGCCAAAATCATTAACGGGATTACGAACTTCAAGAACGTGCTGAAAATTCCCGAAGCTGTTACGACCGTCCGACATACCCATAACGGCAAATACATTCCGATTAGAATACCGACGATTATGGCGATAATTAATTTTGGAACTAAACCCATCTTCATGATAAAGTTTTAACCCCTGAAAAATTTTATGGAATAAGCAAAGTATACATGAATAAATCTAGTTGTGAACGGGCTTGAATAAGTCTTAATATTTGCAGGATTATTAATATTTAAACTCGCGAAAAAATTACCGCCGAAGTTGTTTATCCTCCGACGGTGTCAAAATTTTTACTTCACTTGAGATTTTATTTGCTCACGAACTCCATTCAAGGCTTGTTCAAGTTTTTCGCCTTCACGGCCGCCGCCTTGAGCAACATTCTTTCTTCCGCCGCCCTTGCCTCCTAACACTGCGCATGCTTCCTTCACTAAAGCTCCAGCATTAACGCCCATATTTACAGCTTTATCATCGGCCATAACAACGATCTGGCATGAATTATCCTCAGTATTTCTTGACGAGAGAATTACAACGTTTGCTTCAGGTCTCGCGCGTGCTTTGTCGCCAATATCACGTAACATATTGGCCGGAATGTCCGCAAATCTTCCAACTTGGAATAAAACGCCGTTAATCTCTTCACGTTCAAGAAACTTTTCGGAGTTCTCTAATAATTCACGGAGCTTCGCGGCTTGAATTTGGCTCCTCATAGTCTTCATGTCGTCAATCAGAGTTTGGGCCTTATCCTTGAGATTGTCTTCATCAGTAGCGAGTAATGCAGTCAGGGAATTTCTCAGAGCAAATAACTTCTGGAGTATCGTCAAGATATTCATTCCTGTAGTCGCTAAAATTCTCCGAGTTCCTGAACCTATGTTCTCCTCGCGCAAAATCTTAAAGCCCCCAATGTCGCCAGTGCGTTTAACATGAAGTCCTCCGCAAAGTTCCATAGAGAAGTCAGGGACATTAACAACTCTAACAACGTCGCCGTATTTCTCATCGAATAAGGCTTTTGCTCCGAGCGCTTGAGCTTCATGCTTTGAGTGTTCGGAAATATCAACTTCAACGTTCGCTAAAATCTCGGCATTGATAATTTTCTCAGTTTCCGCAATTTCCTCATCAGTAACCGGCGAATGATGGGTAAAGTCAAACCGCAAAAATTCATCCGCAACAAGTGAACCCGCTTGTCTGACGTGACGACCTAATACTCTGCCTAATGCCTCGTGCAATAAATGCGTCGCTGTGTGATTACGGCGTATTGCCTTTCTTCGTTCGTTATCGACAAGACAAATTGCCTCATCGTTCACACTAATTTTGCCTTCAGTCTCGAGCTTTACAGAGTGAACTATTATTTTTCCGTGCGGTGTAGTGTTCAGAACTTTCAAGCTGAGATTGTTTATCTTAATTGTTCCGGTGTCACCAACTTCTCCGCCGCGTTCCGGGTAAAATGGCGTTACGTCAAGCACAATTTCAAATTCCGCCGGGCCTGTTATTGTGTCAATTCTTCCGTCAGAGTTAATCAAAGCAAGAACTTTTCCGCCGTCCGTGAATTTCTCATAGCCTGTAAATTTCGTAGCTCCGTTCTCGTTCTCAAGCTCCGTGTAAATATCTCCGGCTAATGCACTCTTTTTCTGTTTGCTTGAAGCTCTTGCGCGTTCCCTTTGTTCATTCATTGCGGCTTTGAAGCCCTCTTTATCGAGCGTAAAATTCTGTTCTTCGGCCATTTCTTGCGTAAGTTCGGGCGGGAAACCGTAAGTGTCATAAAGTGTGAAAATTACATCGCCGGGAATTTGATTAATGCCTTGAGCCTTCAAATGCGAAATTTCCTCGTCGAATAATTCCGTTCCCTGTTTGAGCGTCTTGTTGAACTTTTCCTCTTCAAGATTGATAATTTGCTCGATTACCGGCCTTTGCGTGATTAATTCCCTGTAAGGATTGCCCATAATATCAATTAATATAGGCACGTATTCGTTCAGGAATAAGCCGTCAAAATTTAACAACTTCCCAAATCTCACAGCCCTGCGCAATAATCTTCTTAATACATAGCCCATCCCATCATTAAGCGGCAAAACTCCGTCGGCCATCATAAACACAACGCTTCTCACGTGATCCGCAATCACTCGAACGGCCATATCATCGCGAGGATTATTACCGTAAGTTATGCCGGCTCTCTTGCATGTGTGCTCAATTAACGGCGTGAATAAATCGGTCTCGTAATCCGTATCAACTTCCTGAATTACCGAAGCTAAACGTTCAAGTCCCATTCCCGTATCAATATTCTTGTGAGGAAGCAAAGGCAAACTCCCGTCTTTTTGTCGGTCAAACTGGGTAAATACGAGGTTCCAGATTTCCATGTATCTGTCACAGTCACAGCCAACCCCGCAAGTTTCTTTTCCGCAAGAATATTTTTCTCCCCTGTCGTAATAAATCTCCGAACACGGCCCGCATGGTCCAGTTTCACCCATGAACCAGTAATTATCATCTTGGCCGAAACGGTAAATTTTCTCAGCTGGAAGTCCGACTTCTTTATTCCAGACGTTAAAAGCCTCGTCGTCATCAAGGTAAATTGTCGCGTATAATCTCTCCGGGTCAAGGCCAATTCGCTCGGTCAAGAATTCCCAAGCCCAAGTTATAGCCTCATGCTTGAAATAACTTCCCCATGAAAAATTTCCCAACATCTCGAAAAACGTATGATGTCTCGCTGTCCTGCCGACGTTCTCAATATCATTAGTCCTGACGCATTTTTGACACGTTACGACGCGCGGATATTCAGGCTCCTTAATTCCCAAGTAATACGGCTTCAACGGAACCATTCCGGCAATCGTGAATAAGAGTGAAGGATCTTCAGGCACGAGCGAGAAACTCTCAAGATGTTTTGCGCCCTTCTCCTCCCAAAATTTTATGAACATTTCCCGTAATTCACGGGCTTTTCGGTATTGCATTATTCTTTTGTCTCCTTACTGCTTAATTTCTCAATGAATGGCTGAATTAAATCTACAGGTATCGGGAAGAAAGTTGTCGTGTTGCGTTCTCCTGAAATTTCCCGGATTGTCTGTAAATATCTCAATTGCAACGTTACAGGTGAAGCCTCCATTTTCTTTGCAGCCTCTGAAAGTTTTTCTGCCGCCTGTAATTCTCCTTCTGCCGCAATAATCTTCGCTCGTCTCTCACGTTCAGCCTCAGCCTGTCGAGCCATTGCGCGTTTCATTCCCTCCGGAAGCTCTAACTCCTTGACCTCAACCGCGCTAACTTTTATGCCCCAAGGGTCCGTGCGTTCGTCAATAATTTTTTGCAACTCCTGATTAATTTTCTCGCGTGATGACAAAACTTCGTCGAGTTCAACCGAACCTACAACCGAGCGTAAAGTTGTCTGTGCAAGCTGACTTGTTGCGACGATATAATTCTCAACCTCAACAACCGAACGTGCCGGGTCAAGAACGCGAAAATATACGACGGCATTAACTTTTATAGCAACGTTATCTTTCGTGATGACCTCTTGAACTGGAACATCGAGCGTCAAAATTCTCAAGTCAACCGTTACTGAACGATCAATAAACGGAACGATAAAGACAATTCCGGGCCCGCGACTTCCGACAAGACGGCCTAATCTGAACAGAACAATTCTGCGGTATTCGGGAACAACTTTTATTGCCGACGACAGAATTATCAATAACACGAAACCGGCGACAAAAATACTTCCAAGACTTGACATAATCGAACTTACTCCGCTGATATCAATTACCATAATGTTTTTCCTCACTTTCTATTACAACCATTGCGCAGACATAATCCCCGTCATGAGAGACTGAGACAAAAATTTTCCCGTTTAAGCTCTCGTTGAAGGCTTCAAGTTTCCCTGAGAGTTTTATTGAAGGCTTGCCGTTATCACGGATTAACGAGAAATTATTTGCGTCCATCACGAACATTAAGGGAATTCCTGACGCTTTACAGAACGCTTCACGTGCCGCGAAACCTGAAGCATAACTCTCAAACTTTTTTGTTCCTTTAGCTTCACAATATGCGATTTCTTCAGGAGTGTAAATTTTTTGCCTGAAGTGTTCGGATTGCAACGCGCGCTTTATTCTGGAGATTTCGCAGATGTCTACACCAATTCCCGTAATCATTTAAACAAATTCTTGAACTTGTCGAAAAATCCCTCTTGATTTTCACTCACAGGAGCCTGCATTTCGTCAGCAAGAGATTTTATCAACTCTCGTTGTTTGTCGGTCAATTTCGTAGGAATTTCGATATAAACATGAGCGTATAAATCTCCTGATGAACTCGGGAACGTGTTTAGCTTCGGCATTCCTTTACCTTTGAGCTTCAAGACTTGACCGTGTGAAGTCCCGGCAGGAACGTTTATAGTCTCGATATTTCCGTCCAAAGTCTTAATTTTCGCTTCAGTTCCTAAGACAGCTTGAGGATATGTGAGAACAAGGCTTGTGTGCAAATCCGCTCCGTCGCGTGAAAAATTCGGGTCAACTTCAACGTCAATAATCAGATATAAATCTCCGGCAGGCCCTCCGTTAATTCCTTCTTCTCCGGCTCCGGCAATCCTCATTCTCGTTCCGCGACTTACTCCAGCAGGAATTTTCACCTCAAGTTTATGTTTCTTGCGAATTTGTCCCTTGCCCTTACATTCGTCGCATTTTTCCTTGATGATTTTTCCCTTGCCATGACACTCCGGACAAGTTGTAATGCTCACGAATTGGCCGAACAAACTTTGCTGAGACTGTCTAACCTGGCCTTGACCATGACAACGCGGACAAGTTTCGGCTTTAGTTCCCGGCTTAGCTCCTGTTCCGTTACAATGCTGGCAGTTTTCCCATTTCTGAACGTCAATATCGCGCGTAACTCCCTTCATCGCTTCCAGAAGAGTAACGTTCACGATCATCTCAATATCATCACCCTGACGAGGAGCGTTCGGGTTTGATTGACGACGTGAACTTGAGAAACCTCCGCCGAAAGCCTGAGAGAAAATATCCCCGAATAAATCCGTAAAGTCCATACCGCCCATGCCGCCCATTCCTCCAAAAGGATCCGAGTTGGGATTAGTCGTTCCGAACTGGTCATAACGTGCACGCTTCTCCGGATCATTCAGGACTGTATAAGCCGCGTTAATCTTTTTGTATTTCTCCTCAGCTCCAGGCTCTTTGTTTATATCCGGGTGATACTGTTTCGCAAGTTTTCTATAAGCCTTCTTGATTTCGTCCTGTGATGCGTCGCGTGAAACCCCTAAAATTTCGTATAAATCCTCCAAACGTTAAAGCCCTTCTTCCTAAAAAATTACCCCTCCTTCGTCAGAGGGGCATAAATATATACTTTCTCTGCGAAAAATTAACGTGTTGTACGTCTTCTCTGCTGATTAGTTGCCGGACGTGCTGGTGTCTCAAGTCTACGCTTCAATTCCTGAGCCGGTCGGTAATCCGGATTAATCTCAAGCGCACGATTTACCCAGTTTAAAGCGTCAGTTCTGCGATTATTAAGTCTGCTTGCCGATAATGCTGCCCAGTAAGCTGCAAGATAATTCACCTGAGGTTCTGCGTCAGCTGCTTCACCATAAGCCTCGAGAGCTTGAGTAATTCTATTCGAGCTGTAACGAGTATAAGCCTCTCTCTGCATTGCGATTAATTCACGTCTTCTTGCGGCCGGTAACGGATAAGTCAAAATCATTGCGGCTTCGGTTGAACTATTCGGGTCGAACGCAGGAAGTTCTTTAATGAGCGTCTCCATCTCGGCAACTTCGGCGGCTTTTCTGCTGGCTTCGGCTTCACGGTTGATTAATGCGGCTTCTCGTGCTGTCAAAGCTGAAGTGTCAGTGTCGAGCTTCTCATTTTTCGCGTTCAAGTCATTTTCTCGCGCTGTTAATTCCGTTTCTTTCTTTGCGAGTTCAGCCTCATGGTCGCTGACTTCCTTTGTTGCCTCAGAAAGTTTCTGCTCCTGTTCGTTTACTGCGCTCTCACGTGATGCAACAGCTTCTTCACGAGCCTTCAACGCTGTATCTTTCTCGTTTAATTCAGCTTCAAGAGTGTTTAATCTGTTCGTCGTGTCTTCACGTTCTGTTAATGCCGCCTCACGTTTTACTAAGTCTGCTTCTCGTGCTGTAAGTTTGTCGGCTTCTTCTTTGGCTGAAATTTTCGCGTTGAGTTCAGCTTCACGAGTTGCTAGCTCGGCTTCACGTTTTGCTAAATCGGCTTCACGTCCGGCCAATATTGATGACGCTTCCGTGAATTTCTGGCTTTCCTGAGCAAATGCCATTTCGCGGCGTGCTAATCCTGCTTCTCTGGCCATAATTTCCTTTTCGCGTTCATTAACCTGAGTTTCTCGTCCAAGCAAGACTGCGTTAGTCCCGGAAATTTTTCGGCTCTCAACAGCAAGAGTTGCGGCACGTGATGCAAATTCCTTCTCACGCTGAACTAAACTTGCTTCACGTTCGCTTAATGACGCTGAAAGTTCCTCAAGTTCTGCTTCTTTCTGGTTAAGTGCGTTCTCACGGATTACAACGGGGTCTTGCTCTTCGGCTTCAACTGCTTCAACATTTTCAACGACTTCTTCAGCAACTGCCTCTGAGTTTTCGGCGGGTACGGGTTCATCATCTGCCCACACAGCCGGAACAAAGCAAATTGTCAACAGCATGAGCAAAGCTATTTTTCTGAACATAATAATATCCTCCCTATTGTGAAAAAATTTTTATGATTGTAATTCTATAATAACCGCAAATTTTTCACAAACAGCCTTAATTTTTCCGTGTATAATATCTTTACCGCAAAATAATTTTATATTACGAGAGGGGAAATTCTTTAATCATGTTCAAGCCTCATGGTATAGTTATTCCTGTTGTAACTCCTTTTGATGACAACGGCAATTTCAAAGAGGATGAATACAAGAAACTTTTGCAATACTTCATTGACAACGGCATTCACGGCGTTTTCCCTTTTGGGACTTCAGGAGAATTTTACGCTTTCGATAACGGTTTTTATCGTCATGTCCTCGAAGTTACATGTGAATATGCTCGCGGAAAAATGGACATTTACGCCGGAGCTAATCATATTACTCCGAAGGGCGCGATTGAGTTAGCGAAGATTGCTGAAGACGTGAAAGTTGATGCCTTGAGCGTATTAACTCCGATGTTCGTTAGTCAGACACAAGCTGAAGTTGAGGCTTATTACCGTAAGATTGCCGACGCTACGAGCCTTCCGATTGTAATTTACAACAACAAGCCCAAGACGAACGTAACAGTTGCTCCCGAGACAATTCAAAAACTCGCGAAAGTGAAAAATATCATCGCCGTAAAAGATTCAACCGGAGACATGACGAACAGCGAAGAATATATCAGGTTAACGCGCGACAATCCCGAATTTTGCGTCTTAATGGGACGTGACACTCTGATTTACGCGGCTCTGTGGTATGGTGCGGCCGGAGCGATAACATCATGCGGGAATATTGCGCCGAGAATTGCTGTCGATATTTACGAGAATTTTATCAACAAGAATTATGACGCGGCACTCGAAGCACAATTCAAGCTCAGCGAGTTACGAATTGCCACGAACATGGGGAGCTTCCCGGTTGTGATTAAAGAGGCTCTGAACATGATAGGTCATAACGTAGGGAAATGCGCGGAACCTATTCAGCCGTTAACGCCCGAACAGCACGCAAAACTTGAAGTTGTAATGAAGAATATCGGATTATTAAAGTAAGATAGAATAATTTTTGTCCCCTTTAGTCTCAAGCTGAGGGGGAAATTTTTTATGAAAGTTTTGATATGAAAGATACAATTTATACGCTTGGTTATGCTGGCTTTAGTGTTAAAGAATTTATTGACGTTCTCAAGTCTCACGAGGTTAATTTTGTCGTCGATGTTCGGAGCAAGCCATTTTCACATCATAATCCCGAATATGACAGCCCCGTAATTTCCCGTACACTTGAAGCTGAAGGCATAAAGTATGAGAATTTTGCGCGTGAGTTCGGAGCACGACAGGAGGACAGAAATTTTTACACTCCTGAAGGCTGGCTTGACTTTGAAAAGTTTATGAGCTCAAGGCAATTTTATGACGGCGTTACAAGAATACTCGAAGGGGATTACACGTATGCTTTGATGTGCTGTGAAGAAAATCCGCTTGACTGTCATCGGGCAATTATGGTTTCTAGAGTTTTCAATGAGATTGGCCGTGATGTAATTCACCTTATGCCCGACGGGAATAATTTAACTCAGGAAGATTTAGAGCATGAGCTGGTAAATTTATATTTTCACAAATACGAGCAGGGAGATTTGTTCAGCGGTTATCCGGCAGAGCGTGAACTTGTTGACGCGGCTTATAGGATGAGAAACGAAAAAATCGGCTGGCGTTATGACGAGAATGAATTTATTCACGATAGGCTTTACTCAGAAAACGGCTGAGGAATTTTTCGAGCTGATAAAGTCTCACAATGTCGAAATTTTAGCCGACGTTCGCTTTAATAATAATTCACAGCTTGCAGGTTTCACGAAGAAGCGGGATTTACCCTATTTCCTGAAGAATTTATGCGATTGCGAATACTCGAATTGTCCGGAACTTGCGCCGTCAAGCGAAATTTTGAAGCCGTATAAGAAAAAGTTAATCACATGGGAAGAATACTCGCAAAAATATATTAACCTCATGGAAACACGAAATGCCGCGAAATTTTTTCATGACCGCTTCAAGCTGAGAAATTCCGTGTGTCTTCTCTGTGCTGAACCAACGCCGGAGAAATGTCACAGGAGATTATTGGCCGAGATTATAGCGAGAGAATATCAGGATATAGAGATTATTCATTTATGATAAACGCATGATTAAAGACGTTGTAATCCTGACGAAATCGACAATGTACGGAGGCTTCTGCATAACCGGCTTTGAGCTTAAATCGCGTAAATGGATTAGGTTTGTTAGCGACGCATTAGGAACTCCTTTAATGGGCCCGCAAACTAAATTTCTCAACGTTCCGGGATTTCTTGAGCCTCTTGATATTGTCAGAGTGAACACGACCCGCGAAGTTCCGATTAATAATCACACTGAGGACGTAATTGTGAACTATGAAACTCTTCGTAAACGCGGAAGCTCAAGGCTTGAAGCCGTGCTGAGATTTCATCCGGCAGAAAGTCATGAATATATTTTCGGGAATAATTCAGACAGTCTCACAGAACAGGAAATGAATACGTTTAATTTCAATTATTCGCTGGTGTTCGTTAATGCCAAGAATTTCGAGATAACTTATCAGAAAAAACGCGAAAGAATAAGCTGTCGGGCATCGTTCAGCTATAATAATCATAAATATTCCAGCATAAGAATTACGGATCCAGTTTACACATCACGAAACGAAAATTTGAAACTCAACGAAGCATATTTAATCGTGAGCATGCCGAAAGTTCCATTTGAGAAGGACGGAAGATTTTACAAGTTTGCCGCAAAAATATTCCCCCTGCCCGAATGACAAGGGGAAAAAGTTTTACACTCTACGTTTCTTAATGAAGAAGTAAATTATTGACGGAATAAAGATTGCTCCGGTGTTACAGCCGCCTCCTGATGATCCGAGCACGTTATGGGTTTCCTGCTCTTCAGGCTCCTCAGGCTCTTCCTGCTGTGTTGAAGCTGCTGCATTGATTAACTCACGGCCGGAAATTCCATACTTCAATAATGGCTCTATAAGCTCTCTTTGTTCATTCAACGGGGAATTTTCAATCTCGATATTCTCACCGATTATTAGCGTTCTGCGTTCAACGGGATTATACGCAGGCCATGAGATTAAATCAGTCGCAGGGTCTCCGGTCTTCGCAAAATTTACCCATAAAGATTGAACTTTGTCGGCCAATTCCTGATTAAGAGGCTGAGCAAGCGGGTAAACTTTCGAGTTCAAGACGTAAGGAAGTTCGGAGGCATGAGAAGCTCCAAGTCCAGCAACAGTTGAAGGATATTCCCAGTAATACATGTAAGTCTTCGCGCGTAATCCAGCTAACGAAGAGACATAATGCAAATCAGCCTGTGTAATTGCCGGACCTCTGAAGAGTAAATCGTTGAAGAACTCAACTTTTGCCCACATCTCGCCTAAATCTCCGCTGCGAAGCTCAACGAAATTTTGTGCATTCTCAACGTCAGAAGGATTATAGGCCGAAATCGCGTTTATGATCTGAGCATAAGCAGCTTGAATTAATTGTGAGAAACCTTCAAGACTTCCGACCGCAGTAATCCAGTAATTTAACTCGTTAGCGTTTGAACCCGTCAGTAAGTCGAAATTTCCTGAGTTTGTACCGAATGTTTCAATAAGATTTGCAAGATCTTCCGCAAGAACTACACCGTCCCTCTCAGGAAAATTCAGATATGGCAATAATTTTGCTGTAGCCGCTAATAAATCCTGAGAACTCAACGCCATTAAGTCAGCCATCGAATTTGCTCCGGTAAGCTCAATTAATTTCTGTGTGAGTTCCGCGCAGTCCTCTTTGCTCGAAGTCATTGAGATTGCTCCGCTCTCAGTGATAGCACGCTTGAACAATCCGGCTGATTCTTCCATGCTCATAATTAATGAAATACTTGCTGAACCTGAAGATTGGCCGAAAAGTGTAATATTATCCGGATCGCCACCGAACGAAGCAATATTTTCACTCAACCACTTTACAGCTTGCAAAATGTCGAGAAGTCCTAAATTTCCGCTTTGTGTGAACTCCTCAGCTCCGGGCAATCCAGAATTAGCGAAGTCGATAAATCCCATTAATCCCAGACGAAAATCAACGTTTACGTAAATTACATCCTGATTATTTTTCACGAAACTTTGACCGTCGTAATACGGGCTTGGTGATGCTCCGTCCCTGAATGCTCCGCCGTGAATCCAGACCATTACGGGCTTTAATGTTCCGTTGTCGGTGTTAGCTCTCCAGATATTGAGATATAAGCAATCTTCATCTTGAGCCATGTAATATTCAGGACTTGAAGACGAGACGGCCTGAATTGGGATTGCTGCAAACTTGTCGGCCGAAAAATTCTCTGTTGAAGCGTCAGGAGCTTGAGGAGCTTTCCATCGTAAATTGCCAACCGGAGCTTTTGCGTAAGGAATTCCCTTCCAGGAGATTATGTCATCGGACAAAACTCCCTCGAATACTCCGTTTGAACATGAAGCCGTTAAGCTGTCGCCATATGCCATGAACGGAACGAGTAAGCATAATAATAACGCTATAAAAACTTTACGTGTCAAAAAATTTCACCTTGCTTTGAATAAATTTTGTTAGATTATACACTTATGCTAATATTTTAGGCGTTAATGCTTTCAGAAAAATATAACATGTTCTATTTTGGCGGCGAAAAAATATTTTATGGCTTACAGTGAGTTAATCAAAAATTTTAACGGGATAAGAGATTACATTCGCTCGTTCTACGTTTATGGCTTCAATCACAGGAACGATTACACGCAGAAGAGCGCACGGAGTTACGACAATGAACGCCGACGAGTTGAGAGCTGGCTCGGGGATTACATGACTTTTGGGCAGGATAACGAAGGACGAAGATTTTACATTTCCGTTGACAGCCGAGCAATCCCGGAAAATCCTCTTTATCGCGCATTCAGGACTAAGAGCTTCACGGATAAAGACATAATGCTTCACTTTCATATTCTCGATATTCTCACAAGTGTTGAGAGCTATTCTGTGAATGACATTCTTGATGAATTATCCGAACGCTTCAACGAGAATTTGCCCGAAGAGTCGACAATCAGGAAGAAACTTGCTGAATACGTGAAAATTGGCCTGCTCACGAGAGAAAAGAACGGGAAGGAAAATTTTTACAGGCTCAGTGAGAATAAAATTAATCTTGAGAGTTGGACTTCAGCATTAGCATTTTTCTCTGAGATTGCACCGTTGGGAGTTATAGGCTCATTCATCAGCTCAGAACGTCAGGGAATATTTTACTTCAAACATCACTATATCTTGAATACACTTGAGAGCGAAATTTTATGCGATTTGTTCACGGCCATAAATGATAAAAAAGTTGTGAAGCTCATCACTAAGAAATTAAACGTTAAAGTCTTACCACTGAAAATTTACGTCGGAACTCAGACAGGAAGACAATATTTATTAGCTTGGTCGCTGGAGATAACGAGATTTTATTTTTACCGGCTTGACTTAATCGAAGACGTAGAAATTATCAACGAAGTCTTAACGGAAATTCCCGACGAAAAAGATTTATCCGAGTTTTGCGCGCATGTCTGGGGAGTTAGCGGCGGCCTCAACAATGAGCTTACGAGCATAAATTTCACGGTTTATGTTGACGAGGGCGAGGAACATATTATCCAGAGGCTTAAACGTGAAAAACGCTGCGGAACGATTGAGAAGGTTGACGCTAATCACTGGCGATTTTCCGCAGAAGTCTTTGACGCGTTAGAAATGCTGCCATTTTTGAGGACTTTCATCGGAAGAATAACGGACTTGCAATGTTCGGACGAAAGAGTTATTGAGCGTTTCAATCAGGATGTTCAAGCTCTAAGCGAGATGTATAAAGATGTTGTTTAACGAGATTTACAGCGGCTATTATCTTGCGACCTCGTCAATTTTGCGTGAAGCCCTTCATGGAACTCTGACGAAGAAGAAATTTGCTGACATTGTGAATGAATATGCCTTCGGTGAAAGTTTCATTACGATATTGGCCGGACTTCAAGGGGGAAAATGGCATCTTCTCAACGACGATTTCACGACTGAGCTTGAGAATGAACCCGTTATGCCTCTTACAATTCTTCAAAAACGCTGGCTTAAGTCCTTAATCTCTGACCCCAGAATAAAATTATTCGAGCCTGATATTTCCGGGCTTGAAGATGTTGAACCGTTATTCGACAGCAAGATTATCACGTATTATGACCGTTACACTGACGGGGATAATTACGACGACGAGAAATATATTGCGAGTTTCAGGACAATTTTGCGCGCGCTTCGTGAGAGAAAGAATTTGCGGATTATCTTTGAGACGAGATTACGCGAGGCAAGGGAAATTAATATTACTCCGCATTATCTTGAATATTCGGAGAAGGACGACAGATTTAGACTTGTCGGAGCTGATGAAAAATTTCGCTGGATCGTGAACTTGTCGAGAATAATTCGTTGTGAGCTTGAGACTTCCGGCCAATTCCATGAGCTTCCTGAAGGAATTATCGACAGCGTAACTTTTGAGCTCGTAGACAAATGGAACGCTATGGAACGTGTTCTGCTTCACTTCTCACATCTTCAGCGCGAGACAAAGAGAATTAACGAGAACAAATACCGAATAACTATTTATTATGACCATTACGACGAGACGGAAATTTTGATACGTATACTTTCATTCGGATCGACATTAAGAGTTATTGAGCCTGAAAGTTTTATTTCACGTCTTAAAGCCAGAATTGACAAGCAAAGAGAGTTCGCAACTTTTTTTCCAGGATAATAAAAATATATAGCGTATAATTTCCAGCGTCGAAGGGGAAACAATCCCGAACCTACCAGAAACCCTGACAGGAGGCAGGTTTCGGCAGCAGATTCTCTCTTCAGTGATAGCGGCGCATACAGCAGAGATTATCATTCAGAAGTTGTAGCGAAGAGATCCCTAAAGAAGGTTAGGCGGTTGCTTTCGTCAAAAAGCGTAAATTTGGCAGAAAGGACAATAACCATTTCTCAGGGAGGAGCGAACAGCAGTAATGACCTGACAGATAATCTAAATCGCCCACTATAACTTATATTAATACTTTAGCGTCGATTGGCATATCACAAATTTTTTGTTTCTGCTGCAGGGTATCATCAATCAGGATGAGCCAGGATTAACGGGGAAAAATTTATTCGCAGGATTTTTGCGAGCAGAGCACCGAGTGAAGTTAAGGGATGGGACTGAGCCAGTGCGAGAATTATACGGCGATAAAGATTGCGACGATAAGACGCTGTTCAAAGGATGAGAGCGGACGAATTTAAACCAGTTATGAAAACTCCTGTCAAGATTATTATTACAAATCCCGAAGAGGGTAGAAGCAGAAGAGTTCCAGATTGAACGCAAAATATGAAGCGATGACGGTTTCATGCAGCAAGGCCGATTGAAAGTTTCCGGCAAAAATTTTCACGCACCTACTGCCGCAGAATTTGGAGTTTATGCGATTTGTCGTTAATCAACAAAATTCTTGGTTGACGGCGGGACTTCTGGAATGAAGCTGTTTTCTTGGGGAGCTGAGACGCTTTCACGCTAATCATGGAGGAGGTGAAAGAAAATTGAGTTTCCTGACACACTTAAAGAAAAACGCCAGCAAGACTCGAACGCTCAACGGCGCAGTAACTTACTCAACAACGAGCGACGCATGCTTGGATTTATTCTCAGTCGCCGGAGGAATGCGTTATCGTTCAGATTATGACCAGATAAGATTATTCGACAAGGCTTATATCGAGAACCCGGAACTTGCGATGAAATTATTGTTTTACATCCGGGATATTCGCGAAGGAATGGGCGAACGTCAATTATTCAGGACATTAATCCGCCACGTCGCTAAAACTTGGCCGAAGTCAGCAAAGAAGAACGTACATTTAATATCCGAGTTCGGACGCTTCGATGATATGTTATGCTTGATGGACACGAAGTCAGAAAGTGAAGTTATCCGTGTCATCAAAGAGCAGCTTGAACGAGATTTAGCCTCACTTGAAGCCAGAAAAAACGGTGAAATTGACGCTCCTGTTTCGTTATTAGCAAAATGGATGCCGTCGATTAACACTTCAAGCGCAAGAACTCGCGGCATAGCTAAAAAGTTAATCTCCTTGCTGGGAATGACAAAATACAGCTACAGAAAAACTCTCACGAAATTGCGGGCTAACATAGGCTTAACCGAACGTTACTTGACCGAAAAGAAGCCCGAAAAAGTAAAGTATCAGGCTGTACCTGCCGGAGCAATGCTGAAGTATCGCGGAGCTTTTGGGCGGAACGACGGCGAACGTTTTTATGATTATCTCGCTGAAGTTTCGACGGGAAAAAAGAAAATTCATTGCGCTAATTTATTCCCGTATGAGCTTGTACGTCCGTTTTTCGGCACAAGTTTTTATGATAGCATTAGAAATGTTAAAGCTGAAGCTGAAGACGTTCTCGAAGTTCTCTGGAGAAATTTACCGGCGAATTTTGGCAACGAAAACGCTATAAGTGTAATTGACACGTCGGGTTCAATGTACTGGACACCAAGAGAAGACGCAGTTACACCGGCTTTAATCTCGCAGTCTTTAGGCTTGTATCATGCTGAACGCTGCAAGGGGAGATTTCACAATCACTTTATAACTTTTTCGTCTGTGCCTGAATTAATCGAGATTCACGGCGAAACTTTGAGGGATAAGCTGAGATATATTCAGTCGGCGAAATGGAGAATGTCTACAAATCTTGAAGCTGTATTCGATTTAATACTTTATACAGCGATTGAAGCCAATTCAAAGCAGGACGAGATGCCTTCAGTCTTGTATATCATTTCGGATATGGAGTTTAACTGCGCGATTGCAGACCCTAGCAAGACTGTATACGAGAACGCACGGGCAAAATTCGAGCTTGCAGGTTATCAACTTCCGGCTGTAGTCTTCATCAACGTAAACAGCTGGCAAATGCAGGCCCCAGTTACAGCACATCAAAAGGGTGCAGCACTGGCTAGCGGAATGGGAATAACGACGTTCAAAGAAAAATTCGACGGCAACATGACACCGATGAGCCATATGCTGAAAGTGTTAATGAGCGACCGTTATAAGGAGGTGCACGCATAATGAACGGGAAAATTAAACGGGGAGTGTTTCGTTGTGAATTATCTCCCCGCTTGTTTTCTTAACGTATAAAGTTTGTGAATACTAGCTCTTCTTTTTCCGGCTCAGGAATTCCCGCTTTCTTTCCTGCTTCAATACACTTAAGCATATACGCCATATTTCGCCCGAGTGTTCTCATCGTCTGCATGCCCTCTAAATCTTTTCGCACGTCGTCAGGAGTAAATCCGTGAACTTGGTTCCAATATTGTGAAGAGATTACCGGCATGTTATTAATCGTGAAATATTTATTGAGCCTGTCAAAAGCCGCCGAAGCTCCGCCCCTTCTGCAAGACACAACACACGCTGATAATTTCCCCTGTAATTTATTGCCAGCCGAGAAGAATAAACGATCGAGAAATGCGCATAAACTTCCGTTAGGTCCGGCGTAATAAACAGGAGAGCCGATAATAATTCCGTCGAACTCGTCAAGTCTTGAAGAAATCTCGCGTACTCCATCGTTAAAGACGCAATGACCGAGTTCAAAGCATTTGTGGCACGCAATACATCCCTGAATAGCTTTCTTGCCAATCCAGAAAATTTCTGTGTCAATTCCCTCAGCATTAAGACTTCCTGCAACTTCACTTAATGCCGTGAACGTACAGCCTTTCTCGTTCGGACTGCCATTGATTAATAAAACTTTCATGAATAATTTTTACCCCCTGAGAAATTTTATACAAAAAATTTTAACACTTTCCATTCTAAAATTAGGCGATTTTGCGGTATACTATCACATATTTTTAGCGGAGTGTGATTAAAATTGAACACAGAGGGAATGAAATGCTGACACTCGATAAAGTTTATCATGCTGCTTATATCCTGAGAGAATGCGCACGTAAGACTGATTTAATCGCCGCGCCCTTACTCAGTGAATCTCATAGTTTATATTTAAAGACTGAAAATTTACAGGTTACCGGGAGTTTCAAGCTCAGAGGAGCCTATTACAAAATTTCCCAGTTATCTGACGAGGAAAAAGCTAAAGGCATCGTTGCATGTTCAGCGGGAAATCACGCGCAAGGTGTAGCAATGTCGGCCACTCGCAAGGGAATTACATCAACAATCTGTATGCCTGACAGTGCTCCTGTAATGAAAGTTGAAAGCACACGTAGACTCGGCGCAAATATTGAACTCGTCAAAGGTGCTTATGATGACGCTCATGATAGGGCCGTGCAATTAGTCGAGGAAACCGGAGCAACTTTCATTCATCCTTATGATGACGATTACGTGATTGCTGGACAGGCGACAATCGGGCTTGAAATTCTTGACCAGTTGGAAGACGTTGAAGCTGTTATCGTTCCGATTGGCGGAGGCGGATTAATCTCGGGAGTTGCTTTTGCCGTGAAGAGCTTGAAACCTGACGTGAAAATCTACGGAGTTCAGGCGGCAGGAGCTCCATCAATGTATAATTCATTTCATAACGGAAAACGTGAGAGCCTTGAAGCAGTCTCAACATTTGCTGACGGTATCGCTGTAAAAAATCCTGGCGAGACAACTTATGAGATTATTTCGCGTTACGTTGATGATATCGTGTGTGTCTCTGAAGATGAGATTGCGGCGGCAATTTTAGCTTTAATCGAGAAACAGAAATTAATCGCTGAAGGTGCTGGAGCTGTTCCGGTTGCGGCGGCAATGTTCCATAAACTTCCGATTGAGGGCAAAAAAACCGTCTGTGTAGTCTCCGGCGGAAATATCGACGTTAATATTTTATCCCGTGTCATAACTCGCGGCTTAATGATGACCGGAAGAAACGTAAATCTCACGATTGAGCTTGTCGACAAACCCGGCCAATTACAACAGGTCAGCGAGATTATTGCGGGATGCGGTGCGAATGTCGTGTCTGTTTATTACGATCACGGCGATACGAATATGGCTATAAATTCCTGCTTCCTGAAACTTGCGCTTGAAACTCGAGACGCAGGACAGATTGACGACATTAGGCAGGAACTCGGGAAAGCCGGCTTCAGAATAGTAACAGAAAGAGTATAAAATTTCAGAAAGGGGTAATGTTTAATCATGAAAAAATTTCTCACAGGTGCAATCATTTTATTCACTTTAGCTTCGGGGGCTTATGCTGCAGAAAATTGGAAAATTCTTAATTTCGGCGAAAACCTCAACGCTTCTATCGCAGAACTTAAACAATACTGCCTGCTTCACGATATGACCGTCGATGATGTCTTATGGGCTAACAGAATGGAATCTAAAGATATTAAGACGGGACAATTCGTATATCTTCCGACTAAGAAGGCTGATATGCTTTTCGTCTGGCAGGACAGAGGTAAAATCAGCTCTGCAAAAGTTATGCCTTCAAAAATAATTACAGCTCAGAAGTCACAAACAGAAGCTCCGGCGAAAATTGAACCAGCAAAGACTACAACTAAAGCTCCCGACAAAATTATCAATACTAAGACGGCCGCAAAAACTCAGAATACTCCGGCAAAAGCTATAGCTTCAGAGACTAAGAAGAACCAGAAGCCCGACAAAATTTTAGCCAACGCTCAGAAGAAGGACGAAGCCAAGAATAATACAATTCCCGGACTTATGGACCCCGTAATAATTCTTTCACCGAACGGAGACGCTGTGAATGGGCCTATGAGACTTGTGATTACCGGCAATAAAGTTGAGGTTGTCAGACTTCCTCAGAGTGCCGCGCCTAAAAAGCCCTCAGTTTCTGACTTGAATAACACGCTCGGAAATGTTCCGGGTTATGTGCCTTATTACAACATGATACCGCTTAGACCGCGCAATAATAATCTCAATAAGAGTACGTTTATTCCGGATCTTAACGGCAAAATGTTATGGCCTATCGACGGAAAAGTTTCATCATATTTCGGACCAAGAGGAAAACGCAGACATGAGGGAATTGATATTTGCATGCCCGGAGGAACGCCGATTAAAGCCGCGAAAAATGGTGTCGTCGCAAGAACCGGCAATAACTCAACAATCGGCTTCAGAGGTTACGGAAACTTTGTATTGCTGGATCACGGTAACGGCGTTCAGACGTTTTACGCGCATTGCTCGAAAGTTGCTGTAGTTCCCGGACAAAGAATTATGCAAGGTCAAGTTGTCGGTTATGTCGGCTCAACAGGACGCTCAACGGGAAATCATTTACACTTTGAAGTCCGCGTGAACAACGTAAAAGTTAATCCGGTTCCGTATCTTGCGGGTAAAACTCAATTAGCGAGCAAATAACGAAAGGAGTAATATCAATCTTGAACTTTCAGGAAGTATATTTCAGGCTTCAAAATTTCTGGAGCCGTCAAGACTGCGTAATTCAACAGCCGTATGATATCGAAGTTGGAGCCGGAACAATGAACCCTGCAACAGCTCTTCGAGTTCTTGGACCTGAGCCGTATAGAGTTGCATATGTTGAGCCTTCAAGACGACCTTCTGATGGACGTTACGGGAAAAATCCTAATAGACTTCAGCATTATTATCAATATCAAGTTATCATAAAGCCTGCACCGGCGAATATTCAGGAGCTTTATATCGAGAGCCTCGCGAGCTTGGGAATTGATCCGAGTGAACACGACATAAGATTTGTTGAGGACGACTGGGAAAATCCTTCAACAGGAGCTTGGGGTTTAGGCTGGGAAGTTTGGCTTGACGGAATGGAGATTACGCAGTTCACATATTTTCAGCAGTTAGGCGGCTTAGACATGGAGAACGTTCCGGCTGAGATTACGTACGGACTTGAGAGAATAGCAATGTACGTTCAGAAAGTCGATAACGTTTACGATCTTGAATGGGCAGGAAAAGTTACGTACGGCGATGTTCACTTGCAGGGAGAAATTGAGCATTCCCATTACAATTTTGAGATTGCTGACACTGATATGCTGTTCAAGTTATTCAACATGTACGAAACTGAAGCCGGAAAAATTTTAGACAAGGGATTTGTTTTGCCTGCATATGATTACGTCCTGAAGAGTTCTCACACGTTTAATTTGCTCGATGCCAGAAATGCTATAAGCGTAACAGAACGAACCGGCTATATTTCCCGAGTTAGAGCATTAGCTTGCAGATGTGCAGAGGCTTATCGTAAACAGCGCGAAGATATGGGCTTCCCGTTGATGAATAAATTTGTGAACGAGCCGGGAGCATTTTTTGAGGAGGAATAAATTTAATGCCGATTAAGAACGTTTTACTTGAAATAGGAACAGAGGAAATACCATCGAGATTTATTCCTGATGCTCTCGAAGCTCTGAAGAAGAACGCTGAAACTTCATTTGCCTCAAATCGTCTGGAATTTCGCGACGCTAAGACTTATGCGACACCTCGAAGGCTTGTATTGCTTGTTACGGGAGTAAAAGACAGTCAAACCGAACAGGCCGAAATGTTCAAAGGCCCCCCGATTTCGACAGCTTATGACGAGAACGGAGAACCTACGAGGGCAGCAATCGGCTTCGCTAAAAGTAAGGGAATGGAAGTTAAGGACTTAACGGAAATTGAGGTTAACGGCGTGAAATATGCGGCGGCTGAGGTCAAACAAGAGAGTAAACCTGCGCTTGAAGTTTTGCCTGAAATTATGACGGGATTAATCGCAAGTTTGAATTTCCCGAAAAGTATGTACTGGGACAATTCCGGAGTGAGATTTGCCCGGCCAATTCGCTGGATTGTTGCGCTTGCTGACGATAAAGTTATTCCGTTCACTTACGGCAAAGTTTCATCGGGACGAGTTACGACGGGACATAGATTTATGGGACATAAGACGATAGAGATTGCGAACGCGTCAGTATTTCTTGATGAACTCTATGACAACAACGTAATTCTTGACCAGGAAAAACGTTTGCAGAAGATGAGGACTTCGATAGCCAACATTCAGAACGCGCTTGAAGGAAGCCTTGAAGTTGAGATGGACGCGAAAATTCTTGAGGAAAATTTGTATCTCGTTGAATATCCTGTACCTTTTGCTGGCTCATTCGACAAGAAATATCTTGAGATACCTGAAGAAGTTTTGACGACCTCAATGAAGAAGAACCAGAAATATTTAGCCGTCAGAAATCGCGACAAGGGCGGAAAACTTGCGAATTATTTTGTCGGTGTGAGCAATAACAGTGTGGCTGACATGAGCATAATTCGTGAGGGCAACGAGAGAGTTTTGCGAGCTAGGCTTGAAGATGCTGCGTTTTTCTGGGACGAGGACAGGAAAATCCCGTTAGCTTCGTACGTTGAGAGGCTCAAGAGTGTAACTTATCAGGAGAAATTAGGCAGCATTTACGATAAAGTTATGCTCACAAAGAAATTGGCTCTCTGGCTCTGTGATGAAAATGGATTTGATGAGATTGATTCACTTGTTGACCGAGCGGCTTATTTGTCGAAGGCTGATTTAGTTACGTCAATGGTCTTCGAGTTCCCCGACTTGCAAGGCGTAATGGGACGTGAATATGCAAAATGTTCCGGCGAGGATAAGCGAGTTGCTTTAGCCATTTATGAACAGTATTTGCCTCAATCTGCCGGCGGAAAAACTCCGACTGACGACGTTGGCGCAATTTTGGGATTGGCCGAACGAGTTCATATTATTACGGCATGCCATAAAGTTGGACTTGAGCCGACGGGTTCGCAGGATCCTTATGCTCTGAGACGTGCGGCACGGTGCATTAACGAAATACTTTTTGCGAAGAAATATAATTTCGACGTTTACGACACAGTGAATAAAGCATGCGAGATTAATGAAGTTGACGAGGCGACGCGTGAAAAAATTCTTGAGTTCATGAAGCAGAGATTACATGTTCAGCTTAAGGAACGCGGCTTTGAGCACGAACTCGCTATGCTGGGAATTTCTGTTGTCGGCAATGTTCCTTATCAGGCGTTAAAACTGATTGAGACGCTCGATAAAGTCAGAGGCTCCGAATGGTTCAATGCCCTTGTGAGTTCGGCTGTGAGAGTGAAAAATATTTTGCTTAAGAACGCCCCTAAAGAAGCTGACGTAAAACCTGACGAGGCATTAATGACCGTTGAAGCCGAGAAAAATTTGTATAATGAAGTTACGAGGCTTGAAGCTCCGGTGAAGAAAGCTCTTGAAGTTTACGACTGGGAAGGCTTAACGAAAATGCTTGCTGAGTTGTCGCCAGTTGTCGCAAAATTCTTCGATGACGTTATGGTCATGGATAAGGACGAAAAAGTCCGTGCAAATCGTTTAGCGTTGTTAACGGAATGCAATAAACTCTTCCGTGAGGTCGGCGATTTAAGCGTGATGGCGTAATCAATCGGAATTTAACGGCTCCTCTGAAACATGGGGAGCTTTTTCTTGTAAGGAGGCAAAAATGAGTTTATTCGTTGTGATACCAGCATATAATGAAGCTGAGAATATTCAAGCTGTAATTAATGCATGGTCAAAAATACTTGAAATTACTTACGGGGGGGGGGGCATAATCTTCTTGTAATCGATGATGGCAGCAAGGATGACACGTTCAAAATACTTCAAGACTGCGCAGAAAAAAATTCTCACATTATCCCTCTCACTAAGCCTAACTCAGGACACGGCCCCACGCTAATATACGGATATGATTACGCGCTGAAACACGGGGCGGATTATATTTTTCAGACGGATTCAGACGGTCAAACTTTGCCGGAGGAATTCCCTTCATTTTGGAACTTACGCGATGAATATGAAGCAATTTTAGGAAAACGTCCAGATCGTCAAGATGGAGCTTCAAGAAAATTTATCGAGTTCGTGCTGAGAAAAATTTTATGGTTAATCTTCGGAGTGAAAATTCCTGATGCTAATTGCCCGTTCAGATTGATGAAGGCTGATTTACTCAGGAAATATCTTTACAGGCTCCCGAAAAATTTCAACATCCCGAATGTAATGCTCACAACATATTTTGCTTACTTCAACGAAAACATAACGTTCAAGTCAATAACTTTCAGACCAAGACAAGGCGGTAAAAACTCAATCAATATTCAAAAAATCTTCAAGATTGGGATTAAGGCCGTAAATGACTTTTGTACACTTAAGAAGGAACTTAAAAATGAAACTCAGGACTAATTTTTTTATTTTGCTTTACACTTCCGTCTTAATGTACTTTTGCGCGTCATCCTCACCTCTGCTCAATATAATGTTTAATGACTCGTCGGTTTTTATCGCTATGGGGCGCGGAATGGCTGCAGGGAAAATTATGTATAAAGAATTATTTGACCATAAGGGATTATATTTATATTTCGTGAATTATCTTGCTGTATTGATAGGCGGAAACTCTCAAATTGGATTATTTATCGTCGAAATAGCATTTATGTTCCTGTCAGCAAAATTTATATACGCTTCATTCTTACTTTACGCTGATGAAAAAGTTTCGTGGCTAGGAATGCAGATAATCATGTTGTTTGCTTCTGCCCGCTTGACTTTCGGAGGAGGGAACTTTGCGGAAGAATTTGCTTTGACATTTCAATTTGCATCAATATATATTCTGTTGAAATATCTGAACGGGGAAAAAGCCGAACATAAAGCCTCTTACATGTTTATTCACGGTGTAAATGCAGGAATAGCCTTTTTTCTTCGTGCAAATTTGATTATGATGTGGGGAGGAATTGCGATACTTATCGGCTATGACTTGCTAAAGGAGAAAAATTTTGCTGGCTTCAGACAGAATTTAGTAGCTGGACTTCTGGGATTATTGGCCGGTTCTGCACCTGTGATTATCTATGTCATCGTGACGAATTCAGTGAGTGATGCAATCTTCGGTATGTTCACGTATAACTTGATATATACCAAGCAAGGGCAAAATTTATTTATACGAATTTTTGATACAATCTTTAATCTTAAACAGGTAATAATCATATCCGCTATTGTCATCTCGTCATTTATTATACGGAAAAATAAAAATAGAACAGCTTATTTTACGCTTTTAACCCTGAGCGTTTTATGCATCTCTGTTTCCGGAAGGCATTACGGACATTATTATTTATATGTTGTTCCGATGATAATGCCTGCTGCTCTCCAATTGGCATCACTTATGTACAGACGTTTTCAAATGAAACATGCGATAGTAATGATTTTTGCGATGTCAATAGCTTGCGGCACACGATATCCGGATTACATCAGGGAAATACTCGGCAGAAGGGTTGTCCATTTCAATGAATACGTGCTTCACAATGAGAAATATTATTCACCTGATGAGAAAGTTTTATGCACTGGCGCCGGTGCAGAACTTTATAACCGTTTAGGTGTAATTCCGAGCCAGAAATATTTTTATATACCGTCCAATCGATACGAAAACTTTCCGGATCCTGTAGATGCTCAAGCAGAATCAATAATCAGCGGCGTAAACGATATAATCATCACAACACCGAACGTTTATCCTGAAACTGGACGGACAGCCGAGATTAATGAAGTGCTCGAGAAAAATTATATTTTGCTCTATCATGATGAGCGGCGCAATATCGACATGTACGGACGCAAATAATTTTACGAGGCTTTGAGCTTATAAACCAGCGCGAGGACTTCCGCAACTCCTCTGTACAAATCTTCCGGAATTTCCTCGCCAATCTCGACATTTTGATACAATGCCCAAGCAAGCGGCTTATTCTCGATTACTGGGATTAAATTATTCTCGGCAATCTCCCTAATCCTCTTCGCAAGATAATCTCCTCCCTTCGCAATAACTAAAGGAGCCTGCATAATTT